>NZ_JBSGHL010000101.1:0-14172 GCF_053604375.1 Streptomyces sp. NPDC004031 | reverse complement strand
GCCTCCCGGACGGGAGGCCGCGCCGCGCGCGTGACCGACGGCCTGCGGCCGTGTCAGTCGTGTCAGTCCTTGATCTCGCAGATGACCGCGCCCGACGACACCGAGGCGCCGACCTCGGCCTTCAGGCCGATGATCGTGCCGGAGCGGTGCGCGTTGAGCGGCTGCTCCATCTTCATGGCCTCCAGGACGACGATCAGGTCGCCCTCGGTGACCTGCTGGTTCTCCTCGACCGCGACCTTGACGATGGTGCCCTGCATGGGCGAGGGCAGCGAGTCGCCGGACACCGCCGCCGACGCGCGCTGGGTGGCGCGCCGCTTGGGCTTGGCGCCCGCGGCCAGCCCGGTGCGGGCCAGGGTCATGCCGAGCGACGCCGGGAGCGACACCTCCAGGCGCTTGCCGCCCACCTCGACGACGACCGTCTCGCGCGGGCCCTGCGCCTCGTCATCGTCCGCGGGCCCGCCCGCGAAGGGCGGGATCGTGTTGACGAACTCGGTCTCGATCCACCGCGTGTGGACGGTGAAGGGGCCCTTCGGCGGCGCGAACGCCGGGTCCCGGACGACCACACGGTGGAAGGTCAGGGCCGTGGCCATGCCCTCCACCTGGAACTCGTCCAGCGCGCGGGCCGCCCGCTGGAGGGCCTGCTCACGCGTCGCGCCGGTCACCACGAGCTTGGCCAGCAGCGAGTCCCACGCCGGGCCGATGACGCTGCCGGACTCCACACCCGCGTCCAGCCGCACACCCGGGCCGGACGGGGCGACGAACTTCGTCACCGTGCCGGGCGCGGGCAGGAAGCCCCGGCCCGGGTCCTCGCCGTTGATCCGGAACTCGAAGGAGTGCCCGCGCAGCGGCGGGTCGTCGTAGCCGAGCTCCTCGCCGTCGGCGATCCGGAACATCTCGCGCACCAGGTCCAGCCCCGAGACCTCCTCGGTGACCGGGTGCTCGACCTGGAGCCGGGTGTTGACCTCCAGGAAGGAGATCGTGCCGTCCTGGCCGACGAGGAATTCGCAGGTTCCCGCACCTTCGTACTTCGCCTCGCGCAGGATCGCCTTCGAGGCGGCGTACAGCTGTGCGTTCTGCTCCGGCGTCAGGTACGGCGCCGGGGCCTCCTCGACGAGCTTCTGGTGGCGGCGCTGCAACGAGCAGTCACGGGTGGAGACGACCACCACGTTGCCGTGCTTGTCGGCCAGGCACTGCGTCTCGACGTGCCGCGGCCGGTCCAGGTAGCGCTCCACGAAGCACTCGCCGCGCCCGAAGGCGGCGACCGCCTCGCGCACCGCCGAGTCGTACAGCTCCGGGACCTCCTCCAGCGTGCGGGCGACCTTCAGGCCGCGTCCGCCGCCGCCGAAGGCGGCCTTGATGGCGATCGGCAGGCCGTGCTCCTTCGCGAAGGCCACGACCTCTTCGGCGCCCGACACCGGGTCGGGCGTGCCCGCGACGAGCGGGGCACCGGCCCGCTGGGCGATATGACGTGCCGCGACCTTGTCGCCCAGGTCGCGGATGGCCTGCGGCGGCGGGCCGATCCAGTTCAGCCCGGCGTCCAGCACGGCCTGCGCGAACTCGGCGTTCTCCGACAGGAAGCCGTAGCCGGGGTGCACGGCGTCCGCACCCGACTCGGCCGCCGCCTTGAGCACCTTCGCGATGTCCAGATAGCTGGTGGCCGGTGTGTCGCCGCCCAGTGCGTACGCCTCGTCGGCCGCGCGGACATGCAGCGCGTCCCGGTCGGGGTCCGCGTAGACGGCTACGCTGGCGATCCCGGCATCCCGGCAGGCACGGGCGACGCGTACTGCGATTTCACCGCGGTTGGCGATGAGCACCTTGCGCACGATGGCTCCCTCCATGAAACAAGCCGAGTTTAGGTACTGGCCACACTCGATGCCGAGGCACCCCTGCACGTGAGCTTGCCCACACGGAGGGTGATCCGTGAATCACCGCACCCCGTGAACTCCAGCTCAGTCCACGGTACGGCCCTGCTCCCGCCCATGTCCCGCTCTACCGGGCGCGGGTCGAATCTCGCTCGGAGTCGGTGCATGGAGTTGACGCTTCTTTGTGGGAATCCCACGAAGAGTCCGCGGAAAGTTTGCGGCCGGGTCCGTCCTGACGGGTGACGGCGCGCCGCCGGAGGCGCCCCCGGACCCCGGTCGCCCGGCCGCCGCCCCCCGGACGGCGGTCACGGTTGCGCACCGGTGGCCCGAACGCCTGTCACGACCCTTGCCCGCCCTCTTACCCGTGAGTAGCCTGCGACCCCATGGACGGGCGTCGGAGGGGGGACAGGGTGCGCAGAGGGATAGCCGTGGCCACAGCGGTGGTCCTGGTGCTCGAAGCACTCGGGGTCGCCTTCGTGAACTGGGTGCTCGGCCTGGCCGTACGCCACCAGGACATGTCGCTGGCCGGCCTCGACCCGGACGGGATGGCCGTCGGCTCGTGGGTCGCGGGCGGGATCTTCGCCCTCTTCCTGCTGCTGTGCGCCTTCCTGACGGCCCGTGTCGCGGTACGCCAGGAGCCCGCGCCGCTGCTCACGCGGATCGTGCTCATCGTCTGCGCGGTGGTCCACGGGGTGCTCGGCGCGATCGTCGTCGGCCTGGTGGGCTGGCTCGCCTTCGCCGCGCTCATGGTCGTCCTCGGCCTGCTCGTCGGCACTCTGCTGCTCTACGCGCCCGAGAGCGCCCGGGAAGCGCGCGGCGGCGCGGGCGGCCCCGGCGGCACGGGAGGCGGCTCCGCGCCGCAGAACCCGCCGCCCGCGGCACCGCCGGGCGCGCCGCTGCCGTCCGCCGGGCCCTGAGCGGGTCCTGAGCGGGCACTGAGCCGGTCCTGAGCGGGGACGGACGCCGGACGGACCGCGGGGCCTACACCCACAGGTCGGTGACGCGCACTCCCAGCTCGCCCAGCAGGCCGCGCAGCAGCGGCAGGGACAGCCCGATGACGTTGCCCGGGTCGCCGTCGATGCCCTCGACGAAGGGCGCGGACCGCCCGTCGAGCGTGAAGGCGCCCGCGACGTGCAGCGGTTCGCCGCTCGCCACGTAGGCGGCGATCTCCGCGTCGTCCGGACGGCCGAAGCGCACGGTCGTCGATGCCGTCGCGGACACCTGGCGGCCGGTGGCCCGGTCGATGACGCAGTGGCCGGTCTGCAGCACCCCGGCGCGGCCGCGCATCGCCTGCCAGCGGGCGGTGGCCTCCGCGGAGTCCGCGGGCTTGCCGAGCGCCTGGCCGTCCAGCTCCAGGACGGAGTCGCAGCCGACGACCAGCTCGCCGCCGTCCGCGTCGAGCATGCCGCCGCCCGCGACCGCCGCGGCCTTCGCCTCGGCCAGCACGCGCGCCAGTTCGGCGGGGCTGTCGGCGTGGATCGCCTTCTCGTCCACCCCGCTGACCACCACCCGGGGGTCGAAGCCCGCCTGCTTGAGCAGGCCGAGGCGGGCGGGGGAGGCGGACGCGAGAACGAGCACGCGGCGGGGCGGGGTCGGCGAGGTCATCGCCCCATCGTAGGCGCGGCCCCACGACCGGACCGGCCCCACGACCGGACCGGCAGCCCCGTACCCGGCGGCTCGTACCCGGGGGCCGCTCACACCCGCAGCGTCGCGATCACCATCAGCAGCGCCGCGACGAGCGCGGCCACCACCATCGCGCGGCGCAGCTTGCGCAGCGCCTCCCGGGTGTCCTCGGACGGTTCGTCGCGTCGTTGATCGTCGGGCCAGAGCATGCCCACCAGGGTGCTCGCGGGGCGGGCGCGGCGCCTGAGTACGCGTACTCAAGCGGAACGGCCCGCTCGGCATGGCCCGTTCCGGCCATGGCCCCGGCGCCGCCCCGGCTCAGGAGGGCCAGGCCGACGCCCGCCACGCGCCCGGCGCAGGGCGGGGCAGGGCGCGCGGCACGGTGCGCTCCGGCGCCGACCAGCCGGACCGCCGGGCGGCGGGCGCCTCGGGCTCCTCCGCCCCGGCCGCCGCGGCCCGCGCCTGGACCAGCGCCACGACGGCCGCCAGCTCCTCCGGCGTCGGCCGCCCGCGTTCCACCTTGATCTCGACCACCGCTGAACTCCCTTCCCCGGCTCCTGCCCTGCCCCTGCCCTGCCCCGACCCGCTACAGCGGGATGTTGCCGTGCTTCTTCGGCGGCAGGCTCTCGCGCTTGTTGCGCAGCGTCCGCAGCGCCTTGACCAGCTGCACCCGGGTCTGCGAGGGCGCGATCACCGCGTCCATGTAGCCGCGCTCGGCGGCGATGTACGGGTTGAGCAGGGTGTCCTCGTAGTCCGCGATCAGCCGGGCCCGCAGCTCGTCGGCCTCCTCCGGGCTGCCGGCCTCCGCGAGCGTGCGCCGGTGCAGGATGTTGACCGCGCCCTGCGCGCCCATCACCGCGATCTGCGCGGTCGGCCAGGCCAGGTTGAGGTCCGCGCCCAGGTGCTTGGAGCCCATGACGTCGTACGCGCCGCCGTACGCCTTGCGCGTCACGATGGTGATGAGCGGGACGGTCGCCTCTGCGTAGGCGTAGATGAGCTTGGCGCCGCGGCGGATGATGCCGTCCCACTCCTGGCTCGTGCCGGGCAGGAAGCCGGGGACGTCCACGAAGGTCAGCACCGGGATGTTGAACGCGTCGCAGGTGCGCACGAAACGCGCGGCCTTCTCCGACGCCTTGATGTCCAGGCACCCGGCGAAGTGCAGCGGCTGGTTGGCGACCACGCCGACCGGGCGGCCCTCGACCCGGCCGAAACCGGTCACCACGTTCTGGGCGTAGAGCGCCTGCGTCTCCAGGAACTCCCCGTCGTCCACGATGTGTTCGATGACCTTGTGCATGTCGTACGGCTGGTTCGCCGAGTCCGGGATCAGCGTGTCCAGTTCCAGATCCGCGTCCGTGACGGCGAGTTCGGCCTCGGTGGCGAAGGCGGGCGGCTCCTCCAGGTTGTTGCCCGGCAGGTAGGACAGCAGCGCCTTGACGTACTCGAAGGCGTCCTTCTCGTCCGCGGCCAGGTGATGGGCGTTGCCGGACGTGGAGTTGTGGGTGCGCGCGCCGCCCAGCTCCTCCATGCCGACGTCCTCGCCGGTGACCGTCTTGATGACGTCCGGGCCCGTGATGAACATGTGCGACGTCTGGTCCACCATCACCACGAAGTCGGTGATCGCGGGGGAGTACACCGCGCCGCCCGCGCACGGCCCGGTGATCAGGCTGATCTGCGGAATCACCCCGGAGGCAAGGGTGTTGCGGCGGAAGATCTCGCCGTACAGGCCGAGCGAGACCACGCCCTCCTGGATCCGGGCGCCGCCGGAGTCGTTGATGCCGATGACCGGGCAGCCGGTCTTCAGCGCGAAGTCCATGACCTTGACGATCTTCTCGCCGAAGACCTCGCCGAGCGCCCCGCCGAAGACCGTGAAGTCCTGCGAGAAGACCGCGACCGGGCGGCCCTCGACGGTGCCGTAGCCGGTCACCACACCGTCCCCGTAGGGGCGGTTGGCCTCCAGGCCGAAGTTCGTGGAGCGGTGCCGCGCCAGCTCGTCCAGCTCCGTGAACGAACCGTCGTCCAGCAGGAGTTCGATCCGCTCGCGGGCGGTCAGCTTGCCCTTGGCGTGCTGCTTCTCGACCGCGCGCTGGGAGCCCGCGTGCGCCGCCGCCTCGATACGGTGACGCAGGTCCGCGAGCTTGCCCGCGGTGGTGTGGATGTCGTAGTCCGGCTCGGCCATGGCTCGGCGGCTCTCCTGCTCTGGGCTGCTCGCGGCGGCTCACTGGGGTGCGGGCGGGGGTACGGGCGGGGTACCGGACGGCGCGTACGCCTCCCGGACGTCGGCTGCTTCTTAACTGGTCAGTAACGCTGTGCTCGGTAGCGTAACGGCGACTCTCCGGTACGGGCACTGCGGCGTTCACCACACTGCACCACCACGGCCCCCGCGGGCCGCCCCGCGGCACGGGCGCACCCGGCGTGTCCCGGGCGTCCGTCCGGGCACCGCGGGCTCGTAGTGTGGGCCCCATGACGACAAGCCGCTGGTCCGACCTCGACCGCCCGCCGCTCAACGAGACCGCGCTGCGCCGGGCCGTCGTCGGCTCCCCGCTGTGGACCTCGCTCGACGTCGTCGAGGCCACCGGCTCCACCAACAGCGACCTCGCCGCGCGCGCCGCCGCCGGGGCCGCCGAGGGCGCGGTGCTCGTCGCCGAGGAGCAGACGTCCGGGCGCGGGCGCCTCGACCGGCGGTGGAGCGCCCCGCCGCGCTCCGGGCTGTTCTTCTCCGTCCTGCTCCGGCCGGGTGCGGCCGGGGCCTTCGGCAAGCCCGTGCCCGTCGACCGCTGGGGCTGGCTGCCGCTGCTCGCCGGGGTCGCCACCGCCACCGCGCTGTCACGCACCGCGGGCGTCGACACGGCACTCAAATGGCCCAACGACCTGCTGCTCACCCTCGACGGCGACGAGCGCAAGGCGGGCGGCATCCTCGCCGAACGCACCGGCGAGAACGGCGTCGTCATCGGCATCGGCCTCAACGTGTCGCTGCGCGAGGACGAGCTGCCCGTCCCCACCGCCGCCTCCCTCGCCCTCGCGGGCGCCGCCACCACCGACCGCGACCCGCTGCTGCGGGCCGTCCTGCGCTCCCTCGCCGACTGGTACGAGGCCTGGCGCACCGCGGGCGGCGACCCCGACGCCTCCCGGCTGCGGCAGACCTACGCGGCGGGCTGCGCGACCCTCGGCCGCCAGGTCCGCGCGGAACTCCCCGGCGACCGCGAGCTGTCCGGCACGGCGGTCGGCATCGACGACGACGGCCGCCTCGTCATCGCCACGGCGGAGGGCGAGCACGGCGTCGGCGCCGGCGACGTGGTGCACCTGCGGCCCTCGGACTGAGCGGGCCCCCGCGTGGGAGTGCGCGGGGGCGCGCCGGGCCGTGCGGGCTGGTGAGGGGCATTGCGGGGGGTGCGGGGACGCGCCGGTGACGGCCGTCCCGGTGACCGTGCCGCGCGCCCGCCGCCGTACCGGCGAGATCCGGCTCCCGGTGAGAGTGAGCTGCGGCACACCTGCCGTATCGTTGACTCGCTGCGTCGTCTCGATGATCGGAAGGGCTGTGCGCAGGGATTCCACAGGGGCCGTACGGTGAGCGCGGACGACCCGGGCCCCCCCGCTCCGGAGCCGGGCCGCGCCGCGGGCTCCCGCGGCGATGGCGACACGGGCGACCGCGAGCCGGGCGACCGCGACCCCGGCGACCGCGAGCCCGGACCGGACGAGGGCGAGCAGCCCGCGTCGGCCGGCGTCCCCGCGGACGACGGCACCTTCGTCGTCGAGTCCGCCGAGCCCGAACCCGTACGCGCCCCCGGCGAGCACGGGATGCCCGCCGCGTACGGCAGGGCGGGCGAGGCCGCCGCGGAGGCGGGCGAGCACCCGCTCGCCCTGCGACTCGAACAGCTCATCCTCGGCGCGCCCCGCCGCTACACGCCCTTCCAGGCCGCGCGCACCGCGGGCGTCTCCATGGACCTGGCCGCCCGCTTCTGGCGCGCCATGGGCTTCGCCGACATCGGCCAGGCCAAGGCGCTGACCGAGGCCGACGTACTGGCGCTGCGGCGGCTCGCGGGCCTCGTCGAGGCGGGCCTGCTGAGCGAGTCCATGGCCATCCAGGTGGCCCGCTCCACCGGCCAGACCACCGCGCGGCTCGCCGACTGGCAGACCGACTCCTTCCTCGAAGGCCTCACCGAGCCGCCCGAGCCCGGCATGACCCGCGCGGAGGTCGCGTACCCGCTGGTCGAGCTGCTGCTGCCGGAGCTGGAGGAATTCCTCATCTACGTGTGGCGCCGCCAGGTCGCGGCCGCCACCAGCCGGGTCGTGCAGTCCGACGACGAGGAGGCCGTGGACCGGCGGCTCGCCGTCGGCTTCGCCGACCTCGTCGGCTTCACCCGGCTCACCCGGCGGCTGGAGGAGGAGGAGCTCGGCGAACTCGTCGAGGCCTTCGAGACCACCGCCGCCGACCAGGTCGCCGCGTACGGCGGGCGGCTCATCAAGACCCTCGGCGACGAGGTGCTCTTCGTCGCCGACGACCCCGGCACCGCGTCCGAGATCGGCATCCGCCTCATCGAGACGATGACCGGCGACGAGACGATGCCCGCGCTCCGCGTCGGCATGGCCTTCGGCACGGTCACCACCCGGATGGGCGACGTGTTCGGTACGACGGTCAACCTCGCCTCCCGGCTCACCTCGATAGCGCCGCGCGACTCCGTCCTGGTCGACGGCGACTTCGCGGAGGCCCTGGGCGAGGCGGGCGACGCGCCGCTGTCCGAGGCGGACGCCGACGCGGAGGCGGCGGATGCCGCGGACGCGGCGAAATACCGCTTCGCCCTCCAGCCGATGTGGCGCCGCCCGGTGCGCGGCCTCGGCGTGGTCGAGCCCTGGCTCCTCACCCGCCGCTGACCCCCGCCGGGGGGCACCCTCACGCCCCGGGCTGCCCCTTACGGCGGCCCGCGCGACGTTCCCGCGCGGGCCACTCGTTTTTAGGGGCGCGGGGAACTGCGCGAGCAACCCACCACCGGCCGGTGGTCCGGGAACGACAGCGACTGCCCCTTCGGGCCGGTGACGACCCGCGCCACCGTCGTGGCTGAGCGCGCAGTCCTCCCCCAGGCTCCGCCCGGGAGGTGCCCCCACGCGCCCCTGCGGGGGCGGGTCAGTACGTCGGGAGGGGCGACGTGTCCGCGCGGAGGTGGTCGAGGGCCCAGTACCAGTTGTTGCCCGCGTTGAAGACGCGCCACGTCAGCGTGACGGACCGGGCCGCGGACGGAATCGCCGTGTCGCGGGCGACATACGTGTTCTCGGCGTCCTGGCCGAGATTGTCCGTGCCGGTGGCGGCAGCCGCGTAGTGCAGGAGGCGCACGGTGGTGCCGTCGTCGAACGCGGCGGTCAGCTCCGCCTCCTGGGGGGCCTCCTGGCGGTAGTGGGAGTCGAAGGACACGTAGAGCCGGGTCGCGCCCGCCGGGAGGGCGACCGCGGGGGAGACGAGCGAGGAGTCGAAGCGGCCCTTCGCCGAGGGCGAGCCGGTGTCGTCCCAGTCGTCGGGGTCGGCGACGGCGACGACGCCGAGCGCGCGGGAGAAGTTGGCGCGGTCCTGGCCCCCGGTCTGCCAGAGGCGCTTCGTGTGGAAGGTCCAGCCCTGGAGCCGCGGGGTGCCCTGCGGCATGGCGGCGGCGTTGACGACCTTCCAGCCCGCCGGGGCGGTGGCGGTCCAGCCGAGGACGCCGCCGGACTCCTGGAGGCTGCCGGCGACCGATTCGAAGTCCTCGCCGAGCAGGTGGCCCGTGACGGAGACCGCGGTGCGGGCCGTGACCTCGCCGTCGGCGAGCACGTACCGCTGTCCGGCCCGGCCGCTCGCGGTGACGAGCAGCCGGTGGCCGCCGCCGGTGACGGTGGCCGGGAGCTGGATGTCGTAGACGGCCGTCGCGGTGGCGCCCGCGGCGAGCGAGGCGGGCGGGGCGGTCACCGTGCGGACCGTCCACCCGGCCGGGACGACGGGTGCCGCCTCCAGTGCGGTGACCTTCTCCCGGGCGGTGAGCGCGACGCCGATCCGGGCGGTGCCGCCGGGGACGAGGACGGCCTCGTCGATCGTGGCGGAGGCGGCGGCCAGGGTCACGGTGACGTCGAGGGCGTCGGGCAGCCCCATCGCCGGGTCGGTGACGCCCTGCAGCTTGCTCGGGACGCGGCCCGCGGCGCGGCGCCGGAAGTACGGTTCGCCCTCGATGCCCACGGCGAGGTCGTACCAGCCCTCGCGCGGCAGCTGGATCCGCACGGTGTGGTCCTTCTTCGCGCCGACCCGCACCTCGCGCACCCCGCCGCCGTAGGCGAGGTCGCCGACCAGGAACGTACGGGCCTGCTTGGCGCGGTTGGTGAGGTGCACCTCGGCGTGCCGGGCGTCGGAGGTGACCTCCACGACGGCCTCGGCGTCGCCCGCCGCGTCCCCGCGCAGATGCCACAGCTGCCCGTCGGGGCCGTGGACGCGCAGGTCGTAGCCGGTCTCGCCGACGGTGCGGGTGTCGGAGAGCTTCGTCCCGGCGGAGAGGGTGTAGTGCCGCGGGGCGGTGCCGGGTTCGGGGTAGATCTGGAAGACGGCGCCCTGGCGGCCGTGGTTGGCGAGGTCCAGGGTCAGTTCGCCGCGGTGCAGCCGGGGGCGCAGCGTCAGGTGGTAGGGCACCGGCCGGGACGTGCGGGTGCCGCGCTGCTGCGCCGGGAGGAGCTGCGGCTCGGGCACGGTGGGGGCCGGGCGGGTGCCGGAGTCGACGACCTTCTGCCGGTTGCCGGAGGTGTCCGGCAGGTACGGCCAGGCGGGGTTGCGGCCGCTGAAGTCGAAGACCTCGGTGAGGTCGCCGGTGATGTCGCGGCGCCAGTCGCTGATGTTGGGCTCGTGGACGCCGAACCGCTTCTCCAGGAACTGCAGCACGGACGTGTGGTCGTAGACCGTCGAGCAGACCGCGCCGCCGCGGGTCCACGGCGAGACCACGATCATCGGCACGCGCATGCCCAGGCCCAGCGGGAAGGGCCCGCCGGTCTGCGTCTCGCCCGCGGGCAGCGTGTCGGACCAGCCGAGGGTGCCGTCGGCGGCCTTGGTGCGGTACTGGCCCTGCTGGTTGACGGGCCGGTAGTACGTGGTGGAGCCCTTGGCGACGCGGACGACGACCTCGCCGTCGGTGGAGACGGTGGAGCGGCCGCGCTGCGGCGTGACCGGCGGCTGCGGGGAGACCAGGTGGTCGAAGAAGCCGCCGTGCTCGTCGTAGTTGAGGATGAAGGCGGTCTTGGCGAAGACCTCGGGGTTGTCGGCGAGGGCCGCGAGCAGCCGGGCGGTGAGGTTCTCGCCGTCCGGCGGCGCGTAGTTCGCGTGCTCGGACAGCGCGGCGGGCGCGACGATCCACGACACCTGCGGCAGCGTGTCCGCGGTGACGTCGGCGGCGAAGGCCGCGACCAGCGCGTCGCCCATCTTCCACGGGTTGCCCTGGTCGGCGACGGCGCCGACCTTCTTCATACCGCGCTCGTAGAGGGAGTCGCCGGGTTTGGCGTTGCGGAAGGTGGTGAACCAGGCGAGCGCGTTGTCGTCGAAGTTCTCCTGCGCCTGGTAGGTCTTCCAGCTGATCCCGGCGGTCTCCAGGCGTTCGGCGTAGGTCGTCCACTCGAAGCCGGGCTCGGAGTTGTCGATGACCGCCTGGTCGCGCACCGTGCCGCCGCTGGTGCCGGTCATGAAGTGCTCGCGGTTGGGGTTGGTGGAGGTCTCCGTCGAGCAGTAGTAGCTGTCGCAGATGGTGAAGACCGAGGCGAGCGCGTTGTAGAAGGGCATGTCCGCGGGCTCGTAGTAGCCCTGGCCGAGCCAGCCGCTGCCGCGCCGGGTCACGTAGCCGTCGGCGATGCCGTCGTTGCGGGCGTTGAGCGAGTCGCCGAAGCCGAAGGCGGGGGCGCCCTGCTGGTAGGCGTTGGTGTGGGCGGCGTTCATCGCGAAGGGCGCGAGCCAGCCCTCGGGGCGGGAGGGGTCGGGCTGCTGGAGGACCGGCCTGCCGTTGGCCCCGCGTACGGCGGCGCGGTCGCCGAAGCCGCGGACGCCCTGCATGGTGCCGTAGTAGTGGTCGAAGGCGCGGTTCTCCTGCATGAAGATCACCACGTGCTGGATGTCGTCGAGCCGGCCGGGGCGCACGGGCGCGGCGAGCGCGGTGCGCAGGCTCAGCGGGAGGGCGGCCAGCACACCGGTGGCGGCGGCGCCGCCGAGCAGGGTCCGGCGGGAGACGTCCGGTCTTGCGTTCATGGGTCTGTGTCTCGCTTCTCGGGTCGAGGGGGGACCTGGTTTGGACTAGACCCGTAATAATTACGTGACTTATGTGACCGGGAATGGCGCGCCGGGAGAAGAGCGGACGACCGGGAGCCGACGTGCAGGCGGCCGGGGCAGCCGGGCGGTACCGGGGAGCGGACGCGCGGCCCCGGCACCGCCCGCGCTCAGCCGATGCCCAGGGCCGGGGGGATCGCCGCGAGCGGCACGTCCGCCGTGGCGGCCTCGCACAGGACCGACTCCAGGCCCGAGAGCACCGCCGGGATCGCCGGGGCCGGCACCAGCCGGGTGTCGGCCAGCAGCGAGACCTGGCAGTCCGCACCCTGCTGCGCGAGAACGAGGCAGAAGGCCATGTCGTTGACGTCGTAGCCGCGGACGAACGCCGGACCGCGCGCGGACCGCGGGTACGGGCCCGGTCCCGGCGGGAGCCGCCAGTCGCGGCTGAGGCGGGCGTCGTTGAAGTAGCCGCTGAGGTCGAGCGGGTGGGCGCGGGCCCCGTCGAGTTCGGCGGTGAGGGCGTCGAGCGACGCCGGGTGGAAGGACGCCCGCAGGTAGGAGGTCGCCGAGCGGCGGTAGACCGCGCGGACCGCGTCGTCCAGGGTGCCGCCCGTACCGCCGTCGTGGACGTACAGCCCGTCCTGCGCGGTCGCGGCCATGTAGCGCTGCTGCCGCTCGGTCACCCGGTTGCCGGTGATGAGCAGCATCGGCACCGTGTCCTGGCCGCGCAGCGCCGCCAGCGCGGTCGCCGCGAGCGTGAGCATCACCGCGGAGCTGGACGTACGGGTGCGCTCGGCCACGGCGACGGACCCCGCGGCGAGCGCGGTGGAGGTCAGCCACCACTGCTGGATCGGCGGGGAGGCGGGCGCGTGCGGCGGACGCGGCGCGGCGTCGGGCACCTCCGCGAGCCGCGTCCGGAAGTGCCGCATCGCGCGGGCGTCGTCGCGCAGACCCCGCTCGGACCGCTCGTACGCGGCCTGGTCGAGCGGCTGCCACTCCGGCGGGGTGACGCGGCCCCCGGCGAGCAGACGGCGCAGCGCGGTGCCGACGAGGTCGGCGGACCAGCCGTCGAAGGTGAGGTGCGAGCACACGACGGCGACCGCCCGCACCCGTCCGCCGCTGCACACCAGGCTGAAGCGCACCGGCCATTCGTGGCTGTGCCGGAAGGGCTCGGCGGCGAGCTTGCGGGTCCGCCGCTCCGCGAACGCCGCGAGCGCCCCGGCCCCGGCGTCCGCGCCCAGCTCGCACACCTCGACCAGGTGCGTGCCCTCGGCGGCGGCGGTCTGCCACGGCTCCCCGGCGCGGTCGGAGAAGCGGGTGCGCAGCACCTGGTGGGTCTCGACGAGCCGCCGGACCGCGGCGAGCGCCTGCGGTACGTCGGGGCCGGGTACGGGCAGGGTGATCACCTGGCGCAGGCTCAGCGTCGCGAAGGCCGCCCCGTAGCGCAGCAACGGGTGCCACATGTGGAACTGCCCCCAGGCGAGCGGCCCTTCGCCACCGTCGGCCGTGAACGGCACCGGCTCCCACGTCACGCGCGGCGGCGCGGGCCGGCCCGTGGCCGGGGCGGGCGGCGCCTCGGTCACCGGGACTCCAGGTGCGCGGCGAGGGCGTCGAGGTTGTCGACCAGGTCCCAGCCGTCACCGTCGAGGTCGATCTCGACGTCGTACTCGTCCTCCACCGCGTCGACCAGCCGCATCCGGGACAGCGACGACAGGCCCAGGTCGGACAGCGGGGCCGTGCTCGCCAGGGCCTGACCGGCGGTGATCGCGCCGTCCGAGGACTCCGCGACGAGCTGGGCCAGGCGTTCCTTGATCACCGGGGTGCTCATGCTGTTCCGTCCGTTCCGTGGATGCTCTCGCTCTCACCGAGCAGTTGGTCGGCTTCTGCGTCGGTGAGTTGGTCGAGTTCGGTGAGGAGTGCGTTTTCGAGGGCTTGGGCGACGGCTTCGACGGTGCGGTGGTCGAAGAGGGTGCGGAGGGGGAGGTCGATGTCGGTGGCGGTGCGGATGCGGGCGATGGTTTTGACGGCGAGGAGGCTGTGTCCGCCGAGGGTGAAGAAGTCGTCGTGGGCGCCGATGGGGTGGGTGTCGAGGATGTCGGCGTAGATGTCTGCGACGAGGGTTTCGGCGTCGGTGCGGGGTGGGGTGGTGGTGTGGTGGGTGTGGGTGTGGGTGGGGAGGGCTTTGCGGTCGAGTTTGCCGCCGGGGGTGAGGGGGAGGGTGTCGAGTTGGATCCAGAGGGTGGGGACGAGGTGGGGTGGGAGGGTTTTGTGGAGGGTGGCGGGGAGGTCGTCGGGGGGTCCTGCGGTGTAGGCGACGAGGGTGTTGTTGTGGATGGCGACGGCACCGCGGCCTTGGAGGTGGGTTTCGATCTCGCCGGGTTCGATGCGGTGGCCGCGGAGTTTGATCTGGTCGTCGAGGCGGCCGAGGTATTCGAGGTG
>NZ_JBSGHL010000100.1:0-14483 GCF_053604375.1 Streptomyces sp. NPDC004031 | reverse complement strand
GGGGCGCGGGTCGGATACCGACCCAAAGGGTCTCTTCGGTCCGATCCGGACCACCGGCCGGTGGGGGCGGGCCGCGCAGTTCCCCGCGCCCCTGAAAAACGGGTGCTGCCCGCCGCAGCCGTACCCAGAAAACGGGCGCAGCCCCCTGCAGCCGTACCCGGAAAACGGGTGCTGCCCGCCGCAGCTGCGGCGGCGAGAGAGGCGCCCCGCGGGCGCAGGCGCGGTCTGGAGGGGGTCCGGCGGGGCCGTGGGGCCCCCTCGCTACGATCGGCCCCACGCCAGTGGGAGGGAGCAGGGATGGACGGCGAGGCGTTCTACCAAAAGCTCGGCGGCAGCCGATACGCGAGCAGCTCGTGGACCGCCGGGCCCTGGAGCCCGAAGGCCCAGCACGCGGGACCCCCCTCCGCCCTGATCGGCCGCGCCTTCGAACGGCACGAGGCCCGGCCGGGCACCCGCATCGCCCGGGTGACGATCGACCTGCCCCGTCCCGTGCCGGTCGGCGAGCTGGACGTCGAGGTCCGTACGGTGCGCGCGGGCGGCCGCGCCGAACTGCTGGAGGGCCGGATCACCGCGGGCGGCACACCCGTGCTGCTGGCCAGGGCGTGGCGGCTGGTGGCCGCCCCCGCGGACACCCCGGCGCTGAGCCCGGTGCCGCCCGTGCCGCCGGTGCCTGGGCCGCAGCCGAAGCAGGTGATGGCGGGCGCGTATCTGGACGGCTACGTGTCGGCGATGGAGTGGCGTTTTCCGCCGGGCGCGCCCGGCACGCCGGAGCCGGGGTTCGACACGCCCGGACCGGGCACGGTGTGGGCGCGGCAGCTCGTCCCGCTCGTCGCGGGCGAGGAGGACACCCCGCTGATCCGGGCGCTGACGCTCGCGGACAGCAGCTGGGCCGTGGCTTTCGAGCTGGATCACCGCAAGGACCTGGTGATCAACACCGACGTCACGCTGCTGCTGCACCGCGACCCGGTCGGCGAGTGGCTGTGCCTGCGCTCGGCGACGGCCGCCGCGCCCGGCGGGTCGGGCCTCGCGCACGGCGAACTGCACGACGTCTCGGGCGACTGCGGCCGGATCGCGCAGACCCTGCTGGTCGCCGGGCGCTGAGCCGTACGGGCCCGGTCTCCGGCCGGGCTTTGCCGGTTCGGGAGGTTTTGTCCGCCATAATCGCGAGCAGGAGCACGTCAGCGACACGACGGACGGCGACCCGGCGGATCGGGCACGACGGCAGAGGGTGGACCCATGGCCTCCACGGACCAGGCAGCGGGCGGCGGCAAGGGCGCGGGCAGGGCGCAGATCGGGGTGACGGGCCTGGCCGTGATGGGCCGGAACCTGGCGCGCAATCTCGCCCGGCACGGCTACGTCACCGCGGTCCACAACCGCACCGCGTCCCGTACCCGCGCGCTCGTGGAGGAGTTCGGCGACGAGGGCACCTTCGTGCCCGCGGAGTCGCCCGAGGAGTTCGTCGCCTCGCTGGAGCGGCCGCGGCGCGTCATCGCCATGGTGAAGGCGGGTGCGCCCACGGACGCGGTCATCGAGGAGTTCGCGGCGCTGCTGGAGCCCGGCGACATCATCGTGGACGCGGGCAACGCGCACTTCGCGGACACCCGCCGCCGTGAGCAGGCGCTGCGCGAGCGCGGCATCCACTTCGTCGGCACGGGCGTGTCGGGCGGCGAGGAGGGCGCGCTGCACGGCCCGAGCATCATGCCGGGCGGCTCGGCGGAGTCGTACGCGGCGCTGTCGCCCATGCTGGAGGCCATCGCCGCGAAGGCCGACGACGGCTCCCCCTGCGTCGCCCACATCGGCCCGGACGGCGCCGGCCACTTCGTGAAGATGGTGCACAACGGCATCGAGTACGCCGACATGCAGCTCATCGCGGAGTCCTACGACCTGCTGCGGCACGCCCTGGATCTGCCGCCCGCCCGTATCGCCGAGGTCTTCCGCGGCTGGAACCAGGGGCGTCTGGACTCCTACCTCATCGAGATCACCGCGCAGGTGCTCGCCCACACCGACGCGGACACCGGCAAGCCGTTCGTCGACATCGTGCTGGACCAGGCGGAGCAGAAGGGCACCGGGCGCTGGACGGTGCAGACCGCGCTCGACCTCGGCGTGCCGGTGAGCGGCATCGCCGAGGCCGTCTTCGCGCGGTCCGTCTCCGGCCACGCCGATCTGCGCGCCGCCGCGCGCGACCTGCCCGGTCCCACGCCCACGACGCTGGACAGCGCCGCGTACGACCGCTTCGCGGAGGACGTCGAGCAGGCGCTGTACGCGTCGAAGATCATCGCGTACGCGCAGGGCTTCCACCAGATCGCGGTGGGCAGCGCGGAGTACGGCTGGGACATCGACCAGGGCCGGGTGGCGGCGATCTGGCGGGCGGGGTGCATCATCCGTGCGGCGTTCCTGGACCGGATCCGCGCGGCCTTCGACGGCCGACCCGACCTGCCGACGCTGCTCGTGGACGAGCACTTCGCCGACGCCCTGCGGGGTGCCCAGAGCGCGTGGCGGCGGGTCGTGAGCACGGCCGCCGAACTCGGCGTGCCCACGCCCGGTTTCGCCGCCGCGCTCGCGTACTACGACAGCCTGCGGGCGGAGCGGCTCCCGGCGGCGCTCATCCAGGGCCAGCGCGACTACTTCGGCGCGCACACCTATCACCGCGTGGACCGTCCCGGCACCTTCCACACCCTCTGGGCCACCGACTCCCGCGACGAGGTCACCCCGTCCTGACCCCTGGATCCCCCTGCCGTCCTTCGCGGGGGCCGGGCCATCCGCGCAGCTCGGCCGGGGCGCAGTCCTCGACGACCCTGCCGTCCGCGAGCACCACGACCCGGTCGGCGACCCGGACCGTCGAGGGCCGGTGGGCGACGACCAGCGCGGTCCGGCCGCGGAACACCGCGCGCATCGCGTCCCGCACGGCGCGCTCGCCCGGGATGTCGAGGGCCGCGGTGGCCTCGTCCAGCACGATGACGCCGGGGTCCACCAGGAAGACCCGGGACAGGGCGATGAGCTGGCGCTCGCCCGACGAGAAGCGCCCGCCGCGGTCGCCGACCGCGGTGCGGTAACCGTCCGGGAGGGCAGCGACGAAGCGGTCCGCCCCGGTAGCCTCGGCGGCCCGGCGGATCTCCTCCGGGGTGGCCCCGGGACGGGCCAGCGCGATGTTGTCGGCGACGGTGCCGGAGAAGAGGAAGCCCTCCTGCGGGACCATGACCACCCCGCGGCGCAGGTCGGTGCCGGCGAGGGAGCGCAGGTCGATCCCGTCGAGGAGGACCCGGCCGCCGGTCGGGTCGTGGAAGCGCGCCAGCAGCTTGGCCAGCGTGGACTTCCCCCCGCCCGAGGCGCCGACCAGCGCGACCGTCTGGCCCGCGGGGATGTCGAGCGTGAAGCCGCTGAGCACCTCGGGTCCGCCGGGATAGGCGAAGCGGACCCCTTCGTAGCGCACCTGACGGCCGGTCCGGTGGGCGGGGAGCGCGGGGAGCGGGACGGGCTCGGCCGGTTCCGCGACGTCCGGGCGGACCGCCAGCAGCGCGGCGATCTTGCCCAGCGAGGCCGTCGCTGCCTGGTAGGCGTCGAGGACGCCGCCGAGCCGGAGCGGCCGGTCGTAGAGGTCCCGCAGGCAGAGGACGATCCCGGCGTAGCTGCCCAGCGCCAGCGTCCCGGCGGCCACCCGGTAGCCGCCCCACAGCGCCAGGCCCGCCACCGCGGTGTTGGCCACCAGGCGTGAGGAGGTCACGTAGCGCGCCATCTCCAGCTGGGCCCGCCGGTTCTCCTCCCGGTGCCGCCGGTTGAGCAGTGCGAAGCGCCGTTCGTTGGCGGTCTCCCGGCCGAAGGCACGGACGGTGCGGATACCGGCGAAGGTCTCGCTCATGTCGGCGGCCACCGCGGCGGCCGCGGTCGAGCGCCGGTGGTAGACGTCGAGCGAGCGCCTGCGGAAGGAGCGCATGGTCCGGTGGACGGGGAGCAGCGCGGCCAGCGCGACCGCGCCGAGCTGCCAGTCCAGCACCAGCAGCACCACGGAGACGTACACCAGGGAGACCGCCGCGGTGACGATCTGGTCGACACCGCTCTCGAACAGCTCGCGGACGGTCTCGACGTCACCGGACGCCCGGGAGGCCAGCGTTCCGGCGTGGTGCTCGTCGTGGAACGCCACGCTCTGCGCCTGGAGATGGGCGAAGAGCCGTATCCGCAGCTCGGCCACGACGTTCTGCCCGACGCCGACGGACAGCCGGACGAACACCCTCTGCAGCAGCCCGGCGGCCACCGCGCAGCACGCGCACCCGGCGGCGACGGCGACGAGGGGCGCCGCGTCGCCGCCGCGCAGCGCCGGGATCCCCCGGTCGACGGCGAGGGCGACGAACACCGGCCCGGCGAGCGCCGCCGCCTGCTGGAGCAGGACGACGACCACGGCCGGCCGCAGCCGGCCGGCGTCCGGTCCGAGGGCCGAGCGGAGCAGGCGCCAGGCCGCCCCGCCTGCGAACCCGGGGCGCGTCACCGTGCCTCCCCGAGGCGGGCGGCCGGCTCGACCGGTGCCGTCAGGACGCGGTAGGCGGGGCTGGTCCGCAGCAGTTCCTCGTGCGTACCCACCGCGACCACCCGCCCGGCGTCCAGCACCGCGACCCGGTCGGCCAGCAGCACCGTCGAGGGCCGGTGGGCGACGACCAGGGCCGTCGTCGAGGCCAGCGCCTCCCGCAGCGCGTGGTGCACCCGGGCCTCGGTGTCCGCGTCCAGCGCCGACAGCGGATCGTCGAGGACGACGAGCCGGGGCCGCCGGACCAGGACCCGCGCCAGCGCGATCCGCTGCCGCTGACCCCCGGACAGCGACATCCCGTTCTCCCCGACCCGGGTCCGCACACCGTCGGCGAGCCCGGCCACGAACACGTCGGCGCAAGTGGCCCGCAGGGCGCGGTCGAGCTCGTCCGGACCGGCGTCCGCCCCCATGAGGACGTTGTCGGCGATCGTGCCGGAGAACAGCACGGGCTGGTCGAAGGCGACCGCCACCGCGGCGGTCGTCTCCTCCCGGGAGAAAGCCGACATGTCGATACCGCCGAGCGTGAGGCGCCCGGCGCTCGGCTCGTACAGCCGCGCCGCCAGGGCGGCGAGGGTCGACTTGCCGCTCCCGGTGGCCCCGACCACCGCCAGCGTCTCCCCGGGCGCGACCCGCAGGCCGACGTCCCGCAGCAACACCCGGTCGGGCGCGTCCGGGTGCCGGAAGCAGACTCCGGCGAACACCAGCTCGACCGGCCCCCGGTGCGCCTCCGGCACCCCGGCGGACGGCTCGGGGACGACGGCCGACCCCAGCACCTCGACGTACCGGTTCACCGCGGCCGCGCCGTCGTGGCAGGCGGCCAGCAACCCCCCGGTCTGCTCGACCGCGGGCCGCAGCGCCGCCGCCGTCCCCATGACCGCCAGCAGCGTCCCGGCCGACAGCTCCCCGTGGGCCACCTGGACGGCGCCGGTCACCAGCGCGCCCGCCACGGCCAGTCCGGGCAGCACGGTCAGCGGCACCGCGAAGCCGCCGAGCAGCCGCGCCTTGTGCAACTCCGCGGCGCGTACCCGCCCGACCTGCTCGCGGAAGCGGGCCACCTGATGGTCGCCGCGCCGGAAGCCCTTGATCACACGGATGCCCGTCACGGACTCCAGCACCGACGTCGTCAGGTCGCCCGACAGATCCCGCGCCCGCCGGGTCGCGGCCGCGTACCCCGACTCGAACCGGTAGGACAGCACGACCAGCAGCGGAACGGGCGCCAGCAGGACGGCCGCCAGCACCCACTGCTGCGACACCAGGATCACCGCACCGACGACGAGCGTGGCCGCGTGCACCGGCAGGAACGTCAGCGGCCCGGCGATCACCATGTGCACGACCTGCGGATCCGACGTCCCGCGCGACAGAAGCTGCCCGCTGGACCACCCGTCGTGCACGGCGACCGGCAGCCGCTGCACACGGCGGTGGAAGTCGGCCCGCATCCCCGCCTCGATGTCGGCGAGCGCCCCGGCCGCCACCCACCGCCGCACCCCGAAGACCGCCGCCTCCGCGGCCCCGACGACCAGCAGCGCCACCCCGCCGGCCACCACCTCGCCCGGCCTGCGCCGCGCCACCGGCCCGTCGACGATCCACCTCAGCAATTGCGGCATCACCAGCGCGAGCACGGCGGCCAGCGCCGCCAGCCCCGTCGCGGTCAGCAACCTCCAGCGATACGGCCGCACGTACGGCCACAACCGCCCGAGCGAGCGAGCGGTCGACACCCCGTCAGGGGGCAGGGAAAACCCGTCGGAACATTCACGACTGAACACGGTGGTCTCCGAGAAGAACGGCCCACCGGCACGCCGATACGACGCCTCAGACGGTGAGCGGGATGTGTCGGACGACAGTCGGCACGCCCATCAGCGCACCACGAATCCCCACGCCTGCCATCGACAACACCCCCCTCTCCTCCCAGAAGTCCCACCCACCCCAAGCTACCAGCGCCCCCACCGCCAGAAGGTCCCCGGCGGTAAGGGCCACGAGGAACCGCGCGACCAACCCCCACCCCCAGAAGGCCCCACGACAACCGACCCACCCACCCCGCAGGGAAAGGGGCACGAGGAACCGCGCGACCAACCCCCACCGGCAGAAGGTCCCGGGACAGACGCCCGCCCGCCCCGCGCCAGGGGCAACCCCCGCTCCCCCGGCCTACGGCCGGGTGAGCATGCCCCACCCCGGCGCATAGTTCCCGTGCAGGATGAGGGACGCCGCGCCCACCGCCCCGACCGCGTCGCCGATCACACTCTTCTCGACCTCGATGCGCCGGATCATCCGGGCGACGCTCGTCGCGTTGACGGCGGCGTCGATCTCCTCGCAGAGGATGTGCTCGATGCCGCGGATCGACTCCCCGCCCAGCACCACACGGGAGACGTCGAGCAGCGCGACCGCCCCCCGCGCGGCCTGCCCGAAGCGGCGCCCGGCGCGGCGTACGGCGTCGAGGGCGGCGGGGTCGGCGGCGCGTGCGGCCTGCCGCAGCAGTTTCCAGTCGCGGTGCACCGCGTCCGCCGCCCCGGTGACGCCGATCCGCGCGGCGGCCTCCGTGCCGTGCCGCCGGACGAGGTCGCCGATGACCCCGGCGGGGCTGACGTACGGGCCGACGCAGTTGCTGCCGCCGCAGTCGCAGGGCATCCCGTCGGCGGCGATGGCGATGTGGCCGAACTCCCCGGCGTTGCCGGAGTCGCCGTGCAGCACCGTGTCGTCGAGGACGATCCCGGCGCCGACTCCGGTGCCGAGGTAGATGAAGAGGAAGCTCCCGGCGCGCCTGCGGCCGCCTATCCAGCGTTCCCCGATGGCCGCGGCGGTCGCGTCGTTGTCCATGGCGACGGGCATGCCGGTGGCGTCCTCGAACATCGCGCGCAGCGGCACCCGGCCCCATCCGGCGAAGTTGGGCGGGGAGACGACTTCTCCGGCGGGGCCGTCGATGGGGCCGGGCGCGGCGATTCCGGTGCCGAGCAGCCGGGCGGGGTCGACCTGGGCCTTGGCGGTGAGCCGGTGCGCGGCGGCGGCGACCCGCGGCACGACCTCGTCGGGACCGGCCCCGTCGGGGAGGCCGACCCGGCGGTTGGCGAGCACTTCCCCGGCGAGGTCCACGACGACGACCACCGCGGCGTCCGGGTCGAGTTGCACGCCCACGGCGTACGCCCCGTCGGGCCGCGGGGAGAGCAGGGTGCGGCGCTTGCCGCCGCTGGAGGGGGCGTAGCCGGATTCGGAGACGAGTCCGGCGTCGAGCAGCCGGCGGACCACGTTGGAGACGGTCTGGCTGGTCAGGCCGGTGAGCGGGGCGAGTTCGACGCGGCTGACGGGCCCGGCGGTGCGGATCGCGTCGAGCACCACGGCCTGGTTGTATCCCCCGACCCGCGGGAGGTTCGTCCCCTGCGTCATGTGTTCCCCGCCTTCCTCCGCGCCCCCCGGCGTTCGCGCCCCCCGGCGCCGCCGTCCCCAGGCGGCTCGCGGCGAAGTTTACATGTCAGATCCGTTGACTTACTCAATCCATTGGATTTAGCTTCGCCGTCATGCCAGGGCATCGGTGCCCTGCTGATCGGGGGCGGCCCCGCCGGGCGGCCCCCGGTGCGGTCCGCCGCGCCGCGGGCCGATTCGGGCCCTTCACCGGAGGTCAAGCGTGCGAACGAGACGTCGAGCGGTGATTGCCGCCGCGGTCCTCACCACCGTGAGCGCGGCAACGTTGTCAGGGTGCGGCTCCGGCTCCGGGGCGTCGGGAAAGACGATCAAGGTCGTCTACCAGCAGCAGCTCAACAACAGCAATCACATCCAGGCGGACTTCCTGGGCCCGATGGTCAAGCAGTTCGAGAAGGCCAACCCCGGTACCACCGTCAAGCTCGTCCCGGTGACCGCGAGCGAGAACGACTACTACACCAAGATCCAGCTGATGATGCGCTCCCCCGCGACGGCGCCCGACCTGGTCTACGAGGACACCGCGACGATCAACTCCGACGTCGCGAGCGGCTATCTCAAGCCGCTGGACGACTATCTGAAGACCTGGCAGGACTGGAGCGCCTTCGCCGCGCCCGCCAAGGCCGCGATGAAGTTCTCGGACGGCAAGACCTACGGGGTGCCGGACAACACGGACACCCGCGGCCTGTGGTACAACAAGCAGCTCTTCGCCCAGGCCGGCATCCCCGTGCCGTGGCAGCCGAAGACCTGGGCGGACGTGCTGACCGCGGCCCGTACGGTCAAGGCCAAGCTGCCCGGCGTCACACCGCTGAACGTCTACACCGGTGTCGCGGCGGGCGAGGCCTCCTCGATGCAGGGCTTCGAGATGCTGCTGTACGGCACCCCGGCGGCGAAGGACGCGCTGTACGACAGCGGGCAGGGCAAGTGGGTGGTCGGCAGCAAGGGCTTCACCGACGCGCTGGACTTCCTGCACACCGTGTACGGCGAGGGCCTCGGCCCCTCCCCGCAGCAGGCGCTGGGCGCCAACATCCAGGCGGCGGTGGGCACCGAGATGATCCCGCAGGGCAAGCTCGCGATCGACCTCGACGGCTCGTGGATGCCCAACAGCTGGATCCGCACCGGTCCCAAGCCGTGGCCGCAGTGGCAGACCACGATGGGCATGGCCTACATGCCGACACAGAACGGCCAGGGCAGCGGCAAGGTCAGCATGTCCGGCGGCTGGGCCTGGTCGATCCCGGCGAAGTCCAAGAACCCCGATCTGGCGTGGAAGTTCACGCAGTTCCTGGAGAACAAGGCCAACTCGGCGCAGTGGAACAGCGTCAACGCCACCATCGCGGTGCGCACCGACGTGGCCACCGACCCCGCCTATCTCAAGGCGCTGCCCACCAACGGCTTCTTCACCGCGCTGGTCCCCGACACGTACTACCGGCCGGGGGTGCCCGCGTACACCCAGGTCTCCAGTGCGATCCAGAAGGCCATGGAGTCGGTGACGACCGGCCAGGCGTCGGTCGACAAGGCCGCGTCCACCTTTGACAGCGACGTGAAGACCGCGGTCGGCGCGGACAAGACCGTCCAGGGCGCGCAGTGACCGCGACCGCCACCACGGCTCCCGCCGCCCGGCCGCGTCGCGGCCGGGCGGCGTCCGGCCTGCTGCGCGGTGTGCCGCTGCTGCCCGCGCTGGTGCTGCTGGTGGTGTTCCTGGCCGGACCGGTCGCGTACTGCGTCTACTACGCCTTCACCGACATGCAGCTGACCGGCTCCTCGGGTACGCACTTCGTCGGCTTCGACAACTTCACCCGTGCCTTCCACGACTCGGACTTCACCAACGCCGTGGAGCTGACGCTGGTCTTCGTGATCGGCTCGGCCGTCGTCGGGCAGAACACGCTGGGGCTGGCGCTCGCGGTGCTGATGAAAAAGGCCTCGCGGCCGGTGCGGGCGGTCACCAGCACGGTGGTGGTCTCCGCGTGGGTGCTGCCGGAGGTGGTGGCGGGCTACCTGATGTACGCGTTCTTCTTCCAGCAGGGCTCGCTCAACGCGATCCTGCACGGCCTCGGCCTGCCCCGGCAGAACTGGCTCTACACGCTGCCGATCCTGGCGGTGTGCCTGGCCAACGTCTGGCGCGGCACCGCCTTCTCCCTGCTGGTGTACTCCGCGGCGCTCGACGACGTGCCGCAGGAGCTGGTCGAGGCGGCCGAGGTGGACGGGGCCGGGCCCTGGCAGCGGCTGTGGCGGGTGACGCTGCCGGTGATCCGCCGCTCGGTGATGACCAACCTGATGCTGATCACCCTCCAGACGCTGTCGGTCTTCGGGCTCATCTACACCATGACCCGCGGCGGACCGGGCAACAAGACCGAGACGCTGCCGGTGTTCATGTACCAGCAGGCCTTCACCAGCAGCCTGATCGGCTACGGCACCGCGGTCGCGCTGGTGCTGCTGGTGGTGGGCGCGCTGTTCTCGGTGGTCTACATCCGCATGCTGAAGGTCGAGGAGGACTGATGGCCGTCACCGAACGCCTGCGGACGGCACGGGTCCGGCCGGCCTCCGCCCTCCGGACGGCCGAGCGCACCCGCAGGCGGCGCCGGCTGACCGGCCGGATCGCCGTCAACACCGGCCTGCTGGTCTTCTCGGCGCTCTACCTGGTGCCGCTGCTGTGGATGCTGCTGGCCTCCGTCGACGCGCACGCCGACTTCCGGCTGTCGGTGCCCTCCCCCACGGGCGAGAACTTCCACCGGATCCTCGACAACGACATCACCTACCGGCCGATGCTCAACGGCCTGCTGCTGTGCGGCGGCGGCACCCTGCTGTGCGTGGTGTGCTCGGTGCTGGCCGCCTATCCGCTGTCGCGCTACCGGTCGCGGATGCGGCGGCCCTTCCTCTACACCGTCCTGTTCAGCACCGGACTGCCCATCACCGCGGTGATGATCCCGGTCTACAGCATGTTCGTGCAGGTCGACCTGATCGACTCGATGCCGGGCACGACGCTCTTCATGGCCGCGGCGGCGCTGCCGTTCGGCATCTGGCTGATGAAGAACTTCATGGACGGCGTGCCGCTGGTGCTGGAGGAGGCCGCGCGGATCGACGGCGCGGGCACCCTCCAGGTGCTGTGGCGGATCGTGCTGCCGCTCATGTGGCCCGGCGTGATCGTGGTGACGATCTTCACCTTCATCGGCATGTGGGGCAACTTCTTCGTCCCCTTCATCCTGCTGCTCTCCCCGGAGAAGCTGCCCGCGTCGGTGAGCGTCTTCACCTTCCTGAGCGCGCACGATCAGACGCAGTACGGCCAGCTGTCCGCGTTCTCCATCGTCTACTCGATCCCCGTCGTGATGCTCTACCTCGTCCTGGCCCGCAGGCTCGGCGGCGGCTTCGCCCTGGGCGGCGCCCTCAAGGGCTGACCCGGCGCGCACCCGCCCCGGCCGGCGGTCCGCAGCACCTGCCCGTACGACCTCCGAATCGCCCGACGCACGGGAAGGCTCCGCCATGCATTCCGACCCCACCATCATCGAGCAGCGGCTGGACCGCGTGCTGAGCCAGCGGCTGCGGCCCGCGGTGCACGCCCGGTCCGTGCCGCTGAGCGTCGAGGTGTGGCACGTACCCGGTGAACCCGTCACGGTCGCCGAGGGCCTCGCCGCCGACTACGCGCCCGCGCGGGTCGGCGATCGCTGGGGGCCCGCCTGGTCGACCAGCTGGTTCCGCGTCAGCGGCCGGATCCCGCAGGAGTGGGCGGGGCTGCCGGTGGAGGCCGTGGTCGACCTCGGCTTCGGCTTCGCCGACCCGGGATTCTCCGCCGAGGGCCTGGTGCACCGCGCGGACGGCACCGCGGTCAAGGCGCTCAACCCGCGCAACAGCCATGTCCCGGTCGCGGCGGCCGCGGAGGGCGGCGAGCAGGTGGCCTACTACATCGAGGCCGCCGCCAACCCGCTGGTGATGCAGTCCGGGCCCGAGCTGCTGACCTTCCACCCGACGCAGGTCGGCGCCAGGGCCCCGTGGCTGAGCGGCGCGGACGGCCCGGCGGGCGAGCCGCTCTACCAGCTGCGCCGGGCGGATCTGGCGGTCTTCGACCGCGAGGTCTTCGAGCTGGTGCACGACCTGGAGGTGCTGGGCCAGCTCGCGGCCGAGCTGCCGGAGCAGACGACCCGGCGCTGGCAGGTGCTGCGCACGGTGGAGCGGGCGCTGGACGCGATCGACCTCCAGGACGTCTCCGGCACGGTCGCCGCGGCGCGCGCGGTACTGGCCCCGGCGCTGGCGTCGCCCGCGGGCCCGGCCGCGCACCGCATCTCGGCGGTCGGGCACAGCCACATCGACTCCGCGTGGCTGTGGCCGCTGCGGGAGACGGTCCGCAAGGTGGCCCGTACGGTCTCCAACGTCACCCAGCTGATGGACGACCACCCGGGCTTCCGCTTCGTGATGTCGCAGGCCCAGCAGCTCGCCTGGCTCAAGGAACACCGGCCGGACGTCTTCGCGCGGGCGAAGGAGAAGGCGAAGTCCGGGCAGTTCCTGCCGGTCGGTAGCCTGTGGGTGGAACCGGACACCAACATCACCGGCGGCGAGTCGCTGGTGCGCCAGTTCGTCCACGGCAAACGCTTCTACCTGGAGGAGTTCGGCGTCGAGACCGAGGAGATGTGGCTGCCGGACACCTTCGGCTACAACGCCGCCCTCCCCCAGCTCATGAAACTCGCCGGGGTCCGCTGGTTCCTCACCCAGAAGATCTCCTGGAACACCACCAACGTCTTCCCCCACCACACCTTCTGGTGGGAAGGCATCGACGGCACCCGCATCTTCAGCCACTTCCCGCCCGTCGACACCTACAACAGCGACCTGTCGGGCGCCGAGGTGGCGCGCAGCGAGCGCAACTTCCGGGAGAAGGCGCACACCGACCGCTCGCTCGTCCCGTTCGGCTACGGGGACGGCGGCGGCGGGCCCACCCGGGAGATGATGGCGCGCGCCGACCGGCTGGCGGACCTGGAGGGCTCGCCGCGGGTGGCGGTCGAGGCGCCGGCGGACTTCTTCGCGAAGGCCTTCGCGGAGCACACGGACGCCCCGGTGTGGGTGGGCGAGCTGTATCTGGAGTTCCACCGCGGCACGCTGACCAGCCAGCTCGCCACCAAGCAGGGCAACCGGCGCAACGAGCACCTGCTGCGCGAGGCGGAGCTGTGGGCCGCGACAGCCGCGGTGCGCACCGGGGCCCCGTACCCGCACCGGGAGCTGGACGGGCTGTGGAAGACGCTGCTGCTGCACCAGTTCCACGACATCCTGCCCGGCACCTCGATCGCCTGGGTGCACCGCGAGGCCGAGCAGACGCACCGGGAGGTCACGGCCGCGCTGGAGGAGCTGATCGGACGGTCGCTGACGGCGCTGGCCGGGCCGGACGAGGGCGGCGAGGTCGTCTTCAACGCCGCCCCGCACGCCCGGGGCGGTGTGCCCGCGCTGGGCGCGGCGCCCCGGTCCGCGCCGCCCGGACGCACCCCGCCGGTCGCGGACGGCGACGGCTTCGTGCTGGACAACGGCCTGGTCCGGATCACGGTCGACGCCCGCGGCCTGGTCACCTCGGCCTACGACATCGCCGCCGGCCGGGAGGCGCTGGCCCCGGGCGCGCCCACCAACCTGCTCCAGCTGCACCAGGACTTCCCCAACCGCTGGGACGCCTGGGACCTGGACGCCTTCTACCGCAACACCGTGCACGACCTGACCGGGGCCGACGAGGTCGCGGTGGTGGACGGCGGGGTGCGGGTGGTCCGCACGTTCGGCGCGTCGCGGATCGAGCAGCTGCTGACGCTGGAGCGGGGCGCGCGGCGGCTGGACGTGGCGACGACGGTGGACTGGCGGGAGCGGGAGAAGGTGCTCAAGGCGGCCTTCCCGCTGGACGTGCGGGCCGCGCACTCGACCGCGGAGATCCCCTTCGGCCAGGTGGACCGGCCCACGCACGTCAACACCAGCTGGGACGCGGCGAAGTTCGAGGTGTGCGCGCACCGCTACCTGCACGTCGGCGAGCCCGGCTGGGGCGCGGCGCTGGTCAACGACTCCACCTACGGCCACGACGTCACCCGCGACGTACGCCCCGACGGCGGCACGACCACCACCGTGCGGCTCACCCTGCTGCGCGCCGCCCGCTTCCCCGACCCGGACGCCGACCAGGGCGTCCACACCCTGCGGTACGCCCTGGTGGTGGGCGTGGAGCCGGGTGACGCGGTACGCGAGGGCTACCACCTGAACCTGCCCGAGCGCGCGGTGCCGGGCAGCGCGGTGGTGGCGCCGCTGGTCGCCCTCGACGAGGAGGGCGTGGTGGTCTCCGCGGTCAAGCTCGCCGACGACGGGTCGGGGGACGTGGTCGTACGCCTCTACGAGGCGCGCGGGCGCCGGGTGGCCGCGCTGCTCACGCCGTCGTTCGCGCTCGGGTCCGCGGTGGTGACCGACCTGCTGGAGCGGCCGCTGCCGGACGACGGCAGTTACGAGGTCGCCGGGTCGGGGGTGCCACCGCCCGGTGCAGCTCCAACTCCTCCGGCAGCACGTGCACATCGGCCACCGCCGCCCGCGCCAACTCGGCGTAACCGCCCTGCGAGCCCGG
>NZ_JBSGHL010000099.1:0-15591 GCF_053604375.1 Streptomyces sp. NPDC004031 | reverse complement strand
ACCGCGATCTGCAGTCCCGCGGTGGTGGCGGCGAGTGCGAGGGCGGCGCGCAACGCGGCGGGCACGACGGTGTCCTGGTAGGGCATCGACCGTGAGCGCGACTTCTTCGACCTGTGCGTGCTGTGCCCGGTACTGGTGTGGCATCCGGCGAGCATCCCCCCGGCCACCACGGCGGCGAGGACGACGACCGGCATTCTCCAGCTGCGCATGGTTTCTCCGTGACATCGGCGGTCCCGCCCACCCCGGGCGGGCACTCCCCCGTACGGACGTAACCCGGGCCCCGGGGCGTTCGCGGGTGGGCGTGATCACGACATTCCTGTGACATGCCCGGCACCTGGCGCAGGGCGCCCCGACCGGTCAGCTTTCGAGAAGCGCGCAGGTGGGAGCGTGGTTACGGTCGAACCATGAACTCCATCGAATCTGTTGTTCTCGACACCGCGGACCCGGCGGCCGCCGAACAGTTCTACGAGCGGGCCTTCGGGCTCGGGGACCGGGTGCGGGTGCGGGCCGCCGGGCAGGCCGCGGGGAGCGGCTTTCGCGGCTACACGCTGTCGCTCGTGGTGGCGCAGCCGTCGATCGTGCGGGGCCTGGTCGGCGCGGCCGTGGAGGCGGGGGCGTCGGAGGTCAAGCCCGTGACGAAGTCGCTGTGGGGCTACGGCGGGGTGGTGCGGGCGCCCGACGGGGCGCTGTGGAAGGTCGCGACGTCGGCGAAGAAGGACACCGCGCCCGACAGCCGGACGGTCGACGACGTGGTGCTGCTGCTCGGCGCCTCGGACGTGCTGGCCAGCAAGCGCTTCTACACCGAGCAGGGCCTCGCGGTCGGCAAGAGCTTCGGCCGCCGGTACGTCGAGTTCACGACGCCCGGCGGCGGGATCAAGCTCGCGCTGTACGGCCGCCGGGCGCTCGCGAAGGACGCCGGGGTGCCGCCGGAGGGCGAGGGGCCGCACGGGCTCACGATCGCCGCCTCCAGCACCGACGCCTTCACCGACCCGGACGGCTTCGCCTGGCAGCCCGCCTCCTGACCGGCCCGGGAACCGGCACCCCGCGGGGCTCGGAGCGGTCGCGCCCAGGTCCCTCCGGCGGTGGCCGTTGGTGAACCGTTGGTGGTTTGTTGCCCGTGGTCCGTAGCGTCGTCTCCGGCGGCGGACGGGGCTCGGGGGCCCGTCCCCGCCGGGAGCAGCCGCGCAGGCGGAAGCGCCCGGCGGACGGCCGCACCCACCGCGGACGCGGACGGACCGGGGCCTGATCACGGGGCAGGCCCGGGGCCGTCCGTGTCCGGGAAGTACCGGTCACCGGGACGTCCACGGCGTCACCGGCGGACCGCCCCAGGTCTGCGGATCGGCCGATCCGCGGTCACTCCCCCGCGAGACGGGCCTCGCGGGGTGGTGTGCAGGTGCGGCGGGCGGCCTTCACCCGAGGTCGCCCGCCGCGCAGGCGTCCGCCAGCGCGGCCAGGCCCTCCTCGCACTCCTGCTCGCGCTGCGGCAGCAGGTGGAAGCGGGCCAGGTCGAGGCAGGCGTGCCAGCACTCGCGGGCCGCCTCGTACTCGCCGAAGTGGTGGTGGGCGCGGGCGGTCACGGCCAGGCAGTCCGCCTCGCCGCCGTAGTCGCTCAACTGCCGCCGGATGGCGAGGGCTTCGTCGAGCGCGGCGAACGCCTCGGCCCGCTCGCCGAGGTGCTGGAGCGCGGCGGCGTAGTTGGTCAGCAAGGTGGCGAGCGCGGTCGGCCTGCCCAGTTCGCGCAGCAACGGCAGGCGCCGGCGCTGCTGTTCGGCGGCCCCGGCGTAGTCGCCCCCGAGCATGAGGGCGTCGGCGATCCGCCCCAGCACGAGGGATTCGCTGCCCGGCAGGTCCACTTCGCGGTAGAGCTCCTGGGAGCGCAGCGCGTACGCGAGCCCGGGGCCCGCCCGTCCGGCCTGGACGTGCAGCGCGGAGATGTTGCCGAGGATCGACGCCTGCGCGGTGATGTCCCCCGCCTGCTCGAAGAGCAGCAGGGCGATGCCGAGGTTCTCCAGGCACTCGTCGTTGCGGTACGCCATGCCGTGCGCGACGGCGATCCGCCGGTAGAGCCAGGCCTGGCCGACGGTGTCGTCCTGGGCGTCGGCGATGTCCAGCGCGCTGCGCAGCGCCGCGTCCCAGATGCCCGTCCACCAGTAGGTGTCGCCGTAGCCGAAGAGGCCGACCGCCAGCCGCCAGGCGATGTCGGAGCGGCCGAGGGCGCCGGCCCGGGTGATCGCGTGCTGGATCGCGGGGATTTCACGGACGTACCAGGCGAGTGCCTCGTGCGCGTCGGCGAAGGGCGGGGCGGGTGCGGCCGCGGGTGCGGTGAGGGGCGGGGGTGGCTGCGTCTCGCCGACGGTGATGGCCGAGGCGCTCTCCACGGCCGCCACGTACCAGGCCAGCAGCCGCAGTTCGGCCTGCTCGCGCGGCCCGGCGGGCTCCTCGGCGCGCACCCGCTCGGCCGCGTACTCGCCGAGCAGGTCGTGCATGCCGTAGCGCTCGGGCGCCGGGCTCTGCACGAGGTGGACGTCGGTGAGCCGGTCCAGCAGCCGGGCGGTGTCACGGACGGGCAGCGCGAACAGGGCGGCGGCCGAGTGCGGGGTCACCTCGTACTCGGGCCAGACGCCCAGCAGGCGGAAGGCGCGGGCGACGGACCGCTCGTGCGGCAGGTCGCTGTCGCGCATCGCGACGTAGCTCATGCCGATCGTGGCCTCGACGTCCAGGCTGCCGACGGTCAGTTCGGGCAGCCGGCCGCTGCCGGACGACAGCCGGCGGGCCAGCAGCGACAGCGGCCAGCCGGGGCGGGAGGCGAGCCGCCCGCCGACGACGCTCAGCGCGAGCGGCAGCCCGCCGCACATCGCCAGGATGTCGGCGGCCGCCTGCGGGTCCTCCAGGACCCGCTCGGTCCCGCACAGCGCGGCCAGCAGCACCTCCTGGTCGGCGGACGTGAGCGGCGCGAGCGGCAGCAGCACGGCGGCGGGCAGGTCGGTGAGGGTGTGCCGGCTGGTGACGACGACCGCGCAGCCGCCGCTGCCCGGCAGCAGCGGCAGGACCTGCGCGGCGTCCCGCGCGTTGTCCAGCACCAGCAGCATCCGGCGGTGGGCGAGGACGGTGCGGAAGAGCGCGGCGCAGTCGTCGATGTCGCCGGGCAGCGACTCCTCGCGCACCCCCAGGTCGGACAGGAAGCGCACGAGCAGGTCGCGCGGGCTGCGCCGGCCGCCGGGGCCGAAGCCGCGCAGATCGGCGTAGAGCTGCCCGTCGGGGTAGTCGGCGTGCAGCAGGTGGGCGACGTGGACGGTGAGCGCGGTCTTGCCGACACCGCCCATCCCGGAGACGACCACCGGGCGCGGTGCCCGGCCGGGCGCGTCCCCGCCGTCGCCGCCGCCAGGGCGCAGCAGCGCGGTGAGGCGGGCGACCTCGGCGTCCCGCCCGGTGAACAGGCCTACGTCGGCGGGCAGTTGGTGCAGCGGCCGGAAGGCGGGGGCGGACGGCTCCGCGGTCGCCCCGGCGGCCTCCCGCCGGGCGAGGGGTACGGCCCCGGGCCCCGGCGCGGGGACGTCCGCGGGGGCGTCCGCGGCCAGCACCTCCTGGTAGGCCGCCCGGACCGCCGCCGACGGGTCGACGCCCAGCTCCTCGGCGAGCGTGGCCCGCAGCCGCGCGTACACCTCCAGCGCCTCGGCCTGCCGGTGCGCGCCGTGCAGCGCGAGCATCAACTGCCGGTGGAAGGCCTCGTGCAGCGGGTGCTCGGCGGCAAGTGCCGTGAGCGGGCCGATCAGTTCGGCGCGGCGGCCCAGCCCCAGCCCCGCGTCGAAGCCCCACTCCAGCGCCTGCAACCGGGCCTCCGCCAGTTGCCGTACGACCGGCAACTGCGGTTCTGCGTCGGCGAATTCGGGAAGGTCGGCGAGCGGGGCGCCGCGCCACAGGGCGAGCGCGGCCGCGCTGCTCCCGGCCGCCGCGGCCCAGTCCTGCCGCAGGTGCGCGGCGCGCGCGGCGTCGGCGTGCCGCTGGAAGACCTCGACGTCGAACTCGTCCCCGGCGACGTGCAGCCGGTAGCCGTGCGGCACCGCGGTGATGCGCGGCGGCTCGTCCCCGAGAAAGGCCAACTGCCGCCGCAGCCGCGTCAGATGGTTGAAGAGGGAGGCGTCGGCGGTGGCCGGCGGGCGGGCGCCCCACAGCGCCTCCTTGAGGGCGTCCTTCGACACCGTCCGGTTGGCCGCCAGCAGCAGCGCGGCGAGCAGGACCCGGACCTTGTGGCCGCCGACCGTCCGCTCCTGCGTCCCGTCGTGCACCAACAGCGGCCCCAGCAGCCCGAACGTCGGCATCGTGCCCCCTTACCTGCGGACATTCTAGGCACACCGCCACCGGCCGCCCGGGGTGCGAGCCGCACCGCCGGACGCGGGGCACGGCTCCGGTACGGGCCGTTCCCGGCCCGGGACGGCGGGCGGAACCGCGAATTCCCTTACGCGGGACATCCCGTGCGCGGGGAAGGCCGCCCGCGTCCGGCAGGTTTTCCCGGCGGCGGACGGCGAGCTTCCGTGCGGCCGGTGCGCGAACGGCGGATGAACAGTCGGGACGGTGCGGGGAATTCGGGCAGGTCATGGCTTTCGGCGCCGTACCGGGAAGGGAAACGCGCAGGCCAGAGGTCGTCTCCCGGCATACACTCCGCTCACCGGAACCGGACGTGTGGACGATTCCGTACCGGTTCGGGGATTCGTCGTTCGATATCCCAGGGGGGATTTCTTCGTGTCCGAAACACAATCGGCACGGCTGAAAAGCCGCCGCCGCCTCGTCGCGGTGTGCACCGCCGGTCTTCTTTCCCTCGGCGCTTTCGCGCTGGGGACGAGCGCCCAGGCCGCCGCGCCGGGCGCACAGCAGCTCAGCCTGCCGGCCACCACCGCGCAGCCGCAGCCGAAGCTCCTGCGCAACCCGGCGCAGCCGGGCACCCCCGCGTCGGGCCGGAAGTCCGCGCGCGCCGCGACCCCGACGCCGACGCCGACCGAGACGGCGCCCGACCCGGGCGTGACCGCGCCGCCGATGCGGTACGACGTGGACGGCTCCGGGATCTCCGGCCTGCTCTTCCGCAACGGAGCGGGCGATCTCTACGACGTCCAGACGGACTTCACCGAGCTGAGCCCCGCGCCCGAGATGTTCCTCGACCTGCTCACGCCGGGCGACCTGACGGGCTCGGGCGGGCCGGACGTCCTCGCGACGACGGTCACCGGGCAGCTGGAGCTGTTCACGCCGGGGAACTTCCCGACCAGCCCGTCCTGGTCCGGCAACGGCTGGGGGACGTACAACAAGGTCGTCACGACCGACGACATCACCGGCGACGGCAAGGCCGACATCGTCGCCCGCGACCACGACGGCAAGCTCTGGCTCTACCCGGGCACCGGCCGGGCGAGCGGCGAGCCGTTCGCGGCCCGCATCCTCATCGGCTCCGGCTGGGGCATCTACGACCAGCTCACCAGCCCCGGCGACGTGGACGGCGACGGCGTCAGCGACCTCGTCGGGCGCACGACCGACGGGTCGCTCTTCCTCTACAAGGGCACCGGCGTCTCCTCGGCGCCCTACGCCGGGCGCACGCTCGTCGGCAAGGGCTGGAACACCTACAACCAGCTCATCGGTGTCGGCACCGACGAGACCGGCCAGGCGCTGCTGCTCGGCCGCGACCTCAGCGGCACCCTGTGGGCGTACTACCCGGACGGCCAGGGCGCCTTCGCGCAGCGCGAGCAGTACGGCACCGGCTGGACGGTGGACGAGTTCGCCGGCACCGGCAGCGTCCCCTACTGGGGCAAGAAGCAACTGGTCGGCGAGACCCCGGACGGCACGATCTTCGTGTACGGCGTGACCAACACCGGCGTCTTCGCACCGCGCGTCCGGCCCGTCGACCCCGGCAGCTATGCCGGGCAGTTCGACCTGACGCTCTCCAACGCGCTGAACCGGGACGGCGCTCCGGACCTGCTGGAGCGCTACGGCAACACGCTCTACAACAACATGGTCGACGGCGGGCCGATCTCCACCGGCTGGAGCGGCTACAACCTGATCATCGGCCCCGGCGACCTGAGCGGCGACGGCAACAGCGACATCCTCGCCCGCGCGTCGGACGGCAAGCTCTACCTCTTCCGCGGCAACGGCAGCAACACCCACCTGGGCGCCCGCGTCCTGGTCGGCAGCGGCTGGGGCACGTACAACACCCTCGTCGGCGCGGGCGACTTCACCGGCGACGGCCGCGCGGACATCGTCGGCCGCACCGCGGACGGCACGCTGTGGCTCTACAGGGGCACCGGCAACGCGACCGCCCCCTTCGCCGCCCGCGTCAAGGTCAGCACCGGCTGGGGCGGCTTCAAGCAGCTCGCCTCCCCCGGCGACATGGACGGCGACGGCCGCGCCGACCTCCTCGCGGTCGACGGAGCGGGCTACGCCTACCGCTACAGCGCCGACGGCAAGGGCGGCTTCACGGCCCGCGTGACGGTCGGCCCCGGCTGGAACACGTACAAGAAGCTCTTCTGATCCACCCCGCTCACCGCGGGCGCCCGCACCCCACCCGGGGGTGCGGGCGCCCCCGCGCGTCCGGTCAGCCGGTGGGCAGCGCCGCGCGCAGGGTGCGGTGGGCCGCGGAGGGGTCGTCGGCGGCGAGGTGGAGACGGCGGGCGACGAGGGTCCCGCCGTCGGCGAGGCGCAGGGCCAGGGGCTCGTGGAGGTCCAGGACGATCTCCGTCGTGCCGCTCACGTTGCACGCCACCGCGCCCGCACGGCCGGGGACGGCCCGCACCCCGCGCCCCTTCACGGACAGGCGCTCGCGGCGGACGCCCCGCACGAGCGCCAGGGGCACGGCGAACTCGTCGAGCAGGCCCGCACGGACCCGCAGGGTGGTCGGCCCCACGAGATGGGGATGGCGGCGGGTCACCGCGCCGAAGGCGAAGGCCGCGTCCACCAGCAGGGCGAGCCACACCAGATGCACCAGCCGCCACGCAGGCGGCACCAGCGAGACGTCCATGAGCCCCTCGACGAGCACCTCCGCCCCCGCCATCAGGTAGACGACGGCACGCGGCTCGCCCGAATGCCCCAGCGCGGTCCCCGCCTCACCGGGCAGCGGCCGCCGCAGGTATCCGCCCAGCACGTCCCGCAGGACCCCCGCCCACGCCCGAGCCCCCCGCACCTCGACCTCACCCATGCCGCCCCCTCCGTCCCGTGTGCCCCCATCCTGCCCGCCCGGGTCGGCCAGGCAGCGGACGCGGGTGCCCGCGCGGGTGGGCGCGGGCACCCGGGGTGGGAGTGGTCAGCAGCAGATGGTGACGGAGAAGGTGCAGGTCGCACAGGAGATGGGGCTGCCGAACGCGGAGGCCGGGGGCAGCTCGGCGGTCTCGATCACGTCGGCGAGGTCGAGGGTGCCGAGGGGGTTGTCGGCGTCGGCCGGGAGGGCGAGCGGGGCGGGGGCGAGTTCGAGGGTCGCGGTCGTCATGGCGGGATCCCTTTCCGGGGTGGGTGGTCGGTTGCAGCTGTGCGGGCCGCACCGGGCCCGCCCCCTCAGGCGTCGACGGCTTCGATGGTCTCGACGGCGTCGAACGCTTCGAGGAGCAGGACGGGTGCGACGTCTTCCGGGCGGGCCAGGCGCAGCAGGCCGTGGCCGATGCCGGCGAGCCCGGTCATGAGGCCCGGGGAGGCGAGGGCCCCGGGGGTGCCGCAGAGCGGGCCGTGGCGGTCGAGCTGGTCCAGCAGGGCGTGCACGCGCCGCTCGCGCTCGGCGGCGGCGCCGGGGACGGCCAGCCGCGCCGCGGCGCTGAGGAGTTCGAGGTTGCCCAGGTCGCCGTGGCACAGGCTGTGGTTGCCGTAGAGGCCGAACCGGGTGGTGGAGGCGACGGCCAGCCGCAGGTCGGCGTCGGTCTCGGGGGTGCGAGCGGCGGCCGGGAGCGCCGCGCGGGCCAGGCCGATGCCGGGGGCGCCGTGGCACCAGGCGTGCATGTGGCTCACCCCGTCGGGGCCGGGCCGCAGGCCCCAGGGGCGGCTGTCGCCGCTGCGGAAGTCGGGCCAGTTGCCCAGGTCGGGGCGGTACGCGCCGCGTTCGTACGCGAAGGCGGCGTACGCGGTGGCGCGCGCGGCGCCGTCGCCGGTGCGGTGGGCGTGCCGGAGCAGGGCCCAGGCGATTCCGGCGGCGCCGTGGGAGAAGCCGAGCATGGGCTGCGAGCAGGCGAAGTCGGAGCCCCAGGCGACGCCCTCGCCCGCCGGGAGCGCCGTGCGGACCAGGAACGCGGCGCTGCGGTCGGCGAGTTCGGCGGCGGGTGCCCCGAAGCGCGGCACCAGCGCCTCGGCGACGGCGAGGCAGCCTGCCGCGCCGTTCATCACGTCGTACGCGGTGTCGGTGCCGACGGCGTCGGCGGCGAGCCGGAGCAGTCCGGGCACGGGCGCCGCGAGGCCGGGTTCGGCGAGCAGCCCGGACGCGGAGGCGAGCGCGTACGCCAGACCGCACTCGCCGCCGAACGCGCCGAGCCGGACCCGCTGCCCGCCCCGGTCGAGCACCGTCTGCACGTGGGCGGCGAGCGGGGCGAGGACGCGGGTGGCGAGTTCGGCGTCGTGCCCGTTGCCGAGGACGCGGGCGAGCTGGGCGAAGAACAGGCCGACGCCCGCGTAGCCGTTGAAGAGGTCGCCGCCGAGCGGGGCCACCTGCCACTGGTCGCCCGCCACCAGGTCGAGCCCGAACCAGCCGATACGGCCGTCCGCGTGGACCGCCGACCGCTCCAGCGCGGCCGCCACCGCGCACGCCCGGTCCAGGGCGAGGTCGGCGGGCGTGGCGCCGGGTCCGGCCGGGCGGCCCGGCCCCGTGTCCAGCGGCCGCACGGCGGTGTGGGTCCCGGCGCGGGTGGCCATCGAGGCGCGGATGATCCAGTCCTGCCGGGCGAGGTCCTCCCCGTCCATCCCGGCGACGATCGCCCGCGCCCGTTCCAGGCCGGAGGCGGCGAGCAGCCCGGGGAGCACCGCGCCGCCCGCCGCGGTGACGTCCCGGGAGGCGGCGCGGGTCCGGAAGAGGGGGACGTTCGCGGCCCAGATGTCGCGCAGCTCGTGGGCGGCCAGGGCCAGTCGGGGCGCGTCCCCGGCGGCGAGCGCCCACAGCAGGCTGAGCACGCGGTCCCGCTCGGCGGCGTCCCGCAGCACGTCGGGGTGGGTGGTCTCGTCGAGCAGGCGGCCGTAGATCCGGGTGGCGCGGGTGATGACCCGCAGGCCGTCGCCGCTGAAGCGGACCAGCGGGCCGTCCGGGGCGGTGAGTTCGGCGCGGTGCCGCAGCAGGGCGCGGTAGCCGGCGCGGAATCCGTCCCGTATCCGGTCGGTGTAGCGCTCCGGCTCCGCGGGGCGGCCGTGCAGGACGACCTTGTTCCGGCTGCCCTGCGCGGTGCGCCGCACCCTGACCAGGCGCATCCGGTCGGTGCCGGGGTCGGCCCAGTCGACGGCGGGGAAGGGCAGCAGCACGCCCGCGTCACCGCCGAGCCCGCCGACGTCGACCGCGCCGGGCCCGCGGCCGGAGAGCACCGCGGGGAGCAGTCCGACACGGCCGACGGAGTGCTGGAGCAGCACGGCGGCCGGGTCCTCGTCCGCGAACGGGCTGCCGGTCAGCATCGGCAGGCCGACGTGCAGCACGGACTCCATGTCGAGCAGGACGGGCTGGTCGCCGGCGGCGATCACGTTCTCGTAGTGGAAGTCGGCACCCGACAGGGCGTAGAGCACGGCGAGTTGGGCGCCCAGCCGGAAGAAGAAGCGCCGCGCGCCCGCCTCGTCGGCGCAGGGCGCGGGCGCGACGTGCTCCACCCAGCCGTACTCCCCGCGGTCGAGCACCCCGAGCAGCCGCGGGGCCGCCGTCGGCAGCCGCTCCCCGAACCACGCCAGGACGTCGTTGACGTGCGCGTGCACGGCCATCGGCCGCGGCTTGTAGACCAGCCGGCGGCCGGAGGCGAACCGCAGCAGCAGGACGCCCCGACCCCCGTCGTGCAGGTCACCCGCGGCGAACTCCACCTCGGTCAGCGGCCCTTGGTCCTCGCCGCCGAACAGCCCGCACACCAGCAGGTCGCGGTCCGCGGCCAGCCGTCGTACGAACTCCCCGAAGGCGTCGGCGGCCTGCCCGCTCACGGTGGCCAGGATGCGGGTGAGGACGGGGTACTCGGCCAGGAAGCGGGTCAGGGCGGGGCGGGTGCACATCTGCTCGGCGAAGGACCGGAAGCGGCCGCGCGGATCGTCCCCGGCGAGGCGCCCGGCCGCGCGCATCCGGTGCAGTTCGAGGACCAGGGCGCGGACGGCCACGGTGACGAGGTGCGAGGTGACGTGCGCGCGCAGGGCGCCCAGCACCGGCCCGGGGTCGAGCAGGGCCCCCGCCGCGGGGCGCGCCCGCCTGCCGCCGGACGGGGCCGCGGACCCGGCGTCCGACTCCGACAGGGCCGCTTCCCGGAGGACGCCTTCCCGTAAGGACCGCTCGGCCCCGGCGACCGCGTGGTCCGCGAACGGCCTTACGACGGCGGCGAGTTCGTCCTGCCACCGCGCCTGCGCCCCCTCGGCGGCGGGCCCGGCCACCGGCCACACCTCGGGCAGCCCCGCCACGACGGCCTCCGCGGTGTGCGCCCACCCGGGCTTGCGCACCCGCCGGGCGAGCGCCTCGGGCTCCTCCGCGAGCAGCCGCCCGACGTCCTCGGCGCTGACGCCGAGGCCTTCGGCGGCCAGCGCCAGGGTGTCGTCCACCAGCCCGGGATACGCGTCCCGCCACGCCTTGAGCCGGACCTCGTCGACGGCCGCGCCCGCGTCCCGCGGCAGCGGGGGCCGCTCCGCGACCGACAGGGCCCGCGCCCACCAGGCACCGCCCTCGTCCTCGTGCCCGTGCCCGTCCGTGCCCACTGCCCGTGCCAAGACAAGCCCCGTCCGCCCGGCCGCCCGGCGCGACCGTGCGCCGGGCGGTGACCTCGCCGCCCTGCGAGGAGGAGTACACGACAATCAGGGCAGCACATGACAAAAGGTGAGCCGTATTCATCTCAGCTTACGCACCAGTGCCATGCCCCACAACCGCTCATGCCACAAAGGGAGTTGGGGTCACCATGCCCCCCGCGTGCCCCCCGTCCCGGCAGGGGCTGCCCCCACCCTTTTTCCGGTTGGCCGCCCCAGCGCCCCGACCCGCCCCGGCCGGGCATCGTGAGCTGCGCGGCGGGAGCGCGTCCGGGCCCGCCGCGACCGGTGGCCGCACACCGCGGCGACCGGGCCCAGGACGGACACGGACACGGGGAGAGAACGTGAACAGGCACAAGCGCGTACGGGCCGGGGTCGTCACGCTGGCGGTGGCGGCGGGCATCGCGGCGGGCACGCTCCCCGCGGGCGCCGCCACCGCCGCACCGCACAGGCCCGCCACGCACACCACGCACACCGGGAACGCCGGGCTGCGGACGATCCTCGACCGGCTGACCACCGCCGACGGCGGCCCCGGCGCCCTCGTCGAGGTGCGGGACCGGCGCGGCCGCTCGGTGCTCACCAGCGGGGTCGCGGACGTGCTGACCCGGGCGCCGATGCGCGGCGACAGCAGCTTCCGGATCGGCAGCATGACCAAGCCGTTCGTGGCGACGGTCGTGCTGCAGCTCGTGGGCGAGCACCGCGTGGTGCTGGACGCCCCGGTCGAGCGCTACCTGCCCGGCGTCGTCCGCGGCCCGGCGGGCGACGGCCGGACGATCACCGTACGGCAGCTGCTCCAGCACACCAGCGGGCTGCCCGACTACCTCGACTTCCTCGATCCTCGGGCCGTCCTGCGCGACCCGCTCGCCCACCACGACACCCGCGACCTGGTGGACCTCGCCCTCGCCCACCCGCCGGTCTTCCCGGTCCCCGGCGACGGCTGGGACTACTCCAACACCAACTACCTGCTGGCCGGGATGATCGTCGAGAAGGTGACCGGCCACTCCTACGGCGAGGAGATCCGCCGCCGCGTCATCACCCCGCTCGGCCTGACCGCGACCTCCGTCCCGGACGACGACCCGGCGATCCCCGGCCCGCACCCGCGCGGCTACGTCCGGCCCGGCCCGGACGCGCCGCTGCTGGACGCCACCGCGCTCAACCCGTCGGTCGCGGGCGCGTCCGGCGCGATGATCTCCAGCGCGGACGACCTCGACCGCTTCCTCGCCGCGCTGCTGGGCGGCCGCCTGCTGCGCCCGGCGCAGCTCGCGGAGATGACGGCGGTGCGCGCCACCGGGGACACCGGCCGGGAGTACGGCCTCGGCCTGGAGCGCCGGACGCTGCCCTGCGGCGGCACGTACTGGGGCCACGGCGGCGACATCTTCGGCTACGAGACCCTGGGCGGCGCCACCGCCGACGGCCGGCAGGCCACCGTCATGGTGAACGTCGACCCCGGCGGCACGGACGCGCAGGACGACGACATGCGCGCCGCCGTCGAGACGGCCCTGTGCGCGGACCGCCACGCCTGACCGCACGGGCGCCGGGCCGGAATCCCCGGGCCGCCCCGGTGCCGAGGCGCTAGAGTACGGGTGTGCGCCGTCAGGCCCGCCCGCCCTTGTAGCTCAGTCGGCCAGAGCACCTGTCTTGTAAACAGGGGGTCGTCGGTTCGAATCCGACCGGGGGCTCGTGCTGGAGGTTCCGCCCGTCCGGGCGGGGCCTCCTTCTGCTTGTCCGGGGTGACGAAAAAGGCGCCCGGGGCCTGGTGACAAAAGGTGGAACGTGCAGGTAGCGTCACCGGGGAGTCCGCGTATCCACGGGCTCGACCACTGAAGCGGCACCGAAAGACCTGCTTCCTTTACTCGGATCGTCCGGCACGTTCCTGCCGGTGAAGGGATTGCGAACCACCATGGCTACTGTGACGTTCGACAAGGCGACCCGGATCTACCCGGGTGGCGACAAGCCCGCCGTCGACGGTCTGGACATCGAGGTCGGGGACGGCGAGTTCCTGGTTCTCGTCGGTCCGTCCGGCTGCGGCAAGTCGACCTCGCTCCGCATGCTCGCGGGGCTGGAGGACGTGAACGCCGGCGCGATCCGGATCGGCGAGCGGGATGTCACCCACCTGCCGCCCAAGGACCGCGACATCGCGATGGTGTTCCAGAACTACGCGCTGTACCCGCACATGACCGTCGCCGACAACATGGGCTTCGCGCTCAAGATCGCCGGCGTCAACAAGGCCGAGATCCGCAAGCGGGTCGAGGAAGCCGCCAAGATCCTGGACCTCACCGACTACCTGGCGCGCAAGCCGAAGGCGCTCTCCGGCGGTCAGCGCCAGCGTGTCGCGATGGGCCGCGCCATCGTGCGTGAGCCGCAGGTCTTCCTCATGGACGAGCCGCTGTCGAACCTCGACGCCAAGCTCCGTGTCCAGACCCGTACCCAGATCGCCAGCCTGCAGCGCCGCCTGGGCGTCACCACGGTCTACGTCACCCACGACCAGACCGAGGCCATGACGATGGGCGACCGCGTCGCGGTCCTCAAGGACGGTCTGCTGCAGCAGGTCGACACCCCGCGCCACATGTACGACAAGCCGGCCAACCTCTTCGTCGCGGGCTTCATCGGCTCCCCGGCGATGAACCTCATCGAGGTCCCGATCGTCGACGGCGGCGTGCGCTTCGGCAACGCGCTGGTCAACGTCGAGCGCGACGCGGTGCAGGCGGCGGCGGACAAGGGTGACCGCACGGTCACCGTCGGTGTCCGTCCCGAGCACTTCGACATCGTCAGCGGCGACAGCGAGGCCAAGTCGCTGTCCAAGGACGCCCCGGCGGGCCTGGCCGTGACCGTCAACGTCGTCGAGGAGCTCGGCGCCGACGGCTACGTCTACGGCTCGGCGAAGGTCGGCGACGAGGACAAGGACGTCGTCATCCGCGTCGGCGGCCGCGAGATCCCGGAGAAGGGCTCCGTGCTGCACGTCGTGCCGCGCGGTGGCGAGACCCACGTCTTCGCGACCTCCTCCGGCGAGCGCCTGAGCGACTGATCACACGGCACCCCCTCCCGGGGGGAGTTCCGCGCCTGTGACGGCCGGGCGGTGCGTATCCGTACGCACCGCCCGGCCGTTCGCGTTCCCGGTCCGCGCGGGCCCGGATATACAGCCGCACAAGCGGCAGTTCGGGTCCGTTCGGCACCGCTCGAACGCACCGCCCGGCGATTTCACTCCCCCGCAAGGGTGACTCGATGTCGCCGAATCATCACCAGTCGCTACGATCCGAACCGTGAACCAGGTAGCTCGCCGTCTCGGCAAGACATTCGCGCTCGTCCTCCCGGTGGTCCTCGTGCTGTCGGGAACACTCGCCGTCACCCGCGTCTCGTGGGCCGGCGCCTCCGACGCCCAGGTGCTGACCGCCTCCTCCACCACACGGGACCAGGCGGCGGCCACGGCGCCGCAGGAGGCGCTGCGCGCCCGGCTGCTGGACGAACTCCAGCAGAAGGACCCGGGGGCCGCCCTGACCGACCTCCAGGTCGCCATGGCGCAACAGCCGTCCCTCGCCCGGTACTGCGTCTCCATCGCCCGTTCGCTGGGCCGCGCCGCCGTCGCGAAGTACGACGGCTCGGTGCGGCGCGCGCAGGCGTGGTCGCGGCCGGTGTGCGACACCGCCTTCGCGACCGGCGTCGCCGCCATGGGCTGACCCCGGCCGGACCGGCGGTCCGGGCGCCCGGCACGAGCGCGTACGGCCGACAGCCCCGCAGCACGCGGGGGTTGCCGGGCGTACGCGCTCGTGGCCGTTCGCATAGGGTGCGCTGCATGACGCACGACACCACTGCGCACGAGACGACCGTCCCGGTCACCCAGGCCGTCATCCTGGCCGGCGGCCAGGGCTCACGGCTGCGGCCCTACACCGACGACCGGCCCAAGCCCATGGTCGAGATCCCCGGCACGGGCACGCCGATCATCGGCCACCAGCTCGCCTGGCTGGCCGCGGAAGGGGTCACGGACGTCGTCGTGTCGTGCGGGCACCTCGCGGAGGTGCTCCAGGAGTGGCTGGAGAGCGCGCCGCTGCCGCTGAAGGTGACGACCGTCGTCGAGGGCGAACCGCTGGGCCGCGGCGGCGGGCTGAAGTACGCCGCCCGGTCGCTGCCGCGCGCCGACGAGCCGTGGTACGCCACCAACGGCGACATCTGGACCCGCTTCTCGCTGCGCGGCATGGCCGCCTTCCACGAGGAGCGGGACGCGGTGGCGACCCTCGCGCTGGCCCGGCCGCGCATCCCGTGGGGCGCGGTGGAGACCAACGAGTTCGGGCAGGTGCTGGACTTCATCGAGGCACCGCCCTCGCCCTTCCTGATCAACGCGGGCGTGTACGTCTTCGCACCGTCCTTCACCGCGATGCTGCCCGACCTCGGCGACCACGAGCGCACGACCTTCCCGCGGCTGGCCCGCGAACGCCGGCTGGCCGGCTACCCGATCCCGCAGGGCGCCTACTGGCGGGCCATCGACACCGCCAAGGACCTCCGCGAGGCCGCCCGCGAGCTGGGCACCGCGCCCGTCTGAACTCGCCCGGCCCCGCACGTGCCCAAGCCCCGCCCGGTCCCCTCGCGTGCTACTCCTGGTACGAGGTCTCCAACTGGGCGACCGAGGACGCGGCCCGGTGCCGCCACAACGAGCTGTACTGGACCGGTGCGGACTGGTGGGGC
>NZ_JBSGHL010000098.1:0-16241 GCF_053604375.1 Streptomyces sp. NPDC004031 | reverse complement strand
GGGGCGGGCGAACTGCCCGCCGTCGCCGGGAGCGCCCGGCGCCGGGAACTGGCCGGTGTCGCCGGGGCGGCCCTGGACGGGGAACTGCCCGGTCCGCCCGTCCCGGTCGCTCTCTGACCGCAGGACCGGCACACCCCACACCCACACGCGTATCCACGGAGATCTGTCATGAGCCAGCGCAACAGCAAGACCGCCAAGGCCGCCGCCCGGGAGCGGCTGCGCATCCAGCGCGAGAAGGAGGCCAAGCGCGCCAAGGTCCGCCGCCAGCTGCTGGTCGCCGGCGGCGTCGTGGCCCTGGTCGCGATAGCCGGCGGCGTCGCCTACGCCGTCAACGAGATGAACAAGCCCAGCTACTGGTCGCAGGCGGCCAAGGACAAGCTGGTCAAGCCCGCCAACACCTCGGGCAAGGACGGCACCACGGTCATCGTCGGCGACCCGAAGAACAAGAACGTCGTCAAGGAGTACGAGGACCTGCGCTGCCCGATCTGCGCCGCCTACGAGCAGGCCGCCGGTGACGCGGTGCTGCAGGGCGCCAAGGACGGCAAGTACCAGATCGACTACACCTTCGCGACCTTCATCGACAACCACGACAACGGCCAGGGTTCCAAGCGCGCGCTGAGCGCCCTCGGCGCCGCCCTGAACGTCTCGGTGGACGCCTTCGAGGAGTACCACAAGGCGCTCTACTCCGAGAAGAACCACCCCGACGAGACCAAGGACGACTACAAGAGCGCCGACAAGCTCATCTCGATCGCCCAGCAGGTCCCCGCGCTCAAGGGCAACGCCAAGTTCTCCGACGCGGTCAAGAAGGGCACCTTCGACCGCTGGGCGCTGGCGATGAGCGACAAGTACAACAGCTCGTCCTCCGACGTCCAGCAGGGCGGCACCCCGTACGTCCTGGTCAACGGCACCCCCGTCAAGGTGCCGGGGCTGACCTCGGACCAGGTGGTGCAGGCCTTCGACGCCCAGCTCAAGAAGTGACGCGGCTCACGTAGCCGTACGGCCCGGCGGCCGGGTGGGGGCATCCCCGCCCGGCCGCCGCCGCAGGTCAGGCCTCCAGCTCGCGGAGGAAGTCCAGCGCGATCGCCCACGTCCGCTCCGCAGCCTCGGCGTCGTAGTCGGGCAGCTCCGGGTCGGTGAAGATGTGGCCCGCGCCGCGGTAGCGGTGGACCTCCACATCGGCGCCCGCCCGGCGCATCCGCAGATACCAGGCGTTCAGCCAGTCGTCCGACTCGAAGGGATCCGGGTCGGCCACGTGCAGCTGCACCGGGATGCCGGTGGCGGCGTCGTCGGCGATGTCCGAGGTGCCGTGCAGGAGCAGCAGCCCGCGGGCCTTCTCGTCGCCGAGCGCCAGATTCTGCGCGATCGAGCCGCCGAGGGAGAACCCGGCGTAGACGGCGCCGCTCTCGGAGTACGGGGCCGCCGCCGTCACCGCGCGGCGCAGCAGCTCCTCCCGGCCGATCTCGTCCCGCAGCGCCAGGCCTTCCTCAGGGGTGTCGGCCGTCCGGCCGTCGTACAGGTCCGGCACCACGACCTCGTGGCCCGCGGCCCGCAGCCGCTCCGCTGCGTCCCGCACGGCGGGCCGCAGCCCGTACATGGAGTGGAAGAGGACGATCGTCACGGCGGCTCCCTCGCTTCTGCCTGCTGCGTCTTGCGGGTCCCATCGTGCCAGCCCCCACCGACAGTCCCGGGCCCGGTGCCCGCGGGTCAGCCGCGCATCGAGCGCAGGTCCAGGTGCCGCAGCACCCGGTCGACGACCTCCGGGTCGTTGCCCGGCTCGCTGCGCGCGGCCAGCACCTCGTGGCGGGCGGCGGACATCATGTCGTCCTGGATCCGGCGCAGCGACCTGACGCGCTTGATCCGGCGCGCGTGCGACTCGCGCCGTTCCTCGTCGACGATGTCCGGCGAGATCCGCGCGCCCATGTCGAAGGCCCGCCGGTGCAGCATCTCCGACAACTCCTCGTCGATCGGCTCGTTCTCCTCGATCTCCTTGAGCCGGGTGCGTGCCGCGGCCATCGCGCGGACCGCCAGTTCGTGCTCCAGCTCGTGCTCGGCGTCGATGTCGCTGCTCACCCCGAGCCGCTTGACCAGCCAGGGCAGGGTCAGGCCCTGGAGGACGAGGGTGGCCAGCACCACGGCGAAGGCGATGAAGAGGAGTTCGGGGCGGGCCGGGAAGGCACCGGCGTGGTCGGTCTCCAGCGGGATGGCGAGCGCCAGCGCGACCGACGCCACCCCGCGCATCCCGGACCACCACATGACGACGGTCTCCCGCCATGTCATCGGGATGTCCTCGTCCATGTCGCGCAGCTTGTGCAGCCGCCGGGCCACCCACGCGGCCGGCAGCAGCCACACCAGCCGCACCCCGACGACCACGGCGACGACGAGCAGCGCGTCCCGCGTCATCGGCCCCCAGTTGCCGGCGCCGACGCTGAAGACGTGGTGCAGCTCCAGGCCGATGAGCCCGAAGGCGATGCCGGTGACCAGCGTGTCGATGATCTGCCAGAACGTGGTGCCGGCCAGCCGCGCGGTCACGTCGTCGGCCTCGAAGGCGTACTCGGCGAGGAAGAGCCCACTGGTCAGCACCGCGAGCACGCCCGAGCCGGACAGTTCCTCGGCGATGGCGTACGAGGCGAAGGGCACCAGCAGCGACAGCCCGACCTGGAGTGTCGGGTCGCCCACCACGCCCATGAGCTTGTTGGCGCCCCAGCCGAGCACCAGCCCCACCACGACCGCGACGACCGCGGACAGCACGAACTCCAGCAGCGCGTGCCCCACCGAGAAGTGCCCGGAGACCGCCGCGTCGACGGCCACGTGGTAGAGCACGATCGCCGTGACGTCGTTGAAGAGCCCCTCGCCCTCCAGGATCGAGATCATGCGGCGCGGCAGCCCGAGGCGGCCCGCCACCGCGGTCGCCGCGACCGGGTCGGGCGGCGCCACGAGCGCGCCCAGTGTGAAGGCCGCGGCCACCGTGATGCCCGGCACCACCGCGTCCACGACGGCGGCGACCGCCGTCGTGGTGACGAAGACCAGTGCCACCGCGAGCAGGAAGATCGCCCGCCGGTTGGCCGCGAACTGCCGCCACGAGGTGCGCTGCACCGCGGCGTACAGCAGTGGCGGGAGCAGCAGCGGCAGGATGAAGTCCGGATCGATGCGGACGTTGGGAACCTGCGGGATCAGCGCCAGGACCCCGCCGAACAGCGTCATGAGCACCGGCGCGGGCAGTGCCAGCCGGTCGCCGAGCGGCACCGTCACGACGGCCGCGAGCATGAGCGAGAAGAACAGGGCGAGCTGGTCCACGCCCGCCAGCGTGCCTTGCGGGGTGCGCTACGGCCGCGGGGCGCGCCGCAGGCCGCCCGAGCGATCCCCCGCGCCGCCGCGGCGCCGCCGCGCCCCCGAACGGCCGTACGGGTGCGGGCCGCGCGGGTTCAGGGCCGCCAGGTGCGGCGCATCGCGCGGTGGGCGATCCCGGCGTCCTGGAACTGCGGGCCGTACGCGGTGTAGCCGAGCTTCTCGTAGAAGCCGATGGCGTGCACCTGGGCCTCCAGGTAGACGCCCGCGAGGCCGAGCCGCCCGGCCTCCTCCTCCAGCGCCCGCACCAGCAGCGCGCCCAGGCCCGTACCGCGCGCGGCCTTCAGCACCGCGAGCCGGCCGAGCACCGCGAGCTGCTCGTCGCCGCCGTTCTTCGCCGCGGCGTCCGCGCCGAGCAGCAGCCGCCCGGTGCCCGCGCCCTCGGCGAGCGCGTGCACGGCCCGGCCGTCCTTGCCGTCCCACTCCAGCTCCGCCGGGACGCCCTGCTCCACCACGAAGACCTCGTGCCGGATGGCGTGCACGGCGGCCATGCCCGCGGTGTCCCCGGCCACGATCACCCGCACCCCGGTCGCCGGGGCGCTCACCGGCTCTCCGCCCGCACCGTCTCCAGCGCGTGCTCCAGGTCCGGCGGGTACTCGCTGCTGAACTCCACCCAGGAGCCGTCCGCCGGGTGCTCGAAGCCCAGCCGCTTGGCGTGCAGCCACTGCCGGGTCAGGCCCAGCCGGCGGGCCATCGTCGGGTCGGCGCCGTAGGTGAGGTCACCGACGCAAGGGTGGCGGTGCGCGGACATGTGCACCCGGATCTGGTGGGTGCGGCCCGTCTCCAGCTTGATGTCGAGCAGGCTGGCGGAGCGGAAGGCCTCGATCAGGTCGTAGTGCGTCACCGACGGCTTGCCGTCCGCGACGACCGCCCACTTGTAGTCGTGCGTGGGGTGCCGGCCGATGGGCGCGTCGATGGTGCCGCTCAGCGGGTCGGGGTGGCCCTGCACGAGCGCGTGGTAGCGCTTGTCCACGACCCGCTCCCGGAACTGCTGCTTGAGCAGGCTGTAGGCGTTCTCCGACTTCGCCACGACCATCAGCCCGGACGTCCCGACGTCCAGCCGGTGCACGATGCCCTGCCGCTCGGCGGCGCCGGAGGTGGCGATCCGGTAGCCCGCCGCGGCCAGCCCGCCGATCACGGTCGGCCCGGACCACCCGGGGCTCGGGTGCGCGGCCACCCCCACGGGCTTCATGATCACCACGACGTCGTCGTCGTCGTGGACGATCTCCATGCCCTCCACGGGCTCCGCGACGACCCGCACGGGGGCCGCGGGCGCGGGCATCTCAACCTCCAGCCACGCACCCCCGTGCACCCGCTCCGACTTCCCCGCGACCGACCCGTCCAGCGACACCTTGCCGTCCGCGGCGAGCTCGGCGGCCTTGGTCCTGGAAAAGCCGAACATACGGGCGAGGGCGGCGTCGACGCGTTCGCCCTCCAGGCCGTCGGGCACGGGCAACGAGCGGATTTCGGGTGCGGTACTCACCCGGTCGAGTATGCCGGACCCGCGGACCCCGGGTTCCCGCTCCCCCGGCGGGGGGCGGCCGCCCGGCCGGAGGTCAGTCGCGGTGGCGGGTGCCGTCGGGGTCGATACCGCGGAAGGAGAGCAGGACGATCAGCACGCCACCGCAGGTGATCGCCGAGTCGGCGAGGTTGAAGACCGCGAAGTGCTCGGGGGCGATGAAGTCGACGACATGGCCCTGAAGGCCGCCGGGCGCGCGGAAGACACGGTCGGTGAGGTTACCGAAGGCGCCGCCGAGGAGCAGTCCGAGGGCGACGGCCCAGGGCGCGCTGTACAGGCGGCGGGACAGCCGGACGATGACGACGATCACACCGGTCGCGATGCATGTGAAGACGATCGTCATGCCCTGGCCCATGCCGAAGGCGGCGCCTCCGTTGCGCAGCGCGTCGAGCCGCAGGTAGTGCCCGAGCACGTCGATCGAGTCATGGCCTTCGAGGCTCTTGACGACCCAGATCTTGGAGAGCAGGTCGAGCAGGTACGCGAAGGCCGCGACGCCCGCCAGCACGAGGATGCGGCGGTTGCGGACCGCGGTGGACGGGGCGGCGGGGGCGTCCGCGGCGGGCTGCGCGGGGTCTTCCGTCCGCCCCGGGGCGTCGTCGTCCGGCGTGATGATGGTGCGCTCCGCTTCCGTCACGTGGTCCCTCAGCCCTCAGCACGTACGGGCCGGTGCGCCCGCCTGTGACGAGGGTACGGCACCGGCCGCGGACGGGTCATCGGCCGCGGGTCACCGCCGTTCCTGGCGCTGTTTGTCGTCGAGGCACAAGGTGGCGCGGGGGAAGGCCTGCATCCTGGCCTTGCCGATCGGGTTGCCGCACACCTCGCACAGCCCGTACGTGCCCTCGTCGAGGCGCCGCAGGGCGTGCTCGGCCTGCTGGAGCGTCTCGCGGGTGTTGGCGGCGAGCGCCAGCTCGTACTCCCGGCTGATGTTCTTGGCGCCGGTGTCGGCCTCGTCGCCGCCGCTGTCGGCGCCGTCCCGCAGCAGGCCGGCGACGGCCTGCTCGGAGGACTCGATCTCGGCGCGGAGCCGGTCGACCTCCCCGGTCAGCTCGGCGCGGGCCTCCGCGACCTCCTCGGGCGTCCACGGATCCTCGCCGGGCAGGACCGCGAGGTCTCCGGCTGCGGCCGCGCCGCGCGCCGCAGGGACGCCGCTCGCGGCCGTACCGGCCGCCGTCTTCTCCACTCCCACAGTGCCAGCTCCTGTCTCGGGCCCGTCATGACCGGTGCGCTCGTCGCTCACCGGTTTCTTCCCGGCTGCGGCCTTCTTCCCACCTGCCGGGGCGGCCGAAGCTGTCTTCTTGGCGGCGGTCTTGCCTGCCGGTGCCTTGGCGGCGGCCTTCTTCGCCGTCTTCCTCGCCGATTTCCTGGCCGTTTTCCTGGCGGCTTTCTCGGCCGGCTCCTGTGCCGCCTGCTTCGCGGGTTCTTCCGCCGGTTCTTCCGCCGGCTGGTCCGCCGACTCCTTCACGGCCATGACCGCGACCCCTTCGCATCCGTGAGCTGGTGCCCAGCTCACCGCCGGGTATTCCGGTACATGGCGCAACGATGCGCGACAGCCGCCGCCCCGGCGCGCGGAGCAGGCCATTCGGGTCAGCGGGCCGCCGCGGGCCGGTCCGCCGGGCGGCGGCGGAAAACCCGGCGGCGCGGGTCCGCGCGCGGCCGTACACTGAGCGGCAGCGAACCGGCGTGGATGGGACGAGTAGCGCCGCACGCAGCCGAGAGCGACCCGGGGACGGTGGAAGCCCGGGGGTGTGCGCGGGGTGAAGATCAGCCCGGAGCCGCCGGAAGAAAACCCGTGGGACCGCGCCGTCGGCCGCCGGGTGAGTAGAACCGGCATCGCTGACCCCAATGAGGGGGCGGTGGGAAGTCCTCCACCGCCAAGAAGGGTGGTACCGCGGGAGCGCTCCGGCGTCCTCGTCCCTTCGACGGAGTGTCCCAGCGTCCGCCGGAGGAAAGTCCGCGATGAGCCCGACCAGCCAGCCGCAGTATCGCCAGGTGCCCGCGCAGGTCGACCTGCCCGCTCTCGAACACGAGGTGCTGGAGCTGTGGCGCGAGCGCAAGACGTTCGCCCGCTCCGTGGAGCAGAGCCGCGGACTGCCCGACTGGATCTTCTACGAGGGCCCGCCGACCGCGAACGGCATGCCCGGCGCCCACCACATCGAGGCCCGGGTCTTCAAGGACGTCTTCCCGCGCTTCAAGACGATGCAGGGCCACCACGTGACCCGCAAGGCGGGCTGGGACTGCCACGGCCTGCCCGTGGAGCTGGCCGTCGAGAAGGAGCTGGGCTTCACCGGCAAGCAGGACATCGAGGCGTACGGCATCGCGGAGTTCAACGCCAGGTGCCGCGCGTCGGTGACCCGGCACACCGACGCCTTCGCCGAGCTGACCACCCGGATGGGCTACTGGGTGGACCTGGACGACGCCTACCGCACGATGGACCCGGAATACGTCGAGTCGGTGTGGTGGTCGCTCAAGCAGATCTTCGACAAGGGCCTGCTGGTGCAGGACTACCGGGTCGCCCCGTGGTGCCCGCGCGACCAGACCGGCCTGTCCGACCACGAGCTGGCGCAAGGCTACGAGACGGTCGTCGACCCGTCGGTCTACGTCCGCTTCCCGCTCACCAGCGGCCCGCTCGCCGGGCGCGCGGCACTGCTGGTGTGGACGACCACGCCGTGGACGCTGGTGTCCAACACCGCGGTCGCCGCGCACCCGGACGTCCGCTACGTGGTGGCCACCGACGGCACCGAGCAGCTGGTCGTCGCCGAGCCGCTGCTCGGCAAGGCGCTCGGCGAAGGCTGGGAGCCGACCGGCGAGACCTTCACCGGCCGCGAGATGGAGCGCTGGACGTACGAGCGGCCCTTCACCCTCGTCGAGATCCCGGACGCGCACTTCGTGCTCAACGCCGAGTACGTCACCACCGAGGACGGCACGGGCCTGGTCCACCAGTCCCCCGCCTTCGGCGAGGACGACCTCAAGGCCTGCCGCGCGTACGGCCTGCCGGTGGTCAACCCGGTGCGCCGGGACGGCACCTTCGAGCCCGAGGTGCCGCTCGTCGGCGGGGTCTTCTTCAAGAAGGCCGACGAGGCACTGGTCGCCGAGCTGACCGCGAACGGCAGGCTCTTCCGGCACGTCCCCTACGAGCACAGCTACCCGCACTGCTGGCGCTGCCACACCGCGCTCCTCTACTACGCGCAGCCCTCCTGGTACATCAGGACGACCGCGGTCAAGGACGCGATGCTGCGCGAGAACGAGCGCACCACCTGGTACCCGGAGTCCGTCAAGCACGGCCGCTTCGGCGACTGGCTGGACAACAACGTCGACTGGGCGCTGTCCCGCAGCCGCTACTGGGGCACCCCGCTGCCGATCTGGGTCTGCGAGGAGGAGCACCTCACGTGCGTCGGCTCGCTCGCCGAACTGGGCGAGCTGACCGGCACCGACCAGTCGGGCCTGGACCCGCACCGCCCCTACATCGACGAGGTCACCTTCGCGTGCGGCCGCTGCGGCAGCACCGCGACCCGGGTGCCCGAGGTCATCGACGCCTGGTACGACTCGGGGTCGATGCCCTTCGCGCAGTGGGGCTACCCGTACCGCAACAAGGACGTCTTCGAGCGCACCTACCCCGCGCAGTTCATCTCCGAGGCGATCGACCAGACCCGCGGCTGGTTCTACACGCTGATGGCCGTCGGCACCCTGGTCTTCGACCGCTCCGCGTACGAGAACGTGGTGTGCCTGGGCCACATCCTCGCCGAGGACGGCCGCAAGATGTCCAAGCACCTCGGCAACATCCTGGAGCCGATCCCGCTCATGGACCAGCACGGCGCCGACGCGGTGCGCTGGTTCATGGCCGCCGGCGGCTCCCCCTGGGCCGCCCGCCGGGTCGGCCACGGCACGATCCAGGAGGTCGTGCGCAAGACGCTGCTCACCTACTGGAACACCGTCGCCTTCCAGGCCCTGTACGCCCGCACGTCCGGCTGGGCGCCCTCCGCGTCCGACCCGGCCGTCGCCGACCGCCCGCTGCTCGACCGCTGGCTGGCCGGTGAACTCAACGTCCTCGTACGGGACGTCACCGAGGCGCTGGAGTCCTTCGACACCCAGCGCGCCGGCAAGCTGCTGTCCGCCTTCGTCGACGACCTGTCCAACTGGTACGTCCGCCGCTCCCGCCGCCGCTTCTGGCAGGGCGACGCGGCCGCGCTGCGCACCCTGCACGACGTGGTCGAGACGGTGACCCGGCTGATGGCGCCGCTGGTGCCGTTCATCACCGAACGCGTCTGGCAGGACCTCGTCGTGCCCGTCGTGCCGGACGCGCCGGACTCGGTCCACCTCGCGAGCTGGCCGGTCGCCGACGAGACGCTCATCGACCCGGCGCTGTCCACCCGCATGCAGCTGGTGCGCCGCCTGGTCGAGCTGGGCCGCGCCACCCGCGCCGAGTCCGGCGTCAAGACCCGGCAGCCGCTGCGCCGCGCGCTCGTCGCCGCCGCGGGCTTCGAGGACCTCACCGACGAACTGCGGGCCCAGATCGCCGACGAGCTGAACGTCTCCTCGCTGGCGTCCCTCTCCGAGGTCGGCGGCTCGCTGGTCGACGCCACCGCGAAGGCCAACTTCCGGGTGCTGGGCAAGCGGTTCGGCAAGGGCGTCCAGGCGGTCGCCGCCGCCGTGGCCGCCGCGGACGCGGCCGCGCTCTCCGCGGAGCTGCGGGAGCGGGGGGTGACCTCGGTGGCCGTCGACGGGGAGACCGTCGAACTGTCCCCGGAAGAGGTCATCATCACCGAGACCCCGCGCGAGGGCTGGTCGGTGGCCTCCGACTCCGGCGCCACGGTCGCCCTCGACCTGGAGATCACCCCCGAGCTGCGGCTCGCGGGCCTGGCCCGCGACGTCATCCGGCTCGTCCAGGAGGCCCGCAAGAACAGCGGCCTCGACGTGGCCGACCGGATCGCCGTCCGCTGGACGACGACCAACCCCGAGCTGGCCTCCGCGCTGGCCGCGCACGCCGCGCTCATCTCGGAGGAGGTCCTCGCCGTCGACTTCGCGGAGGGCGCCCCCTCGGCGGACTTCGGCTCCCCCTTCACAGACGAGCCCCTGTCCCTGAGCTTCTCCTTGCGGAGGGCGTGAGCAAGGGCCCCGCAGGGGCGCGTGGGGGCACCCCCCCCCACGCGCCCCTGCGGTGCCCGGCGCCGCAGGCGCACGCTCGCGCAAAAGGGCCGGGCCTCCGCGGGGTGCAACCCCCGGGAGGCCCGGCCCTGAACAGCTCGGCGCAGCGCGGCGCCTAGTTGTCGTCCTCGTCGATGAGGAAACCCCTCATCGGCGTGGGCGCCTGCTGGAGCGGGGACGGCCCGCCCTGCGGGCGAACAGGAGCCATCGGCTGCGTCATCGCAGGCGACATCTGCTGCTGGCCACCGTACGTCGGGCCGGGCGTGTGACCGCCCATGCCCTGGCCGCCGCCGAAGGCCGGGGCGGAGCCGTTGTGGCTCATCGCACCCGCACCGGCGGGAGCCATCCCGTTCATGCCGCCGCTCATCCCGTTGCCGCCCATCGACCCGGCCATCGGCGACGCCGCCGCCGGGAGGGAGGGCGCGGACGGGGTGGTGCGCGGCGGGGCGAGGGAGTCGTCCGCCTGGTTCTCCAGCTGGCGCAGCTGGGACTCCAGGTAGGACTTCAGCCGCGTGCGGTACTCCCGCTCGAAGCCGCGCAGGTCCTCGACCTTGCGCTCCAGCGTGGCGCGGGCGGACTCCAGGGAGCCCATCGCGACGCGGTGCTTCTCCTGGGCGTCCCGCTCCAGCGCGTCGGCCTTGGCACGGGCGTCCCGCTCCAGGCCCTCGGCGCGGCTGCGGGCCTCGCCGACGATCTTGTTGGCCTCGGAACGGGCCTCCGCGATCGCCTGGTCGGCGGTCTGCTGGGCGAGCGAGAGCACGCGGGCCGCGCTGTCGCCGCCGGGACCCTGCTGCTGCATCGGGTGGCCGCCGGGGCCGCCCTGCATGGGGTGCTGACCCATCGGGCCGGGACCCTGCTGCTGCATCGGGTGCTGGCCCATGGGGCCGGGGCCGCCCTGCATCGGGTGCTGGCCCATCGGGCCGGGACCCTGCTGCTGCATCGGGTGCTGGCCGGGGCCAGGACCGTGCTGCTGGGCGCTGGGGCCGGGGGGCAGCTGCGGCATGCCGCCCTGCTGCGGGGGCGGACCCATCTGCTGCGGCATCTGCTGCTGCACCGGCTGCGGTCCGGATATGGCAGCGGGCACCGGCCGGTCCTGCGGCTCGGGCTTGCGCTGGCTGGCCTGGGCCGCGGCACGAGTCGCGGCGGCCAGTTTGGCGCGCAGGTCCTCGTTCTCACGGAGCAGGCGGGTCAGTTCCGCCTCCACCTCGTCGAGGAAGGCGTCGACCTCATCCTCGTCATAGCCCTCACGGAGGCGGACGGTCGTGAACTGCTTGTTCCGAACGTCCTCGGGGGTCAACGGCATCTCTTCACCTCAACGTGATCGTCGACATATCGGGAGCTCGCACCGTTCACATGAAGCTCCCAACAACGTAGATCAGGATGTAAACGATGATCATCAGTACGAAGAAGGACAGGTCGAGCGCCACACCCCCGAGGCGCAGCGGCGGGATGAACCGCCGCAGAAGCTTCAGCGGCGGATCGGTGACAGTGTAAGTGCCCTCCAGGACCACCACCATCGCCTTGCCAGGGTGCCATGAGCGGGCGAACTGGAAGACGTAATCCATCACCAATCGGAAGATCAGCACAAAGAGGAAGCAGTACAACGCGATGTCCAGCACCTGGAGTGCGACACTCATCGCGCTTCCCTCTCCCCTGCTTCTCGGCCTGCCGGCCGGTCCCTGACGGTTGCGTTGGTTCAGCTCTGGTTGAAGAACCCGCCCTCGGCGATCCGGGCCTTGTCCTCCGCCGTGACATCGACGTTAGCAGGCGACAGCAGAAACACCTTCTGCGTCACCCGCTCGATGCTCCCGTGGAGGCCGAAGACCAGACCGGCCGCGAAGTCGACAAGTCGCTTCGCATCCGTGTCGTCCATCTCCGTCAAGTTCATGATCACCGGGGTGCCTTCGCGGAAGTGTTCCCCGATGGTACGGGCTTCGTTGTAGGTCCGGGGGTGAAGTGTCGTGATCCGGTAGGGCTCGCGTTCTGACACGACCTTGGGCATGATCACCGCTGCGTTCTTCTCCAGGCTGTGACGTTCGGGTGTGATGGACGCCACGGGGGCGATCCGCGGTTCGCGGGGTGCGGGAGCGTGGACGAGCCGCGGCGGTTCCTCCTGCTGCGGCTGGTGCGGGCTCGGCGCCACGTGCTGGCTGTGCGGTCGGCGGGGGGCGCGCTCCGGCTCGGCCGCGACACGCGCCGGGGGCGCGGGCACCTCCGGCTCGAACTCGTCATCCGGGTCAAAACCCGGGCCGTCGTACCCGTCGTCCTCCACGAGGCCGAGGTAGACCGCCATCTTGCGCATCGCGCCGGCCATGCTCTGCGTCCTCTCAGCGGGGTGTTGCGGTCCTCGGCCGTCCGCCGGGGACGGCCGCCACACCATATTTATGCTGTGGTCCGACTTGTTTGGTGACGTTACCGGAGCCCGGGACGGACTCCGAGTACCGCCGTTCCGACGCGCACATGTGTCGCTCCGGCCGCCACCGCTTCGTCGAGGTCCTGGCTCATCCCTGCCGAGACCATGGTGGCAGCCGGATGCGTCTCGCGCAGGCGGGATGAGATTTCCCTCAACCGGTCGAAGGCGGCGCGGGGTTGGCCCGCGTATGCCCCGGCCAGCGGCGCGACCGTCATGAGCCCGTCGAGCCGGAGCCCGGGGGCGGCCGCGATCGCGTCGGCGAGTTCGGGCACCGCGCCGGGTGCCACCCCGCCGCGCTCCCCGCGCCCGCCGGGACCCGCCGTCTCGTCGGCGTCCAGGGCGACTTGGACCAGGCAGCCGATGTGCCGCCCGGCGGCGGTGGCCGCGGCGGACAGCGCCCCGACCAGCCGGAGCCGGTCGACGGAGTGCACGTGGTCAGCGTAACCGACCACGGATCGCGCCTTGTTGGTCTGGAGTTGGCCCACGAAGTGCCAGCTGAGCGGCAGATCGGCGGTCTCCTGCGCCTTCTGCGCGGCCTCCTGGTCGCGGTTCTCGGCGACCTCGCGGACCCCGAGTCCGGCCAGCAGCCGTACGTCGGTGGCCGGGTAGGTCTTGGTGACCACGATCAGGGTGACGTCCGCGCGGTCGCGGCCCGCGGCGGCGCACGCGTCGGCGATGCGCTGCTCGACCCGGGCCAGGTTGGCGGCGAGCTGCGCGCCGCGCGCGGCGGCCTCCGCGGCAGTGCCGTCGGCGCCGTCCGTGCCGGTCATCGCGCACCGTCCAGCCACACGTAACCGGCGAGCCGGCCGGTGACCTTGTCGCGGCGGTAGGAGAAGTGGTCGGCGGATTCACGGGTGCACACGGCGGGTCCTTCCACGGCGCGCACTCCGGCGCGCAGCAGTTGGGCGCGCACTCCGGCGGCCACGTCGAGCGCCGGTGTGCCCCAACTCGTCTCGGCGTACGCCGCCGGTTCGACGGCTGCGACCGTGTCGCGCATCTCGGCGGGCACTTCATAGCATTTACCGCATACCGACGGGCCGAGGAGCGCTGTCATACGCTCCGGAGCCGCCCCGAGTGTGATCATCGTCTCGACCACGGCGGTCGCGATCCCCGCCGTCATCCCCGGCCGCCCGGCGTGCGCGGCGGCGGCGACCCCGGCGACCGGGTCGGCGAGCAGCACCGGGACGCAGTCGGCGGTGAGCACCCCGAGGGTGAGGTCGGCGCGGGTGGTGACGAGGGCGTCGACGGATCCGGCGGGCTCGTCGCCCCACGGCCGGTCGACGACGGCGACATCACGGCCGTGCACCTGGTTCATCCACACCACCCGCCCCGGGTCGCGGCCCAGTTCGCGGGCGGCCCGGTCGCGGTTGGCGGCGACGGCGGCCGGGTCGTCGCCGACCGCGCCGCCGAGGTTGAGGCTGTCGTAAGGAACGGCGCTCACCCCGCCCCACCGGTCGGTGAAGGCGAAATGCGCGCCGTTCGCTGTGCTGCGGTGCCCTATCACGTCCGGGCGGTCACTTCAGGAAGTCGGGGACGTCGAGCTCTTCGGCCGCGGTGTCCTGGTACGGCCGGGCCGGCGGGACCACCGGCGGGGTGACCGGGGGGACGGCGGTCTCGGCGACCGGCTCGGCCTCCCGCTCGGCCGGGATCGCCGACGGCACGCCGAGGCCGTTGAAGGGCGACACCGGACGCGGCTGCGACTCGGCGCCGCGGCCCGGACCGGCCGCGCCGGCGGTGCCGCCGTCGTGCGCGGAGTACGTCGAGCCCTGCGCCTTGTCCCGGCCGGCCTTGCTCGGCGGCTGGCCGCCGTCGAAGCCGGCCGCGATCACGGTGACCCGGACCTCGTCGCCGAGGGCGTCGTCGATGACGGCGCCGAAGATGATGTTGGCCTCCGGGTGGGCGGCCTCGCTCACCAGCTGGGCGGCCTCGTTGATCTCGAAGAGCCCGAGGTCGGAGCCGCCGGAGATGGACAGCAGCACCCCGCGGGCGCCGTCGATGGAGGCCTCCAGCAGCGGCGAGGAGATCGCCATCTCGGCGGCGGCCACCGCGCGGTCGTCGCCGCGGGCCGAGCCGATGCCCATGAGGGCGGAACCGGCCTCCGACATCACGGACTTCACGTCGGCGAAGTCCAGGTTGATCAGGCCCGGGGTGGTGATGAGGTCGGTGATGCCCTGCACACCGGACAGCAGCACCTGGTCGGCGGAGCGGAACGCGTCCAGCACGCTGACCTGGCGGTCCGAGATGGACAGCAGGCGGTCGTTGGGGATGACGATCAGGGTGTCGACGTTCTCCCGCAGGCCCGCGATGCCGTCCTCGGCCTGGTTGGCGCGGCGGCGGCCCTCGAAGGTGAACGGGCGGGTGACCACACCGATGGTCAGGGCGCCGAGCGAGCGGGCGATGTTGGCGACCACGGGGGCGCCGCCGGTGCCGGTGCCGCCGCCCTCACCCGCGGTGACGAAGACCATGTCGGCGCCCTTGAGCACCTCTTCGATCTCCTCGCGGTGGTCCTCGGCGGCCTTCCGGCCGACGTCCGGGTTCGCCCCGGCGCCGAGCCCGCGGGTCAGCTCGCGGCCGACGTCCAGCTTGACGTCGGCGTCGCTCATCAGCAGGGCCTGAGCATCGGTGTTGATCGCGATGAACTCGACGCCCTTGAGACCGACCTCGATCATCCGGTTGATGGCGTTGACGCCACCGCCGCCGATGCCGACGACCTTGATGACTGCGAGGTAGTTCTGCGGTGCTGCCACGTCGAAGGCCTCTCGCCTCGATTTACGAAGTGTGTGGGACGGTCGGTACGCTCGCCGGGCCGTTCCGAACCCTAACCCTGAGGTTTAGGGTTACCAGTATGCCTGTCCCATGTGTTCCTTTGGGACGAGACACTAAGTCGACAAGCGGTGGAGGTTCAACGAACACGCCGAACCTCCCGTTTTTCTTTTGACCCTATGTGATCACGCCCCGGTTCCGTGAACCAGGGGTCGAATACTAGCGAAGCGGACGTCCCGCACACGTCAACTTCCGGACGCCGCAGGGGCGGTGGGGGCGCTCACGTCGTAGTGCGTGGCGTGCGGCTCGGCCTTCATGAGCGCCGTGAGGACCGCCGCCTTCACGGCGCTGTCGTCGGCGCTCCCCCACATCACGTCGCGACCGCCGGTGAGTTCGACGGTGATCGCGTCGTAGGAACGCACCCGGATCGCGGTCGCGCGCCCGGCGAGCGAATCCGGCAGCCGGCCCGCGACGGTAATGGCGCCTTGCAGCAGTCTTTTTGTTCCGAAATGCCGAAAGCTCGCCGTCTGATCCGGTGTCAATTCCACCAGCGGCACCCCGTCCGGCGCCCGGTCGACGGTCGCGAAGCGCACCCCGTCCCGGTCGACCTCGGTGAACTTCGCGCCGCTTTTCAGGATCGCCGACGGGGTCCGCTCGGTGACGTCGATGCGCACGGTGTGCGGCCACCCCCGGTGCACCCGGGCGTCCTTCAGCCGGGGCAGCTCCTTCAGCAGCCGGGCGCGCACCGCCCCGGTGTCGACCGAGACCAGCGCCCCGCCCAGCGGGACCGCGGCGGCCTTGCGCACCTGTTCCGGGGTCAGCACCCCGGTGCCGTGCACGCTCACCGTGCGGGCCCGCAGCCACGGGGAGCCGTAGACCGCCCATGTGCCGCCGCCCAGCAGGACGGTGAGCGCCACCAGGACGATCAGCAGGGTGCGGCGCGAGGGCGGGGTGAGCCGGGGCCGCCGCCCGCCGCCGGACTCGCCCGGCGGACGGGCGGTGCCGGACGGGCGGCCGCCCGCCGCTCCCTCGGGCCGTCACCAGCACGTCCCGCTGCAG
>NZ_JBSGHL010000097.1:0-18190 GCF_053604375.1 Streptomyces sp. NPDC004031 | reverse complement strand
ATCCGTTTCGGACCGGATTCGACCGCTTTCTGGTCCTCTCCGCCTACCCTGCCCTGCGTTTCCGAACACGGCAACGGCAGATCCGCCGCCGGGCAGCTGCCCGGCGGCGGATCTAAGGGGTACGAGGCCGACGTGACACCGCCCTCCGGCCCGGAGGACGGGGCGACGGCCTCAGGCCGCGACGACGTCCACGGCCTCGGCGGACTTCTTCGGCGCCTTGATGGTGATCCGCTCGTCCGGCGTGGACGTGACGGAGGTGACCGACGTGACGGTACCGAGCAGCGGCCGCATGGGGGCGGTGGCGGACTCGGACGCCGCGGACTGCGCCAGCTCGGCGAGCGACAGATCGTCGCTGACCTCGCGCATCACTTCCGACATCGGGACGTCCAGAGCCTCGCAGATCGCGGAGAGCAGTTCGGAGGACGCCTCCTTCTGCCCCCGCTCGACCTCCGACAGATAGCCGAGCGAGACCCGGGCGGACGAGGAGACCTCACGCAGGGTGCGGCCCTGACGCTGGCGCTGCCGACGCAGCACGTCACCCAGCAGGCGACGGAGCAGAATCATCGGTGGCTCCCTCCTCGGATCGCGGTACCGCATCCTTCTCGCCCCACCGTACCGCCTCAGGCACTGGCCGTGCGGGGCGCGAAGTCGTGTTCACTCAGGGCTGCAAACATCGTCTCTCCCGCTCTTCTTCCCTCCCTGGGGCCGCCGAACGCACGCCGGGCCGGTTATTCCGAGGACTTCCGCAGTGTCTCGGCCAGCAGATCGAGGACGGCCACGACCGATGCGCGGCGGATCGCGGCGCGGTCCCCGGTGAGCCGCAGCGGGGCGACCTCGGCGGCCCCGCCCGGTCCGGCGACGGCCACGAACACGGTGCCCACCGGCTGCCCGTCCTGCGGATCCGGCCCGGCGACCCCGGTGGTGGCGGCGCCCCAGTCCGCGCCGAGCAGGCGCCGTACGCCCTCGGCCATCTCCCGCGCGACCTGGGCGTCCACCGCGCCCCGTGCGGCGAGCAGTGCTCCGTCCACGCCCAGCAGCTGCTGCTTGAGGGGCGTCGCGTATGCCGTGACCGAGCCGCGGAAGCTCCGGGAGGCGCCCGCCACGCCTGTGAGCGCCGCGGCCAGCAGGCCCCCGGTCAGCGACTCCGCCACCGCGAGGGTCCGGCCCCGCTCCTCCAGGAGCCGCAGCACCTCCTCGGCCGTACCGGTCATCCGTCGTCCCCCGGCCGGTCCGCGGCCTCCGCGGAACCCGTACCGCCCGCCTCGGCCGTCCCGGCGGACCCCGCGTCCGGTCCCGCCGCCGACTCCGCCGTACCGGGGTCCGTCGCGGCCACCGCCAGGCGTGCCGCCCGCTCGGCCGCGAGGCCCGCGCGCCGCAGCACGACGGCCTGCCGCACGTAGTCCAGTCCCGTCACGACGGTGAGCACCACCGCGGCGCCCATCAGCCATGCCCGCAGGCTGGCCAGCGGGCCGGTGAGCACCAGGATGTACATCCCCACGGCGACGCCCTGCGTGAGCGTCTTGAGCTTGCCGCCGCGGCTCGCCGGGATCACCCCGTGCCGGATCACCCAGAAGCGCATCAGCGTGATGCCCAGCTCCCGGAAGAGGATCACCGCGGTCACCCACCAGGGCAGGTCTCCCAGTGCCGACAGGCCGATGAGGGCGGCGCCCATGATGGCCTTGTCGGCGATCGGGTCGGCGATCTTGCCGAAGTCGGTGACCAGGCCGTAGCGCCGCGCGAGCTCGCCGTCGAAGAGGTCGGTGATCATGGCGATGGCGAACGCCGCCCAGGCGAAGGAGCGCCACGCGGGGTCGTCGCCGCCGTCGTGCACGAGCAGCAGCACGAAGCCCGGCACGAGCACCAGCCGGGTCATCGTCAGCAGGTTGGCGATGTTCCACAGCCCCGCCTTGGCCACGGGCACACCGTCCACGGCCGGGACGAGCAGTTCCTCGGGTGCCACCGTGGCCCCCGCCCGGCCCGCCCCGACGGCGGAGGCCCCGCCCGCGGCGGACGACGAGGAGGACGGCGGTGTGGAGGCCGCCGGCGCGGGCGCTCCGCTCATCTGCCCACCGCCGCGCCCAGCGGCTCGGCCACCAGGTCGACGCCCTGCGACCCGGTGACCTTGGCCGTCACGAAGTCACCGGGCCGGATCCGCCCGCCGCCGGCGGCGGGGACGAGCAGGACCTGCCCGTCCGTCTCCGGCGCCTGGTGGTCGGCCCGCCCGGTGATCTCGCCGGTCTCCTCGTCCACGGCCTCGACGAGCACCTGGACGGTGTCCCCGACGCGCTCCTCGGCGCGCTGCGCGGTCAGCTCCTCGGCGAGCCGGGAGACGCGGGCCAGCCGGGCGGCGACCACGTCCTCGTCGAGCTTGCCGTCGAAGCCGGCGGCCTCGGTGCCCTCCTCGTCGGAGTAGCCGAACACGCCGATCGCGTCCAGGCGCGCGGCGCCGAGGAAGCGTTCCAGCTCGGCGAGGTCGTCCTCGCTCTCGCCGGGGAAGCCGACGATGAAGTTGGACCGCACACCCGCCTGCGGCGCCTTGGCGCGGATGGTGGCGAGCAGGTCGAGGAAGCGCTCGGTGTCGCCGAAGCGCCGCATCGCGCGCAGCACGCCGGGGGCGGAGTGCTGGAAGGACAGGTCGAAGTAGGGCACCACGCCGGGCGTGGAGGTCAGTACGTCGATGAGCCCGGGGCGCAGCTCGGCGGGCTGGAGGTAGCTGACCCGGACGCGTTCGACGCCCTCGACCGCGGCGAGTTCCGGCAGCAGCGTCTCCAGCAGGCGGATGTCGCCCAGGTCCTTGCCGTACGAGGTGTTGTTCTCGCTCACCAGCATGACCTCGCGGACACCCTCGCCCGCGAGCCAGCGGGTCTCGCCGAGGACGTCGGAGGGGCGGCGGGAGATGAACGAGCCGCGGAAGGACGGGATCGCGCAGAAGGTGCAGCGGCGGTCGCAGCCGGAGGCGAGCTTCACCGAGGCGACCGGTCCCGAGTCGAGCCGGCGCCGCAGCGGCGGGCGCGGCCCGGAGGCGGGCGCGACACCGGCGGGGAGGTCGGCGAGGTCCGCGGAGGGGCCGTCGGCGGCCTCCGCGATACCGCCGTCCGGGTGACCCTCTTGCGAGTGACCCGGCAGCGCCACGGTTGACGACTGGCGCTCGGCGGGACTGATCGGCAGCAGCTTGCGCCGGTCGCGCGGAGTGTGCGGGGCGTGGACGCCGCCGCCCAGGATGGTGCGCAGCCGGTCGGAGATGTCGGCGTAGTCGTCGAAGCCGAGGACGCCGTCGGCTTCGGGCAGCGCGTCGGCCAGCTCCTTGCCGTAGCGTTCCGCCATGCAGCCGACGGCGACGACGGCCTGGGTGCGGCCGTGCTCCTTGAGGTCGTTGGCTTCCAGCAGGGCGTCGACGGAGTCCTTCTTGGCAGCCTCGACGAAGCCGCAGGTGTTGACGACCGCCACGTCGGCGTCCGCGGCGTCCTCGACGAGCTGCCAGCCGTCCGCCGCCAGCCGTCCGGCGAGCTCTTCCGAGTCCACTTCGTTACGGGCGCATCCGAGCGTGACAAGGGCGACGGTACGGGGTTCGGGCATGCACTCAGACTACCCGCTGCCCTGTCGGACCCCTCCCGCCTCGTCGGTTACGGCCGGATCCCTTCCCCGGCACCGTACGGGCCCGGCGCGAGCGCCGCGGAAGCGCCCGACCTGCACCGGACCCGCGACCCGGCGTGCGCCGGGCGCCGGGAGGGGCGCCGTACCCGCGGGTACGGCGGCACGTGTCGGCGGCGGTCAGCCCTGGGTCGGGTCGCCGGGGGTGTAGGTGAGCCGGACCACCTGGCCGCTGTCACCGGCCGGGCCGAGGTCCTTGCCGTTGACGAAGAGCTGCACCGCTCCGGCGTTGCCGACGATCAGCTTGATCTTCTTGTCGTCGGTGAAGGTCTGCGAGTCGCCCTTGAGGAGCGAGCCCTGGTAGAGCCGCTTGCCGTTGTGGTCGGTGGCCTGCACCCAGCTGGCGCCGTCCTCCGCGGTGATCTTGACGGTGACCTTGCCGGGGGGCGCCGCGGCGATCGCGCTGCCGGTCGGGTCGGGCGAGGGCGGCATGGTGCCCTGCGTCGTCTGCACACTGGGGGTTGTGCTGGTGCTGCTCGGGGTCGGCGGCGCGGGGTCGGCCTTGGGGGTCTTGCCGTCGTTTCCGCCGGTGAAGGCGGTGTAGCCGACGAAGCCGATCACGGCGACGATCGCGGCGACCATGGCGGCGGTCCAGTTGGGCCGGCGCGGCTCGGACTTGATGCGCTCGTTGGAGTAGACCGGGGCGACCGGTGTCGGCACGACCTCCGTGCCGTGCTCCGCCGCGTACTGCGCGATCAGCGGCTCGGGGTCGAGTCCCACGGCACGGGCCAGCGTACGGATGTGGCCGCGGGCGTAGACGTCGCCGCCGCAGCGCGAGAAGTCGTCCTGCTCGATCGACTGCACGATGGGGACGCGCACCCGGGTGACGGTGCTGACCTCGTCGACGGACAGTCCGGCGGCGATTCGGGCCTGGGCGAGGGCGTGACCGACCGAAGGCCGGTCTTCGGTGGGCGGGTTGCCGAGGGACACGAGGGCGCCTTTCGAACGTGCAGCCGCTGGGGGATCAGTCTAAGAGGGTGCCGAAACCGCGGGGCAAGCGGGCGGCGGAAATGTGTACGCCATCAGGATGCCGCCTTCCCTGCCGAAGTTGACGTACGAACAGATCAAACGGTTGCCCGAAGAATCCGATCGGTTTTCCACCGCCACCGCGTGTCGCGGCGGGCCGCCGCCCGCGGACCACGGGTCCGCGGTGGCGCCTGCCCCGACCGTCCGGTCAGGCCCCGCCGCGGATCTCGGCCAGGACCCCGTCCAGTTCGTCCGCCTTCACCATCACGTCGCGCGCCTTCGACCCCTCGCTGGGACCGACGATGCCACGCGACTCCATCAGGTCCATGAGCCTGCCCGCCTTGGCGAAGCCCACACGCAGCTTTCGCTGCAACATCGACGTCGAGCCGAACTGCGTGGAGACCACCAGCTCCGCGGCCTGGCACAGAAGGTCCAGGTCGTCGCCGATCTCCTCGTCGATCTCCTTCTTCGGCCCGCTGCCGACGGTGACGTCCGTGCGGTAGGTCGGGGTGAGCTGCGCCTTGCAGTGGTCGACGACCTTGGCGACCTCGTCCTCGGTGACGAAGGCGCCCTGCATCCGGATCGGCTTGTTCGCGCCCATCGGCAGGAACAGGCTGTCACCCTTTCCGATCAGCTTCTCGGCACCGGGCTGGTCCAGGATGACCCGGCTGTCGGCGAGCGACGACGTCGCGAACGCCAGCCGCGAGGGCACGTTCGCCTTGATCAGCCCCGTCACGACGTCGACGCTGGGCCGCTGGGTGGCGAGCACCAGGTGGATACCCGCCGCGCGGGCCAGCTGCGTGATCCGGACGATCGAGTCCTCGACGTCGCGCGGCGCGACCATCATCAGATCGGCCAGCTCGTCCACGATCACCAGCAGGTACGGGTACGGCGCCAGCTCCCGCTCGCTGCCCTCCGGGGTCTTGGCGCGCCCCGAGCGCACGGCGGCGTTGAAGTCGTCGATGTGCCGGAAGCCGAACGCCGCCAGGTCGTCGTAGCGCAGGTCCATCTCGCGCACCACCCACTGCAGGGCCTCGGCGGCCCGCTTGGGGTTGGTGATGATCGGCGTGACCAGGTGCGGAATACCCTCGTAGGCGGTCAGCTCGACGCGCTTGGGGTCGACCAGCACCATGCGCACCTCGTCCGGCGTCGCACGCGCCAGGACCGAGGTGATCAGGCAGTTGATGCACGAGGACTTGCCGGAGCCGGTCGCACCGGCCACCAGCACGTGCGGCATCTTCGCGAGGTTGGCCATGACATAGCCGCCCTCGACGTCCTTGCCGAGCGCCACCGTCATCGGATGGTCCTCACCTGCGGCGTCGGCCGAGCGCAGCACGTCGCCGAGGTTGACCATCTCGCGGTCGCTGTTCGGGATCTCGATGCCGACCGCGGACTTGCCGGGGATCGGGCTGATGATCCGCACATCGGGGCTGGCGACGGAGTAGGCGATGTTCTTGGCCAGCGCGGTGATCCGCTCGACCTTGACCGCCGCACCCAGCTCCACCTCGTAACGGGTGACCGTCGGCCCGCGGGTGAAGCCGGTCACCACCGCGTCGACCTTGAACTCCTTGAAGACCTGGGTGAGCGCCGCCACCACCGCGTCGTTGGCGGCGCTGCGGGTACGGCCGGGGCCGCCGCGTTCCAGCAGGTCGAGCGACGGCAGCGCGTACGTGATGTCGCCGGAGAGCTGGAGCTGTTCGGCGCGCGGCGGCAGCGGCTCGCCCGCCTCTGCGCTCTGCTTGGTCAGGTCGGGCACGCCGTCCGAACCGGTGTCCTCCTGCGCGCGGGCGGCGGGCACCGGCTTGCGCAGGTTGCTGGTCAGGTCGGCCACCAGCGGCGACGGCTGCAGGCCGTGCAGCACCGCGCCGTCCAGCGCGGCGGCCGCGGCGGCGGCCACGTCGACCGCGTCCGGCGCGTCCCCCTGCGCGGCGGGCAGCCCCTCGCTGCGGCGGCGCGGCCTGCGGCGCGGCCGGGGCTCGTCCGCGGGCGGTTCGGCGGGCAGTCCCGCGGCCGGATCGGCGGACGTGCCGGCGCCCTCGCTCTCCATGTCGTACGGCTCGTCCCGCTTGGCAGCCCGCCGGGGCAGCCGGCGCACCGGCGACAGTTCCTCGGGCTCGGCCGCGCCGATCGCCTCGTCCTCGTCGAAGAACTCCTCCAGCGGTACGGCCTCGGGGTCCGGCGGCGGGGCGTACAGGCCGACCCTGGCGCCGGCGGCCCGCAGCCGCCGCGGCACGGCGTGCACCGGGGTGGCGGTGACGACGAGCAGCCCGAAGACGGTGACCAGCAGCAGCAGCGGCGCCGCCAGGAAACCGCCGACGGTGTAGACGAGCGGCGAGGCGGCGGCCCAGCCGATCAGGCCGCCGGCGTCGCGCAGCGCGGTGGCCCCGTCGCTGCGGGCGGGCGAGCCGCAGGCCACGTGGATCAGCCCGAGGATGCCGATGGCGAGGGCGGACAGGCCGATCACGATCCGGCCGTTGGCCTCGGGCTGCTCCGGGTGCCGCATGAGGCGTACCGCGACCGCGCCGAGCATGAGCGGCACCAGCAGGTCCAGCCGTCCGAAGGCGCCGGTGACCAGCAGCTCGACCAGGTCGCCGACGGGGCCGCGCAGATTCGACCAGGTCCCCGCGGCGACCACCAGGGTGAGACCCAGCAGCAGCAGGCCCAGGCCGTCCTTGCGGTGCGCGGGGTCGAGTCCGCGGGCACCGCGCCCTATGCTCCGGAAGATCGCGCCGACCGCGTGGGCGAGGCCCAGCCACAGCGCGCGGAACATCCGCAGGATGCCGCTGGTCGGCGACGGCGCCGGTTTCGGCGCGGGCTTGGGCGCCGCTGCCGCCTTCTTGGCGGGCGGTTTCGCGGCGCTCTTGGCCGCGGTCTTCTTCGCGGCGGGCTTGCTGGCCGCAGGCTTCGCCGGGGCTTTCTTGGCGGTGCCGGACGTACGTGAGGCCATGGTGCCGAGGTTACCGCCCTTGTGATCGGTGAACACGTGCCCCTGCGGATACGCCCGTTCGTGTCGGACGGTTCCCGCGGCCCCGTTGACCCGGCGTCAACCTCCGTTGCCGCAGGGCCCCGGCGACGCCGACGGCGCTACTCGCCGCCGGCGGACTGCCGTACGATCCCGCCGCCGCTGCCCGGGTCGAGCGCGTCCAGCGCGCGGCGCAGGCCGGTCAGCTTGCGCTCCAGGTGGGCCGCGGTGGCCACCGCGGCGGCGTCCGAGGACTCGCCCAGCTGCTTGCCCAGCGCCTCGGCCTGCTCCTCGACGGCGGCGAGCCGCGCGGACAGCTCGGCGAGCAGACCCGCGGGCTCCTTCGAGCCGTCCGAGCCCGTGCCCGAGGGCGCGCCCTGCTCCAGTTGCAGCCGCAGCAGCGCGGCCTGCTCGCGCAGCTGGCAGTTCTTCATGTACAGGTCGACGAACACCGACACCTTGGCCCGCAGCACCCACGGGTCGAAGGGCTTCGAGATGTAGTCGACCGCGCCCGCCGCGTAACCCCGGAAGGTGTGGTGCGGGCCGTGGTTGATCGCGGTCAGGAAGATGATCGGGATGTCCCGTGTCCGCTCCCGCCGCTTGATGTGCGCCGCCGTCTCGAAGCCGTCCATGCCCGGCATCTGCACGTCGAGCAGGATCACCGCGAAATCATCGGTGAGCAGCGCTTTGAGCGCTTCCTCCCCGGACGATGCCCTGACCAGAGTCTGATCGAGCGCCGAGAGAATCGCCTCCAGCGCCAGCAGGTTCTCCGGCCGGTCATCGACCAGGAGGATCTTGGCCTTCTGCACCATGGCCCGCCCTCCTCGCCCCGGCATCACACCGGTCGCCGCCCCCAGGGACGACTCCGTCGCGCCGCCCGTCCTTGTGCCGGTCATGGTAGCCGCACCCCGCCGTTCGCCACACCCTGTCACCGTCACGTCACTCACCACGCACCGAAAACGCGGGCGGAGACGAGAAGGTTCCCTCATCCTCGCGCCCTCACACGTGTGAGGGACCCTCCGGTCGGAAAAAATTCAACTTTCTTGCTCAGCGTGAGTGCATCCACTGTTCCATGAGGCCGAGCAGGTGGTCGGTGTCCACCGGTTTCGCGACATAGTCCGAAGCTCCCGACTCGATGCTCTTCTCCCGGTCGCCCTTCATCGCCTTGGCCGTCAGCGCGATGATCGGCAGCCCGGCGAACTGCGGCATCTTGCGGATCGCCGTGGTCGTGGCGTATCCGTCCATCTCCGGCATCATGATGTCCATCAGCACGATCGCGATGTCGTCGTGCTGTTCCAGCACCTCGATGCCCTCACGGCCGTTCTCGGCATAGAGCACCGTCAGCCCGTGCTGCTCCAGGACGCTGGTGAGCGCGAAAACGTTGCGGATGTCGTCGTCGACGATGAGCACCTTCTCACCGTGGAATCCGCCGGTGAAGCGCGACTCCCCCGGCTCGCCGTGCTCCGCCCACTGCCCGGAAGCCGTTTCCTCGCCGCTCTCCACCGCGGCGGCGGGCTGCGCGGCCTGCAGGGCCGAGCGGCGGCGCAGCCGGGCCAGGCTGCTGCCGGGGCTGCGGGTACGGCCGCCCGCGGCGCCCTCCTGGTCGCCGGCGCCGGCCGGCAGCTGCGGGGTCGCCTGCGGGATGTCGGCGTCCCGGCCCAGGCTCAGCGGGAGGTACAGCGTGAAGGTCGAGCCGCGGCCCGGCTGGCTGTCGGCGTGGATCTCGCCGCCCAGCAGCCGGGCGATCTCGCGGCTGATCGACAGGCCCAGGCCCGTACCGCCGTACTTGCGGCTGGTCGTGCCGTCCGCCTGCTTGAACGCCTCGAAGATCACCCGCATCTTGCCGGCCGCGATGCCGATACCGGTGTCGGTGACGGAGAAGGCGATGAGCGGCTGGTCGGGGCTGCGCAGCGTGCCCGCCTCCAGCAGCTGCTCGCGGATCGACTGCGGCACCTCGCTGCCGGCCGGCCTGATCACCAGCTCCACCGAGCCGCTGTCGGTGAACTTGACCGCGTTCGACAGCAGGTTGCGCAGCACCTGCAGCAGCCGCTGCTCGTCGGTGTGCAGCGTCACCGGCAGCTCCGGCGAGACCCGCACCGAGAAGTCCAGGCCCTTCTCCGCCGTGAGCGGCCGGAAGGTGGCCTCCACATAGTCGACGAGCTGCACCAGGGCGATACGTGTCGGCGAGACGTCCATCTTGCCCGCCTCGACCTTCGACAGGTCCAGGATGTCGTTGATCAGCTGCAGCAGGTCCGAACCGGCGCTGTGGATCGTCTCGGCGAATTCGACCTGCTTGGGCGACAGATTGCCGTCGCCGTTGTCGGCGAGCAGTTTTGCCAGGATGAGCAGCGAGTTCAGCGGGGTGCGCAGTTCGTGCGACATGTTGGCGAGGAATTCGGACTTGTAGCGCATCGAGACCGCGAGCTGTTCCGCCCGCTCCTCCAGGACCTGCCGGGCCTCTTCGATCTCGGTGTTCTTGACCTCGATGTCGCGGTTCTGCCGGGCCAGGAGTTCGGCCTTCTCCTCCAGTTCCGCATTGGAGAGCTGCAGCGCACGCTGCCGGTTCTCCAGTTCGCCCGACCGTTCCTGCAACTGCTCGGTCAGTTCCTGCGACTGCTTGAGCAGATATTCGGTCTTGGTGTTGACACTGATCGTGTTGACACTGATGGCGATGATGTCGGTGATCTGGTTGAGGAAGTCCTTCTGGATCTCCGTGAGCGGCTGGAAAGCCGCCAGTTCGATGACGCCGAGCACCCGGCCCTCGAACAGCACCGGCAGCACGATCACATGCGCCGGCGGTGCCTCGCCGAGTCCCGAGGTGATCTTCAGATAACCCGGTGGGACGTTCTCGATGAGAATCGGCCGCTTCTCCACCGCGGCCTGCCCGATGAGCCCCTCACCGGGCAGGAAGACCGTCGACATGGCGCGGCGCGAGAATCCGTAGCTGCCGCGCAGCCGCAGCTCGTACTCCTCGCCGACCTCCGTGGTGTCCTCGGCGAGGTAGAAGGCACCGTGCTGGGCGGAGACGACCGGTGTCAGCTCGCTCATGATCAGGGCGGCCACGTCGCCGAGGTCGCGGCGGCCCTGCATGAGGCCGGAGATACGGGCCAGGTTGCCCTTGAGCCAGTCCTGCTCCTTGTTGGCCAGCGTGGTCTCGCGCAGGCGCACGATCATCGTGTTGATGTAGTCCTGGAGCTCCAGGATCTCGCCCGCCGCGTCCACGTCGATGCGCAGGTTGAGGTCGCCGCGGGTCACCGCGGTGGCGACCTGGGCGATGTTGCGGACCTGGCTGGTCAGGTTGTTGGCCATCAGGTTCACCGACTCGGTGAGGTCCTTCCAGATGCCCGAGACCCCGGGCACCCGGGCCTGGCCGCCGAGCCGCCCTTCCGTACCCACCTCGCGAGCGACTCGCGTGACCTCGTCACCGAAGGCGGAGAGCTGGCCGACCATCGTGTTGATGGTCGTCTTGAGCTCCAGGATCTCGCCGCGCGCGTCCACGTCGATCTTCTTGGACAGGTCGCCGCGCGCGACCGCCGTCGTCACCTGCGCGATCTGCCGCACCTGGCCCGTCAGGTTCGACGCCATGCCGTTGACGGACTCCGTCAGGTCCTTCCACGTCCCCGCCACGCCCGGGACGCGCGCCTGGCCGCCCAGGATGCCCTCGGTGCCCACCTCGCGGGCCACCCGGGTCACCTCGTCACCGAACGCCGACAGCGTGTCCACCATCGTGTTGATGGTCTCGGCGAGCTGCGCGACCTCGCCGCGGGCCTCGACGGTGATCTTCTTGGTCAGGTCGCCGTTGGCGACCGCGGTGGCCACCGAGGAGATCGACCGCACCTGGCCGGTCAGGTTGTTCGCCATCAGGTTGACGTTGTCGGTCAGGTCCTTCCAGATGCCCGACGCGTCCCGCACCCGGGCCTGGCCGCCGAGCTGGCCCTCGGTGCCGACCTCGCGGGCCACCCGGGTCACCTCGTCACCGAACGCCGACAACGTGTCCACCATCGTGTTCACCGTCGTGACCAGCGCGAGGATCTCGCCCTTGGCGTCGACGGTGATCTTCCGCGACAGGTCGCCCTGGGCGACCGCGTTGGTGACGTCGGCGATGTTGCGGACCTGGCTGGTCAGGTTGTTCGCCATGAAGTTGACGGACTGGGTCAGGTCCTTCCACGTCCCGCTGACGCCCTTGACCTCGGCCTGCCCGCCGAGGATGCCCTCGGTGCCCACCTCGCGCGCCACCCGCGTGACCTGCTCGGCGAAGGACGACAGCTGGTCCACCATCGTGTTGAGGGTGTTCTTCAGCTCCAGGATCTCGCCGCGCGCGTCCACGTCGATCTTCTGCGACAGGTCACCGCGGGCGACCGCGGTGGCGACCTGGGCGATGTTGCGGACCTGGGCCGTCAAGTTGCCGGCCATGAAGTTCACCGAGTCGGTGAGGTCACGCCACACACCGGCCACGCCCGGCACCTGTGCCTGACCGCCCAGCCGCCCGTCGGTGCCCACCTCGCGCGCCACCCGCGTGACCTGCTCGGCGAAGGACGACAGCTGGTCCACCATCGTGTTGATGGTGTTCTTCAGCTCCAGGATCTCGCCGCGCGCGTCCACGTCGATCTTCTGCGACAGGTCACCGCGCGCCACCGCCGTCGTGACCTGGGCGATCTGCCGCACCTGAGAGGTCAGGTTGCCGGCCATGAAGTTGACGGAGTCGGTCAGGTCCTTCCACGTGCCGCTGACCCCGTCCACGCGGGCCTGGCCGCCGAGGCGCCCCTCCGTGCCCACGTCGGTGGCCATCCGCGTCACCTGGGCGGCGAACGAGCCGAGCTGGTCCACCATGCGGTTCACGGTGTTCTTCAGCTCCAGCATCTCGCCGGAGACGTCCACCGTGACCTTCTGCGACAGATCGCCGTTGGCGACCGCAGTCGTGACCTGGGCGATGTTGCGGACCTGCCCGGTCAGGTTGCGGAAGGCGGTGTTGACCGAATCGGTCAGGTCCTTCCACGTCCCCGCCGCACCCGGCACCTGCGCCTGACCGCCGAGGATGCCCTCGACGCCGACCTCGCGGGCCACCCGCGTCACCTCGGCGCCGAACGCCGACAGCTGGTCGACCATGGTGTTGACGGTGTTCTTCAGCTCCAGCATCTCGCCGGAGACGTCCACCGTGACCTTCTGCGACAGGTCACCGCCCGCGACCGCGGTCGTCACCTGCGCGATGTCCCGTACCTGGGCCGTCAGGTTGCGGAAGGCGGTGTTGACCGAATCCGTCAGGTCCTTCCACGTCCCCGCCGCACCCGGCACCTGCGCCTGACCGCCGAGCTGGCCCTCCGCGCCGATCTCCCCGGCGACGCGGGTGACCTCGTCGGCGAAGGTGCGCAGCGTCTCGGTCATCGCGTTGATCGTCTCGGCCAGCTGAGCGACCTCGCCGCGCGCGCCGATGGTGATCTTCTGCGTCAGGTCGCCGTTCGCGACCGCGGTCGTCACCTGCGCGATGTCACGGACCTGAGCCGTCAGGTTGCCGGCCATCAGGTTCACCGAATCGGTGAGGTCCTTCCACACACCGGCCACGCCCGGCACCTGCGCCTGGCCGCCCAGCTCGCCCTCGGTGCCGACCTCGCGCGCGACCCGCGTCACCTCGGAGGAGAAGGACGAGAGCTGGTCCACCATCGTGTTGACGGTGTTCTTCAGCTCCAGCATCTCGCCGTCGACATGTACGGTCACCTTGCGCGACAGGTCGCCCTTGAACACCGCGTTCGTCACGGTGGCGATGTCGCGCAGCTGCGCCGTCAGGCGGTACGCCATGGTGTTGACGGAGTCCGTCAGGTCCTTCCAGGACCCGGCCACCCCGCGCACCTTCGCCTGGCCGCCGAGCTTGCCCTCGGTGCCCACCTCACGGGCGACCCGGGTCACCTCGTCGGTGAAGGCCGACAGCTGGTCCACCAGGCCGTTGACGGTGCGGCCGACCTTCAGGAACTCGCCGCGCAGCGGATGCCCGGTCCCGTCGGCGTTCTGCGCCCGCAGGTCCATGCGCTGTTCCAGGTCGCCCTCGGCCACCGCTGACAGCACCCGGCCCACCTCGGAGACGGGCCGTACCAGGTCGTCCACCAGCGCGTTCGACGCCTCGATCGCGGCCGCCCAGGCACCCTCGCAGGCCCCCGTCTCCAGCCGCTCGGTGAGTTTGCCCTCCCGGCCGACCACGCGGCGCACCCGGGCCAGCTCCCCGGTGAGGTGCTGGTTACGGTCGGCGACCTCGTTGAAGACGGCGGCCACCTCGGCCATCACCCCGTCGCCGGTCACCGTCAGCCGGCGGCGGAAGTTGCCGTCCCGCATCGCCGACAGCGCGGAGAGCAGCTTGGAGAGCGCGGCCGCGTCGACCTCTACGGTCCCGCCGGCCCGGGAACGCCCGTTCTTCGTACGCGTGACCGCGCCCCGCGCCGATGCGCCAGACTCCACCGTGTCCCTCCTGGAGGGTCGATCGACCTGCATGTACCCGAGTTGGGCCCCTCCAGTCTTCCACTTTCGTCTGCCGGGCCCACAACATCCGGAGTAACCCGTGCGCAACAGAAGCGTTGACGCTAGGAGCCGTCGCCCCCCGTACACGCGGGTGCACGCCCCGCGTACGCCCCCCATCCGGCGCGGAACGTTCCGGTTTGACCACCCAGGGGACGGCCGGAGCGCGACGCACTAGCCTTGCCTGATGGCAGGACGACGCGGCGTGCACAGGCGGGCGACCGTACCCGGCACCCGCCCGCGGCGTCCGCGGGAGACCACCGAATCCGTCATGAGGAGATCCGTGATCACGGCTCGGGCAACGGCCAGCTTCGAACCGGTCGGCAGGTCCGTCGCCGTGGCCAGGGCGTTCGTACGCGACACACTGCACGGCTGGGGCTTCGCCGACGTGGTGGACGACGCCGTCGTCCTGACCAGCGAACTGGTGACCAACGCCGTCGTCCACGCGGGCACCGCCGCCGACGTACGCTGCCTGCGCTACGAGACAGCCGTACGCGTCGAGGTCGCCGACCACTACCCCGAACGCGAGGTGCCGCTCCAGGGACGCGGCCGCCCGCACCGCGACCCCGACCACGAAGGCGGCCGCGGACTGCTGCTGTGCGCCGCCCTCGCCAGCCGCTGGGGCGTGGAGTACACGGCCGCGGGCAAGCACGTCTGGTTCCAGCTCGACCTGCCCGAACGCCCCGCGGGGACGCGCTCGGCCGGCCCGCTGCTGGCCACCGCCGACCTCCCCGAGGCCGACGAGCGGGTCCGGGTGGCCGTCGTCCAGATCGACCGGCAGGGCGCCGTCACCCGCTGGAACGACGACGCGGCCGAGCTCTTCGGCCACCCCGCCGCCGACGTCGTCGGCAAGTCCCTCGCCGACCTCACCGCCTGGCCGCAGACCCCCGGCACCGGCCTCGGCCTCGCCGAGGCCCTCCAGCTCTCCCGCTGGGAAGGCACCTACGGGCTGCGCAACGGCGCCGGCCGCGTCGTGCCCGTCTACGGCTCGCACCTGCGCATCCGCGACAGCGCGGGCGAGCCCTCCACGGTGTGCCTGCTGGTACGGGCCGAGGAGCGCGCGATCCTGGAGACCCCCGCCCGCGGCTCCGCACCCTCCGAGCCCGGCCTGGTGCAGCGCGGCAAGAGCACCGACGCCTTCGAGGTCTTCATCGGCTCCCCCGCCCCCGACGACCTCGACGGCCTGCTCCAGCGCACCGTGGAACGCGCCCGCGACATGCTCGACGGCGACGCCGCCTACCTGCTGCTCGCCACCGACGACGAGACCGAACTCGAAGTCCGCGCCTCCACCGGTCTGCCCTCGGCCCGTCAGCGCTTCGCCCGCGTCCCCGTCGAGGCAGGGACCGGCCGCTACGGCAGCGCCCGCATGCCCGCCGTCCACGAGGACCTCACCGCCGTCCCCGGCGCCGTACCCCTGCTGTCGGGGACGGGTATGCGCTCCGTCGTCACCGTGCCGCTCAAGGTCGAGGGCCGCCTCACCGGTTCGCTCGGCGTGGCCGCGGAGGCCCCGGGCCGCTACTCCAACCAGGAGGCGCTGCGGCTCCAGTTCGCCGCCGACCGCATCGCGCTGGCCGTCGAGAGCGCCCGGCTGACCGAACTGGAGCGGCTCCGCCGCGGCTCGCTGTCCTTCCTCGTCGAGGCCTCCGACCTGCTCGCCGGAACGCTGGAGCGCGACCAGACGCTGGCGCTCATGGCGCAGATGACCGTGCCCACGCTCGCCAGCTGGTGCGCCGTCTACACCATCGCCGAGCAGTCCGAGCCGGAACTCGCCTTCGTCCTCCACGAGGACGAGGACCGCATCGACGGCATCAAGGCCCTGCTCTCCCAGGTCCGCCCGCCGGACCCCGACCCCACCCCCGGCGCCCGCGCCTGGACCGCGCCCTCCGACGCCGCCCACTCCAGCGCCCTGCGCGCCTCGCTGCGCAGCCTCGGCGTCGGCCCCAGCGGCGCCGCGACCCTCCCCGGCCGCCCGGTCAGCGCGCCTGGTGTCGCCCTCGCCACGGCGGCCGCCGTCGGCGGCGAGACGGTCGTCCTGCCGCTGGTCGCCCGCAACCGCGTCATCGGCATGCTGACGCTCGGCAAACCCACCGACGAACGCTTCCGCCAGGAGATCCTGGAACTGGCCGAGGACCTGTCCCGACGGGCCGCCCTCGCCCTGGACAACGCCCGCCTCTACAGCGAGCGCACCGCCATCAGCCAGGCCCTCCAGCGCAGCCTCCTGCCGCCGGAACTCCCGCGCGTCCCCGGTGTCGAGGTCGAGGTGGTCTACCGCGCCGCGGGCGAGGGCAACGAGGTCGGCGGCGACTTCTACGACCTCTTCCCCATCCGCGACGGCTGCTGGGGCTTCGCCATCGGCGACGTCTGCGGCACCGGCCCGGAAGCCGCCGCCGTCACGGGCCTGGCCCGGCACGCCCTGCGGCTCCTCGCCCGCGAGGGTTTCGGCGGCCCAGCGGTCCTGGAACGCCTCAACGCCGCCATCCTCGACGAAGGCGCCCGCAGCCGCTTCCTGACCCTCCTCTACGGCGAGCTGTGGCCGCAGCACGACGGCAGCGCGGTGCTGCGCATGGTCTGCGCGGGCCACCCGCTCCCGCTGCGTCTGCGCCCCGACGGCTCGGTGGAACCCGCCGCCGAACCCCAGCCGCTGCTGGGCGTCATGGACGACCTGGAACTCGTCGAGCAGTCCGTGACCCTGGACCCGGGCGACGTCCTGCTGTGCGTCACGGACGGCGTGACCGAACGCCGCGAGGGCACCCGGATGCTCGGCGACGACGGCCTCGCGGACGTTCTCGCCACCTGCACCGGCCTGACCGCGGGCGCCGTCGCCGCCCGCATCCAGCGCGCGGTCGAACGCTTCGCCGCCGACGCCCCGTCCGACGACATGGCCATCCTGGCGATGCGCGTCCCGGCCCTCCCGCAGGACTGACCGCCGGACGCTCCCGGTGCCCGGACAGCAGAAAGGCCTCCCGCTCACAGCGGGAGGCCTTTCCTTGCCAGAGCCCCAATACGGAATCGAACCGTAGACCTTCTCCTTACCATGGAGACGCTCTACCGACTGAGCTATTGGGGCGCGTCGACGGGAAGATCGTAGCCCATGAACGGCTGTGCGGGAAACTCAGCCGTCCGCCCCGGACCCGGGCGTCTCCGACCGCCCGGCGGACCGGATCACATGAGCCCACCCAGCGCGTTGCAGGTGTCCGCGATATGCGTCAACTCCCGCTGTGTGATGCGGGAATGCACCGGCAGCGACAGGGAATCGGCCGCCACCCGCTCGGTCTGGGGCAGCATGTCCCCCGACCGGTGCGCCGGCATCCGGTGCACGGGTACGGGCACACTCACCGTCGCCCGTACCCCACGCGCCGCCAGGGCGGCCGCGAAGGCGTCCCGGTCGGGCCGCCCGTTGCCCGGAACACGCACGGTGTAGCGGTGGTAGAGGTGGTGCGCCCCCGGCGCGCTGTAGGGCACGACCACGCCCTTCAACGCCGAGTCCAGGAACCGCGCGTGCGCCCGCCGCCGCGCCACCGCCCCTGCGTCATCGGCGATTTCGCCCTCCTCCACGAGGGCCAGCGCCCGCCGCCCGGCCAGCTCCGTCAGCTCCGCCATGGGCGCCGGGTGTCCGAAGACGTGCACGGGCACGATGGCGGCGGTCCGGGACGTCAGACCGGCCTCGACCGCCTGTGGGTCCAGGCAGAACGTCCGCGGGTCTATGTCGGCGAAGACCGGTACGGCGCCGGCCAGCCGTACGGCGTCGGCAGGCGCACCGGGCCCGAAGGACGGCACGATGACCTCGTCGCCGCCGCCTATCCCGAGTCCCACCAGCACGTCGCGCAGCGCGGCGGCCGTCGTGTCCGAAGCGATCCTGTGCCGCCGTCCGGCAGTCGTCATCTGCTGCACGTCTCCACACCTCCGCCAGTTCGGGACGTTCAGCGTCCCGGCGTGACGTGAACACCGGGTGACGGGCAACGAAAAAGACCCCGGCCCACGAGACAAAGCTCGGGGCCGGGGCCTTCATCAATATTTGTTCGGCGGTGTCCTACTCTCCCACAGGGTCCCCCCTGCAGTACCATCGGCGCTGAAAGGCTTAGCTTCCGGGTTCGGAATGTAACCGGGCGT
>NZ_JBSGHL010000096.1:0-19527 GCF_053604375.1 Streptomyces sp. NPDC004031 | reverse complement strand
CCACACCACCGGACTCACCCCCACCTACACCACAGGACCCACCGCACCCACCACCGACCTCCCCACCTACCCCTTCCAACACCACCACTACTGGCCGCGTACCGCCCCCGCGGCCGGTGACGTCGGGGCGGCGGGGCTGCGCGCGGTCGCACACCCGCACCTGTCGGCGGCTACCGGGCTCGCGGACGGGGGGCTGCTCGTGACCGGGCTGCTCACGGCCGCCGACGCCGCCGGGCTGCCGACCGGAACGGCCCTCGTGGAGTGGGCACTTCGCGCCGCCGACGAGGCGGGAGCGGGCGGCATCGACGAACTCGCCCTGCACACCCCCCTCGTGCCCCCGTCCGGCGGTTCGCTGCGCCTGCAGATCACCCTCGACACCCCCGGCCCCGAGGGACGGCGCGCCTTCCGCGTCGCCGCGCAGCCGGCCGGGGACGGGCCGGACGACCCCTGGACGGTGCACGCGACGGGCACGCTGAGCCCGCCCGCCACGGCGGATCCGGAGCCCGACGCCGTGACCGGCGCGCAGCCCTGGCCGCCCGCCGGGGCCGAGCCGGTGGACCTCGCCACACCGCACGCCTCCGCCGAGGCCGACCACGGCGCCCTCCCCCGCCTGGTGCGGGCGATGTGGCGGTACGACGGCGAGCTGCTCGCCGAGGTGGAGCTGCCGGAGCCGGACGGCGGGGACGCGGAGGACGGTTTCGGCCTCCACCCGGCCCTGCTCGACGCGGCCCTGCACCCCCTCGCCCTCGACGGTGACGGGCCGGTGCTGCTGCCCTTCGCCTGGATCGGCGTGACCCTGCACGCCACCGGCGCCACGTCCGCCCGGGTGCGCGTCCTGGCAGGAGACCAGGACGCGGACGGCGGCCGCACGGTGGGCCTGGTCGTCGCCGACCCGGACGGCGCGCCCGTCCTCACCGCGGACGCGGTCGCGCTGCGCCCCGCGGCGGAGGACGCCGCCCCGGAGACCGCAGGATCCGCGCCCCCGGCGACGCCCCGGCCCGTACGCGCCACGCGCCGCCGGGCGGCGGCGCGGCAGCCCGCGGAAGGGGCGCTGGGCGCGCGGCTGGCCGGGCTGGACACGGCCGGGCAGCACGAGGAGCTGCTCGGGCTGGTGCGGCAGGCGGCCGCCGCGGTGCTGGGGCACGCGTCGCAGGCGGAGGTGCGGCCGGAGGCGGCGTTCAAGGAACTGGGCGTCGACTCGCTGACGGCGGTGAAGCTGCGCGACCGGATCGCCGCCGTGACCGGGCTGCGGCTGCCCGCGACCCTGGTCTTCGACCACCCCACCCCGCAGGCCCTCGCCGCCCATCTGCGCGCCCTGGTGACCGGCGAGGCGGACGGCTCGCCCGCGTCCGCGCGCCGCTTCCGGCCCCGCCGGGGCGCGGACGACGACCCGATCGTGGTGGTGGCGATGGCCTGCCGCTTCCCCGGCGGCCTGACCTCGCCGGAGAAGCTGTGGGAGCTGGTGGAGGCGGGCGGCAGCGTGCTCGGGCCCTTCCCGACGAACCGCGGCTGGGACCTCGACAACCTCTTCCACCCCGACCGCGAGCACCCCGGCACCACGTACGCCTCGCAGGGCGCCTTCCTCTACGACGCCGACGGTTTCGACGCCGCCTTCTTCGGCATCAACCCGCGCGAGGCCCTGGCCATGGACCCGCAGCAGCGGATCGTGCTGGAGACCGCGTGGGAGGCCCTGGAGCGCGCCCGCATCAACCCGCACACGCTCAAGGACAGCCTGACCGGTGTCTACACGGGCGTCATCTACCACGACTACGCGGCGGGCCTGGCGCCCGGCGACCCGCGGCTGGACGGCTACACGATGCTCTCCGGCATCGGCAGCATGATCTCCGGCCGGGTCGCGTACACCCTCGGGCTCCAGGGCCCGGCGGTCACCGTCGACACCGCGTGCTCGTCCTCACTGGTCTCGATGCACCTGGCCGCGCAGGCGCTGCGGCAGGGCGAGTGCGACCTCGCGCTCGCGGGCGGCGTGACCGTCATGTCCACCCCCGACGCCTTCACCGGCTTCTCCCGGCAGGGCGGCCTCGCGCCGGACGGCCGCTGCAAGCCCTTCGCCGCCGCGGCGGACGGTACGGGGCTGAGCGACGGGGCCGGGCTCGTCGTCCTGGAGCGGCTGTCGGACGCGCGGCGCAACGGCCACCGCGTGCACGCCGTGATCCGCGGCTCGGCCGTCAACCAGGACGGCGCCAGCAACGGCCTGACCGCCCCCAACGGCCCCTCCCAGCAGCGCGTCATCGCCCAGGCCCTGGCCACCGCGGGCCTGACCGCCGCCGACGTGGACGCCGTCGAGGCGCACGGCACCGGCACGCGGCTCGGCGACCCGATCGAGGCGCAGGCGATCCTCGCGACCTACGGGCAGGACCGGCCGGACGAGCGGCCGCTGCTGCTCGGCTCGGTCAAGTCCAACATCGGCCACACGCAGGCCGCCGCGGGCATCGCGGGCGTCATCAAGATGATCATGGCCATGCGGCACGGGCGCCTCCCCGCGAGCCTGCACATCGACGCGCCCAGCCCGCACATCGACTGGAGCAGCGGAGCCGTGGAGCTGCTCACGGACACGATCGACTGGCCGGAGACCGGCCGCCCGCGGCGCGTCGGCATCTCGTCCTTCGGCGCCTCGGGCACCAACGCCCACCTCGTCCTCGAACAGGCCCCCGCCGAACCGGAGTTCACACCCGGGGCGGACGGAACCGGGGAACTCGTGCCGTGGGTGCTGTCGGGCCGCGACCCGCAGGCACTGCGAGACCAGGCGACCTCGATCGGCGGATGGCTGGAGGCGGCCGGCGCGCAGGCGCCGGTGGCGGACGTGGGGCGGGCGCTGGCCACCACACGGGCCACCTTCGAACAGCGGGCCGTGCTGCTCGGGCGGGACCGTGCGGACTTCGCCGCCGCGCTGGAGGCTCTGGCCGGTGGCCTGCCGCACGCGGGGCTGGTGACGGCGGCGGGTGCTGTGACGTCCGGGGGGACGGTGTGGCTGTTCTCCGGGCAGGGCAGCCAGCGCAGCGGCATGGGCGCCGAACTCCACGCACGCTTCCCCGTCTTCGCCGAAGCCTTCGACGAGGTCTGCGCCCTCCTGGACCCGCACCTCCACCACCCCCTGCGCGACGTGGTGTTCGACCCCGCCCACGCCGAACTCCTCGACCACACCACCTACACACAGGCCGGACTCTTCGCCCTCCAAATCGCCCTCGCCAAACTCCTCACCACCATGGGACTGAGGCCCGACGCCGTCGCCGGACACTCCATCGGCGAAATCACCGCCGCCCACATCGCAGGCGTCCTCACCCTGGAACACGCCGCCCACCTCGTCGCCACCCGCGCCACCCTCATGGGCGACCTACCCTCCGGCGGCGCCATGGCGACCGTCAACGCGGGGGCGGAGGAGCTCGCCGCGACGCTCGCGGATCACCCCGGGCTGTCCGTCGCCGCGTTCAACACCCCGGTCAACACCGTGCTCTCCGGCCCCGCCGAGCAGATCGCCGCCGCCGTCGAAGAGTGGAAGGAGCAGGGACGTAAAGCGCGCGTCCTCCAGGTCTCGCACGCCTTCCACTCCCCCCTCATGGACCCCGTCCTCGAACCCTTCACCCAAGCCATCACCCACCTGGACTTCCACACCCCCCGCATCCCCCTCATCAGCAACCTCACCGGCCAACCCGCAGGACAAGACATCACCACCCCGGCCTACTGGGCCCAGCACATCCGCCAACCCGTCCACTTCCACCAGACCCTCACCCACCTCGCCCCCCACACCACCCTCTTCCTCGAAATCGGACCCACCCCCGTCCTCACCACAGCCGTCCACCACACCCTCCCCGACACCACCGCACACCCCACCCTCACCGGCAAACAACCCGACACCCACACCCTCGCCCACACACTCGCCACCCTCCACACCACCCACCACCCCCTCAACTGGACACCCTGGTACCCCACAACCGGGAAAACCCCCATCGACCTCCCCACCTACCCCTTCCAACACCAGCCCTACTGGCTCACCGCACGGACCGGCGGTGCGGCCGCCCCGGGCGGCGGGACGGGGATCGACCACCCGGTGCTCTCGTCCGTGGCCGCGCTCGCGGACGGCGGGATGGTGCTGAGCGGGCGCGTCCCGCCCGCCGGGCAGGGCGGCTGGCTCAGCGAGCACGTCATCGCGGGGACGGTCCTGCTGCCGGGCACCGCACTGCTCGAGCTCGCCCTCCAGGCCGCCGAGCAGGCGGGCGGCGCGCGCGTCGAGGAACTGCTGCTGGAGCAGCCGCTCACGCTGCACGAGACCGCGTCGCTGGACGTGCAGGTCGTCGTCGGCGCCCCCGAGGACGACGCCGCCCGCAGCGTGCACGTCTACACCCGCCCGGCGTCCGGCCAGTCGGCGGAATGGGTACGGCACGCCACCGCGACCCTCACCCCGGCGCCGCTCGACGAACCCGAGCCCGACAGCGCCGCCTGGCCACCCCCCGGCGCCCAGCCCGTCGACCTCACCGGCTTCTACGACCGCGCCACCACCGACGGCTACCACTACGGCCCCACCTTCCAAGGCCTGAGCGCCCTCTGGCGTCACGGCGACGACCTCCTCGCGGAGATCTCCCTGCCCGTGACCGACGCCGACACGGACACCCACACCCTCCACCCCGCGCTTCTCGACGCCGCCCTCCACCCCCTCATCGCCGTCACGGACACCGCCCAGGAGGGCGTGTGGCTGCCGTTCTCCTGGAACGGGGTCACCCTGCACGCGACGGGCGCCACGCAGGCGCGGGTCCGGATCAGCCGGCAGGGCGACGGCGGGCGCGGTGTCGTCCTGACCGACGGCGCCGGGCGGCCGATCCTCACCGCCGAGGCCGTCACCACCCGCCCCGCCCGCCTCGCGGCGCCCCGGCAGGCCGTACCCGACGGGCTGTTCGCCCTCCGCTGGACGCCCGCGGCGCCGCTCGCCGACCGCACGCCGGACGCGGACCTCTCCGTGGTTTACGCGGTCGCGGCCACGCACGGGGACGACGAACTGGGCTCCGTCCAAGGCGTGTTGACGCTGCTCCAGGAGTGGCTCGCCGAGCCGAGGGCCGAGCACGAGCGGCTGGTGGTGCTGACGCGCGGTGCGGCCGCCGTGGACGAGGAGTCGGCGGCCGAGCCGGTCGCCGCGGCCGTCGCGGGTCTGGTGCGCAGCGCCCAGACGGAGCACCCGGGCCGTTTCGTCCTGCTCGACCTGGACACCGACGCCGACCTGCCCGCCGATCCCGGGGCGGACCCGCTGATCGCCGACGCGGTGCGCCGCTCGGTCGTCCTCGACGAACCGCAACTCGCCCTGCGCGACGGGCGGATCCTCGTACCCCGGCTGGTCCGCGCTCCCGCCTCGCACGCGCTCGTGCCGTTGCTCGGCCGGGAGGCGTGGCGGCTGGACGCCGCGGGGACGGGCGGCACGGCGACGCTCGACGGGGTGGCGCCGGTGCCCTTCCCGGAGGCGGAACAGCCACTCGCACCAGGGCGGGTGCGGATCGCCGTACGGGCCGCGGGCGTCAACTTCCGTGACGTGCTGATCAGTCTGGGCATGGTGCCGGACCAGACGCGGATCGGCGGCGAGGGCGCGGGCGTCGTGCTGGAGGTGGCTCCGGACGTGACGACGGTGGCGCCGGGCGACCGGGTGATGGGTGTCTTCGACGGTGCCTTCGCGCCGGTCACGGTCGCCGACGCGCACATGGTGACGCGGATGCCGCAGGAGTGGGACTTCGCCCGCGCCGCGGCCGTTCCGGTGGCCTTCCTGACGGCGTGGTACGGCCTGGTGGAGCTGGGCGGGCTCACCGCGGGCGAGCGCGTCCTCATCCACGCGGCGGCAGGCGGCGTCGGCACGGCGGCCGTGCAGATCGCGCGGCACCTCGGCGCTGAGGTCTACGCGACGGCAAGTCCGGCCAAGCACAAGGTGCTTGAGGCGATGGGCATCGACGCCGCCCACCGCGCGTCCTCCCGCGACCTCGACTTCGAGGCGACCTTCCGGGAGAGCGCCGGAAGCATGGACGTCGTCCTCAACAGTCTCGCGGACGCGTACATCGACGCGTCGCTGCGGCTGCTCGGCGAGGGCGGGCGCTTCCTGGAGATGGGCAAGACCGACATCCGCGACCCCGAGCAGGTGGCGAAGGACTTCGGGGCGGTGGACTACCGGGTGTACGACCTGGTCTCGGACGCGGGTCCGGAGCGGGTGGCACGCATGCTCGGCACGCTGGTGGAGCTGTTCGAGCGCGGGGCGCTGACGCTGCCGCCGGTCACGACTTGGCCGCTGGCGCAGGCCCGGCACGCGCTGCGGCACATGAGCCAGGCCAAGCACACCGGCAAGATCGTCCTCACCGTGCCCCCCGCCCTCGACCGCGACGGCACCGTCCTGATCACCGGCGGCACCGGCACCCTCGGCGCGCTGCTGGCCGAACACCTCGTCACCACCTGGAACATCACCCACCTCCACCTCACCAGCCGACGCGGACCCCACGCACCCGGAGCCACCGAACTCACCAAGCGACTCCAGAACCTCGGCGCCACCGTCCACATCACCGCCACCGACGCCACCGACGCCCACGCCGTACGCGCACTCGTCGACGGCATCGACCCCGACCACCCCCTCACCGGCGTCATCCACACCGCGGGCACGACCCACGACGCCGTCCTCACCGCCCAGACCCCGCAGACCCTCGCCGAGGTCTGGACGGCCAAGGCCACCACCGCCGCCACCGTCCACCGCGCCACGCGGCACCTCCCGCTGGCCTTCGTCGCCCACTTCTCGTCCGTCTCGGCCACCCTCGGCAACCCGGGGCAGGCCAACTACGCCGCCGCCAACGCCTACCTCGACGCCCTCGCCACCGACCCCACCGGCCACCCCACCACCTCGATCGCCTGGGGCCTGTGGGCCGCGGCGAGCAGCATCACCGGCAAGCTCGGCGAGGCGGACCTCGCCCGTATGGCCCGCACCGGGGTCACACCGCTGTCCGCCGAGAAGGCCCTCGCGCTCTTCGACGCCGCCCTGGAGCACGGCAGCCCGCAGCTCGCGGCCGTCGGCCTGGACGTCCCCGCGCTCGCCGCGCAGCCCGCGGGCACGCTGCCCGCGGCGATGCGCGGACTGGCCGCGCGGCCGGGCGGGGCCACCCGACGGGCGGCCGCGGCGCAGCAGCAGCCCGACGACTGGGCGGGGCGGCTGGCCGGGCTCCCCGCGGCCGACCGGCGTCAGCAGCTGCTGGCGCTGGTGCGCACCAATGTCGCGACGGTGCTCGGGCACGCCGACGCCGAAGGGGTGCTGGAGCAGACACCGTTCACGGATCTCGGCTTCGACTCGCTGACGGGTGTGGAGCTGCGCAACCGGCTCTCGGCGGCGACCGGGCTGCGGCTGCCGGCGGCGCTCGTCTTCGACTTCCCCTCGGCGGGGGCGCTGGCCGACCACCTGCTCGAACGGCTTCTGCCGGACGGCTCCTCGGCCGCGCGGAGCGGTGCGGACGCGGTGCTCGGCGAGCTGGCGCGGCTGGAAGGCGCGCTCGCGGCGCTGGAGCTGCCCGAGGCGGACGCGCGGGCGGTGACAGGTCGGCTTGAGGGGCTGCTGGCGCAATGGAAGGCGGCGTCCGCGCCGCCGGCCGAGGACAGCGCGGCCGACCGGCTCGCGCTGGCCGGCACCGACGAGGTGCTGGCGTTCATCGACCGGGAGCTGGGCGCCTCCTGACGCCCGGCACACAGCACCAGCAACAACGACCGGGACCAGCACCAGCGACCAGGACCAGGAGCAGGACCGCGGCGCGGGGGACCGAGCACCGCACCGCCGCTGCCGCGGCACCCGCACCGACACCGCCCGCCCCGACACGTGTGGAGGCCGTGACCGACCATGCCCGACGACCAGAGGCTTGTCGACTACCTCAAGCGTGTGGCGACGGATCTGCACGACACGCGGCGGCGGCTGCGCGAGGTGGAGGACCGGGACCGCGAGCCGGTCGCGATCGTCGCGATGTCCTGCCGTTTCCCCGGCGGGGTGGCGTCGCCGGAGGAGCTGTGGGAGCTGGTGGCCGGCGGCGGGGACGCGGTCGGGCCCTTCCCCGCCGACCGCGGCTGGGACCTGGCGGGGCTGTACCACCCGGACCCGGACCACCCGGGGACGACGTACACCCGGGAGGGCGGCTTCCTGCACGACGCCGACCGGTTCGACGCGGGCTTCTTCGGGATCAGCCCGCGCGAGGCGCTGGCCGTCGATCCGCAGCAGCGCAAGCTGCTGGAGGTGGCCTGGGAGCTGTTCGAGCGCGCGAACCTGGACGCGACGGGCCTGCGCGGCAGCCGTACCGGCGTCTTCGTCGGGGCGGCGACCATCGGCACGACGACGTCGGGCGCCCCCGTGCTCAAGGAGTCCGAGGGCTACGCGGGCGCGGCGCCGAGCATGCTGTCGGGGCGCCTGTCGTACACCTTCGGTCTCGAAGGCCCGGCGCTGACGGTGGAGACGGCGTGCTCCGCGTCGCTGGTGGCGATGCATCTGGGGATGCAGGCGCTGCGCCGCGGCGAGTGCTCGCTCGCTGTGGCGGGCGGGGTGACGATCATGGCGACGCCCGCGGTCTTCACCGGTTTCGCGCGGCAGCGCGCGCTGTCCGCGGACGGCCGCTGCAAGCCCTTCGCGGCGGCCGCCGACGGCACCGGCTGGGGCGAGGGCGCCGGGCTCGTCCTGCTCGAACGCCTCTCCGACGCCCGCCGCAACGGCCACCCGGTGCTCGCCGTCGTCCGCGGCTCCGCCGTCAACCAGGACGGCGCGAGCAACGGCATCACCGCGCCCAACGGCCCGTCCCAGCAGCGCGTCATCCGCCAGGCGCTGGTCTCCGCGGGCCTGTCGTCCGCCGAGGTGGACGCGGTGGAGGCGCACGGCACGGGCACCCGGCTCGGCGACCCGATCGAGGCGGACGCGCTGCACGCGACCTACGGGACGCAGCGGCCCGCGGACCGGCCACTGCTGCTCGGCTCGGTCAAGTCCAACATCGGGCACACGCAGGCCGCCGCGGGCGTGGCGGGCGTCATCAAGACGGTGATGGCGATCCGGCACGGCGTCTTCCCGGCGACGCTGCACGTCGACGCTCCGACCCCGCACGTGGACTGGACGTCGGGGGCCGTTCGGCTGGTGACCGAGCCGGTGGAGTGGCCGCGCACCGACCACCCGCGGCGCGCCGGGGTGTCGTCGTTCGGCGTCTCGGGCACCAACGCGCATCTGATCGTGGAGGAGGCCCCCGAGCCGGCCGCGCCGGACGAGGACCCGGCCGGTGCGGACGCCGCCGCGGCCCCGGCGGCGGTGCGGAGCACGCTGGTGCCGTGGGTGCTGTCCGCGCGGGACGCCGCCGCGCTGACGGAGCAGGCGCGCAACCTCGCCGGGTGCGAGGAGGACGTGGCCGTGGCCGGCCGGGTGCTCGCCACCGGGCGGGCCCGGTTCGAACAGCGTGCCGTCGTGCTCGGCGCCGACCGGGCGGAACTGCGCGCCGGGCTCGCCCGGTTGGCCGCGGGCGAGCCCGACCCGGCGGTCGTGACGGGCACGGCCGGTGCCACCGGCCCCGGCCCGGTCCTCGTCTTCCCCGGCCAGGGCGCCCAGTGGCCCGGTATGGGCCGCGAACTCCTCGACTGCTCACCGGTCTTCGCCGCCCGGGTCGCGGAGTGCGAGCGGGCGCTCGCGCCGTACGTCGACTGGTCGCTGACCGATGTGCTGCGCGGCGCGGGCACGGCAGGGGCCCCGCACCGCGAGGACGTCATCCAGCCCGCGCTGTGGGCCATGCACGTCTCGCTGGCCGCAGTGTGGCAGAGCTTCGGCGTCACCCCGGCGGCCGTCGTCGGGCACTCCCAGGGCGAGGTCGCCGCGGCGTGCGTGGCCGGGGCGCTGGGCCTGGACGACGCGGCGCGGATCATCGCGCTGCGCGGCCGGGCGCTCGGCCCGCTCATCGGGCACGGCGCGATGGCGTCGCTCACGCTCGGCGCGCGGGACACCGGGGAGCTGATCGCCGCCCTGGGCCCGGCCGCCGCGGACGTCGCCGTCGCCGCCGTCAACGGGCCGCGCTCCACCGTGGTCTCGGGCCCGCCCGCGGGTGTGGCCGCAGTGCTGGCCGGGGCGGAGGAGCGCGGCGCACGCACCCGGACGATCGACGTCGAGTACGCCTCCCACGGCCCGCACGTGGACCGCGTCCGCGACGACATCATGTCGGCGCTGAACGGCGTGACGCCCGCCGAGTCGGCTGTCGCCTTCTACTCCACCGTCACCGCGGAGCGGCTCGGCACCACCGCGCTGGACACCGGCTACTGGTTCGACAACCTGCGCCGCCCGGTCCGTTTCGCCGACACCGTGGCCCGGCTGCTGGCCGACGGCTACCGCACCTTCGTCCAGTGCAACCCGCACCCGGTGCTGGCGTCGAGCCTCCAGGAGATCTTCGAGGACGCCGGGACGGCCGCCACCGCGCTGGCAACCCTGCGGCGCGACAACGGCGGTGAACGGCAGCTCGCCGTCGCGCTCGCGGAGGCGCACACGTCCGGCCTGGACGTCGACTGGCGCGCGTGGCTGGGCGGGGACGCCCGGCCGGGGCGTCCCGTCGCCCTGCCCACCTATCCCTTCCAGCGGCGCCGCTACTGGGTGCCCGCCGGGACGGCCGGGACGGGGGACGTGTCCGCCGCCGGGGTCCGCACGGTGGACCACCCGCTGCTGCCCGCCGCGGTGCCGCTGCCGGACGGCGGGCTGGTGCTGACCGGACGGCTGCGCGGCGGCCCCGGCTCCGGCTGGCTCGCCGACCACGCGGTCGGCGGCACCGCCCTGCTCCCGGGCGCCGCGCTCGTCGAGTGGGCGCTCCAGGCCGCCCACGAGGCCGGGTGCGGCGGGGTCGAGGACCTCGCGCTCCAGGTGCCGGTCGTGCTGCCGGAGGCGGGTGCGCTGCGGGTACGCGTGACCGCGGGCCCCGCCGACACCGCGGGGCGGCGCACCGTCGAGGTGCACACCTGCCAGGACGGCGCCGACACGCCCGCGCCCGACGCCTGGGTGCGGCACGCCGAGGGCACCCTCGCACCCGCGGCCGAGCCCGCCCCCGCGCCGGACCCGGCGGGCGCGTGGCCGCCGCCGACCGCGCAGCCGCTGGACGTCGCAGGCCTCTACGGGCGGGCCGCCGCGGACGGTTACGGCTACGGTCCCGCCTTCCGCGGCCTGACGGCGGCCTGGCGGGACGGCCACGACCTGCTGGGCGAGGCCCTGCTCCCCGAGGCCGCCGGGGAGGGCGCCGACCGCTTCGGCATCCACCCGGCGCTGCTGGACGCGGCCCTGCACCCGGCGCTGCTCGCCCCGGAGGGCCGCCCGGCGGCCGGACCCGGCGAGGTGTGGCTGCCCTTCGCCTGGAGCGGTGTGACGGTGTGGGCGACGGGCGCGCGGCGCGTCCGCGTCCGCCTCTCCCCCGCCCCCGGCGGACGCCGCCTCACCCTCACCGACCCCACGGGCGCCTCGGTGCTGTCCGCCGAGTGCGTCGCCGTACGGCCCGCGCGGGCCGCGGAGTTGCGGGCGGCGGGCGAGCGGGCGGTGGAGGGACTCTTCGCGGTGGAATGGACGCCGCTGCCTGCGGCGGCGGAGGAGACCGCACCGGAGACGTCCTGGGCCGAGGTGGGCGCCGCTGCCCACGGGCCGCTTCCGGCGGACCACGACGATCCGTGGACGGCGAACGCGGACGCCGCGGGCACGGCGAACGCGGCCCCTGCGAACACGGCGAACGGCGACACCGGCCAGGACGCGGTGCGGGCCCCCCGGCCCGCGCGCACCCCCGCCACTCCCGCCACTCCCGGCGCGCCCGCACGCGCCGGCGCCACGGCCTCCGGCCCCGAACCCGACGCCACCGCCCCGGACGGCACCGTGCCGGGCCACGCGGGGCCCGGCACGGACGCTGCGGCCGGTGCGGACGCACGCGCGGCGAACGACCCGGACGGCACCGCGGGCCCCGGCACGGATCCTGTCACGGGCGCGGGCGTACCGGCGGTGAACGACCCGGACAACAACACCGGCCCCGGCACGGGCACCGCCGCCGGTACGCGCGCACGGGCGGTGCACGCCCCCGGCGTCCACCGCGACCTCGGTGCGCTGCTCGCCGCCGTGGACGCGGGCGCCGAGCTGCCGCGGCTCGTCCTTCACCGTGTCCCGGAGGACGCGGACGGCGGGCCGGGGGCCGCGGAAGGCGTGCTGGCCCTGGTCCAGGCGTGGCTGGCCGAGGACCGCTGGGAGGGCTCGCGGCTGGTGCTGGTGACCCGGGGGGCGGTCGCGACGGGTGAGGGCGATCCGGCCGCGGAGCCGGGCGGCGCCGCGGTGTGGGGTCTGGTGCGCGCGGTGCAGGCCGAACACCCGGGGCGCGTCGCCCTCGTGGACCTGGCGGCGGACGACGACGGCCTGGCCGCCGCCGTACGGGCGTGCGCGCAGTCCGACGAGCCGCAGGCGGCCCTGCGCGCGGGCGAAACGCTCGTCCCGCGCCTGGTCCGTACGGCCGCCCCGGCGGCGGACGGCCCGGTGGACCTGTCCGGCGGCACCGTGGTGGTGTCGGGCGGGACCGGCGTGCTGGGCGGGGTGATCGCCGAGCACCTGGCGCGCACGTACGGCGCCCGGCACCTGCTGCTGCTCTCGCGGCGCGGCGCCGACGCGCCGGGGGCGGCCGAACTGCTGGCCCGTATCGCGGAGTCGGGGGCCGGGGCCGAGGCCGTGGCGGTCGATGTCGCCGACCGGGCGGCGCTCGCCCGCGTCCTCGGCGCGGTCCCGGACGACCGTCCGCTGATCGGCGTCGTGCACGCCGCGGGCGTGATCGACGACGCCCTCGTGGAGTCCTGGGACGCCGCGCGTCTGGCCCGGGTGTGGGCGCCGAAGGCCACCGCGGCGCGGCATCTGGACGACCTGACCCGTACGGCGCCGCTGCGGCTCTTCGCGGTCTTCTCCTCGGCCTCCGGCGTCGTCGGCAACGCCGGGCAGGCCGGATACGCCGCCGCCAACGCGTGGACGGACGCCCTCGTGGAGCGGCGGCGCGCGGCGGGGCTGCCGGGCACGGGCATCGCGTGGTCGCTGTGGGAGCAGACCTCGGCCATGACCGGGCACCTCACGGGGGCGGGCATGTCCCGGCTCGGCTCGCTCGGCATGCGCCCGCTGGCGACCGCGCACGGGCTGCGGCTCTTCGACGCCGCGCTGCGCACCGCCCACCCGGTGGTGGTGGCCGCCGACCTCGACACGGGGCGGCTCGGACCGGACGGCCCGGCGGTGCTGCGCGCGCTGGCCCGCCCGGCCCGGCGCCGCGCCGCGGACCTCGACGGGACCGCGGGCCCCGCGCTGACCGGGCAACTGGCCGGTCTGGACGCGGCGGAGCAGCGGGCACTGCTGCTCTCGACGGTGCGCAGGACCGCGGCCGTCGTGCTGGGCCACTCCTCGGAGACCGCCGTGCGCGACGGCACCGCCTTCAAGGAGCTGGGCTTCGACTCGCTCACAGCGGTGGAGCTGCGCAACCGGCTCGCGACGGCGACGGGCCTGCGGCTGCCCGCGACCCTGGTCTTCGACCACCCCACCCCACAGGCCCTCGCCGACGAACTGGCCGCGCGCCTGTCCGCCGGGACGGCCGCCGCGGTACGGGCCCCGGTCCGGCCCGCCGCCCGTACGGCCGAGGACCCGATCGCGGTGGTGGCGATGGCGTGCCGCTTCCCGGGCGGGGTGACCTCGCCGGAGGACCTGTGGGACCTGGTCGCGGCGGGCCGCGAGGTGCTGGGCCCCTTCCCCACGAACCGCGGCTGGGACCTGGACACCCTCTTCCACCCCGACCCCGACCACCCGGGGACGAGTTACGCGTCGCAGGGCTCGTTCCTCTACGACGCCGACGGTTTCGACGCGGCCTTCTTCGGCATCAACCCGCGTGAGGCCCTGGCCATGGACCCGCAGCAGCGGGTGATCCTGGAGACGGCGTGGGAGGTGCTGGAGCGCGCCCATATCGACCCGACGAGCCTCAAGGACAGTCTGACCGGCGTCTACACGGGCGTCATGTACCACGACTACGGCACCGGTCTGCCGCCCGGCGACCCGCGCCTGGACGGTTACGGCAACCTGGCCGGGACCAGCAGCATCATCGCGGGCCGGATCGCGTACACCCTCGGGCTCCAGGGCCCGGCCGTCACCGTCGACACCGCGTGCTCGTCCTCGCTCGTCACCATCCACCTGGCGGCGCAGGCGCTGCGGCAGGGCGAGTGCGACCTCGCGCTCGCGGGCGGGGTGACCGTCCTCGCCACGCCGGACGTCTTCACGGGCTTCTCCCGGCAGCGCGGCCTCGCGCCCGACGGGCGCTGCAAGCCCTTCGCGGCGGCCGCCGACGGCACCGGCTTCGGCGACGGCGCCGGACTCGTCCTGCTGGAGCGCCTGTCGGACGCGCGGCGCAACGGCCACCGCGTCCTGGCGCTGCTGCGCGGCTCGGCCGTCAACCAGGACGGCGCCAGCAACGGCCTGACCGCCCCCAACGGCCCCTCCCAGCAGCGCGTCATCCGCCAGGCCCTCGCGGCGGCGGGTCTGCGACCGTCCGACGTGGACGCCGTCGAGGCGCACGGCACGGGCACGAAGCTCGGCGACCCGATCGAGGCGCAGGCGGTCATGGCCACCTACGGGCAGGAGCGCGAACAGCCTCTGCTGCTGGGCTCGATCAAGTCCAACATCGGCCACACGCAGGCCGCCGCGGGTGTCGCCGGGGTCATCAAGATGGTCATGGCCATGCGGCACGGGCGACTGCCCGCGAGTCTCCATGTCGACGAACCGACACCGCACGTGGAATGGACCGGCGGCGTCGAACTGCTCACGCAGGCCGTGGACTGGCCCGCCACCGGACGCCCGCGCCGCGCCGCCGTCTCCTCGTTCGGCGCCTCGGGCACCAACGCCCATCTCGTCCTCGAACAGGGGGACGCGGAGCCGGAGTTCGCGCCGGGAGCCGACGGGAGCGGGGAACTCGTCCCGTGGCCGGTCTCGGCCCGCACGGACGAAGCACTGCACGCCACAGCCGCGGCGCTCGGCCGGCACCTCGCGGCGGACGGCACGTCACCGGACACGGCAGCGGTCGGGCGGGCGCTCGCGACGACCCGGGCGGTCTTCGAACGCCGCGCCGTCGTCCTCGGGCGGAACCGTGCGGACTTCGCCGCCGCGCTGGAGGCACTGGCCGGTGGCCTGCCGCACGCGGGGCTGGTGACCGGAACAGCCGCACCCGGGCGGACGGTGTGGCTGTTCTCCGGGCAGGGCAGCCAGCGCAGCGGCATGGGAGCCGAACTCCACGCCCGCTTCCCCGTCTTCGCCGACGCCTTCGACGAGGTCTGCACCCTCCTCGACCCCCACCTCCACCACCCCCTGCGCGACGTGGTGTTCGACCCCGAGCACGCAGAACTCCTCGACCACACCACCTACACCCAGGCCGGACTCTTCGCCCTCCAGATCGCCCTGGCAAAACTCCTGAGCACCATGGGGCTGAGGCCCGACGCCGTCGCCGGGCACTCCATCGGCGAGGTCACCGCCGCCCACATCGCAGGCGTCCTCACCCTGGAACACGCCGCCCACCTCGTCGCCACCCGCGCCACCCTCATGGGCGACCTGCCCCCCGGCGGCGCCATGGCCGCGCTGGAGGCCACGCCCGAGGAAGCCGCCGCCCTCCTCTCCGCTCACGGGGGCGAAGTCGGCGTGGCCGCGTACAACACACCGACGAGCACGGTGATCTCAGGTCCGGCAGCCCTCGTGAAAGCCCTCGCGGCGGAATGGAAGGAGCGGGGGCGTAAGGCGCGTGTCCTCCAGGTCTCGCACGCCTTCCACTCCCCCCTCATGGACCCCGTCCTCGAACCCTTCACCCAAGCCATCACCCACCTGGACTTCCACACCCCCCGCATCCCCCTCATCAGCAACCTCACCGGCCAACCCGCAGGACAAGACATCACCACCCCGGCCTACTGGGCCCAGCACATCCGCCAACCCGTCCACTTCCACCAGACCCTCACCCACCTCGCCCCCCACACCACCCTCTTCCTCGAAATCGGACCCACCCCCGTCCTCACCACAGCCGTCCACCACACCCTCCCCGACACCACCGCACACCCCACCCTCACCGGCAAACAACCCGACACCCACACCCTCGCCCACACCCTCGCCACCCTCCACACCACCCACCACCTCCTCAACTGGACACCCTGGTACCCCAAAAACAGCACCCCCACCGACCTCCCCACCTACCCCTTCCAACACCAGCCCTACTGGCTCACCCCCGACCGCAGCGTGCCCGCCGCCCCAGGTGGCACCGCCCTCGGTCACCCCCTCCTCCGCGCCCTCGCCCCGCTCGCGGACGGCGGCCTGCTGCTGACCGGGCAGGTGCCCGCGGCCGACAGCGAGGGGTGGACCGGCGAGCACACGGTGGCCGGGGCCGCGCTGCTGCCGGGCACCGCACTCGTCGATCTCGCGCTGTCCGCGGCCCAGCACACCGCCTCGCCCCACCTGGCGGAACTCGTCCTCCAGCAGCCGCTGGCCCTGCACCCCGAGCAGGCGCTGCCGCTCCAGCTCATCGTGGGTCCCGCCGACGAGAACGGCCGCCGCACGCTGGACGTCTACACGCGCCCGCCGTCCGAACCGGCGGCTCAGTGGACACGGCACGCCACCGCCACCCTCGCTGCCCAAGCCGACGAGCCCGAGCCCGAGCCCGACGACGCCACTTGGCCACCCCCCGGCGCCCAGCCCGTCGACCTCACCGGCTTCTACGACCGGGCCACCTCCCAGGGCTACCACTACGGCCCCACCTTCCAGGGCCTGCACACCCTCTGGCGACACGGCGACGACCTCCTCGCCGAGGTCACCCTCCCCCCGGCCGACACGGACGCGCACACCGTCCACCCCGCACTCCTCGACGCCGCCCTCCACCCCCTCATCGCGACCGCGGGGAAGCCCGCGGGCGAGATCTGGCTCCCCTTCAGCTGGAGCGGGGTCGTCCTGCACGCCACGGGCGCTACCGATGTGCGGGTCCGCATCACGCCGCGCGGCGACGACGAATACCGAGTCGTCCTCAGCGACGCCGCCGGCCGCCCGGTGCTCACCGCCGACGCCCTCACCAGCCGCCCGGTGGACACCGCCCGCCTGCACGTCCCGCGCGGCCGGGGCGACGGGCTCCACCGCGTGCACTGGACGCCCCTGCCGCTGCCGCCCGTAGCCGTGCCGGACACCGACTGGGCACTCGTCGGCGACGACGGTACGTACGCCGAGGCGCTTCCCGCAGCCGCCCGCCACCCCGACCTCGGGGCGCTCGTCGCGGCCCTCGACGGCGGCGCGCCCGTACCGTCCGTCGTGCTGCGCCACACGCCGCGGGCGGAGGGGGACGACGCCGGGCCGACGGCCGATGTGCTGACGGCCGCGCAGGAGTGGCTGGCCGAGCCGCGCTTCGCCGGGTCGCGGCTGGTGGTCGTCACACGGCACGGCACCGCGGCGGTGGAGCCGGGTACGGAGGGACCGGACGGCGGGGTCGTCGATCCCGCGACGGCGGCCGTGTGGGGGCTGGTGCGCAGCGCGCAGTCCGAGCACCCGGACCGCTTCGCCCTCCTCGACCTGGACGACACCGATCCGGCGCCCGGCCTCGTCGCCCTGCTGGGCGCGGCCTTCGCGGCGGACGAGGGGCAGGTGGCGCTGCGTGGCGGTACGGCCCTGGTGCCGCGGCTGGTGGAGACGCGGGAGGCGGCCGGGATCGCGCTGCCCGTGAAGGCCCCGGCGTGGCAGCTCGTCGTGGCCGAGGAGCAGACGGGAACGGTCGACGACCTGGTCGCGGAGGAACGCCCGGAGGCGCTGGAGCCGCTGGGCCCGGGTCAGGTGCGGATCGGCGTGCGCGCGGCGGGCGTCAACTTCCGCGACGTGATGGTGACTTTCGGCGTCGTGCCCGACCGGCGCGGGCTGGGCGGCGAGGGCGCGGCGGTGGTGCTGGAGACGGCGCCGGACGTGACGTCGGTGGCGCCCGGCGACCGCGTACTCGGCCTGTTCGAGGGCGCGTTCGGGCCCGTCACGGTGGCCGACTCGCGCTCGCTCGTCGCCGTACCGTCCGGCTGGACGGACGCGCAGGCGGCCGCCGTGCCGATCGCGTTCCTGACGGCGTGGTACGGCCTGGTGGAGCTGGGCGGTCTCGCCGCGGGCGAGCGCGTCCTCGTCCACGCCGCCACCGGCGGCGTGGGCACGGCGGCCGTGCAGATCGCGCGGCATCTCGGCGCCGAGGTCTACGCGACCGCAAGTCCCGCCAAGCACAAGGCGCTTGAGGCGATGGGCATCGACGCCGCCCACCGGGCGTCCTCCCGCGACCTCGACTTCGAAGCGGCCTTCCGGGAGAGCGCCGGGAGCGTGGACGTCGTTCTCAACTGCCTAGCCGGGGACTTCACCGACGCCTCGCTGCGGCTGCTCGGCGCGGGCGGGCGCTTCCTGGAGATGGGCAAGACCGACATCCGCGACCCCGAGCAGGTCACCGCGGCCCACCCCGGCATCCGGTACGAGGCCTACGACCTGGTGGGCCATGCGGGACCGGTCCGGATCGCCGCCATGCTCCGCACCCTCGCCGGGCTCTTCGCGCAGGGCGCGCTGACGCCCCCGCCGGTCACGACCTGGCCGCTGGACCGGGCCCGGCAGGCACTTCGGCACATGAGCCAGGCCAGGCACACCGGCAAACTCGTCCTCACCGTCCCGCCCGCGCTGAACCCGGACGGCACCGTCCTGATCACCGGCGGCACCGGCACCCTCGGCGCACTACTGGCCGAACACCTCGTCACCACCTGGAACATCACCCACCTCCACCTCACCAGCCGACGCGGACCCCACGCACCCGGAGCCACCGAACTCACCACGCGACTGCGCGACCTCGGCGCCACCGTCCACATCACCGCCACCGACGCCACCGACCCCCACGCCGTACGCACACTCGTCGAAGGCATCGACCCCGACCACCCCCTCACCGGCGTCGTGCACACCGCCGGGGTCACGGAGGACGGCGTGCTCACCGCCCAGACCGCCGAGGCGCTGGGCCGGGTCTGGGCCCCGAAGGCCACCGCTGCGGCGGTCCTGCGGCAGGCCACCGCGCGGCTGCCGCTCGCCTTCTTCGCCGTCTACTCCTCCGTCGCCGGCACCCTCGGCAACCCGGGGCAGGCCAACTATGCCGCCGCCAACGCCTACCTCGACGCCCTCGCCGCCCGCCGCACCGGCGACCGCCCCGCCACCTCGGTCGCCTGGGGCCTGTGGGCGACCACCAGCGCCCTGACCGGCAAGCTCACCGCGACCGACCTCGCCCGGATGACCCGTACGGGCGTCACCCCGCTCGCCACCGGGAAGGCCCTCGCGCTCTTCGACGCGGCGCTCGCCGCGGGTGAACCGCACGTGGTCGCCGCCGAGTTCGACCTCGCGGCGGTGGCGGGCGGACCCGCAGAGGCGCTGCCGCCGATGGCCCCGCAAGCTGACGCCCATCGCGGACGCGGTGCGGGCGGTGGCCCTCGACCTGGAGCGCTCGGGCGAAGCGCCGTGAC
>NZ_JBSGHL010000095.1:0-19953 GCF_053604375.1 Streptomyces sp. NPDC004031 | reverse complement strand
GACCACCGCACCGTCGAAGCCGTCGCCCAAGCCCTCGAAAACGCACTCCTCACCGAACTCGACCAACTCACCGACGCAGAAGCCGACCAACTGCTGGCGGAGGGCCCGTGACCATCGCCTTCGTCGCGGCGGACGCGGAGAGCGGGCCGCTGACCTGGGGCCAGCTGGCGATCTGGGACGCCATCGGACGGACGGCGCCCGACGACGGGTACTTCAACTTCGGACGGATCCTGAAGGTGCCCGGGGCGCGGACGGCCGTCGAGGTCCGCGCCGCGCTCGGCGGCCTGGTCGCCGTGCACGGCGCGCTGCGCACCCGGCTGGACCTCACGGGTCCGCGGCCGCGGCAGCGGCTGGCGGCGCGCGGGGAGCTGCCGGTGGAGTGCTGTGCGGGCGACCCCGAGGCGGTGCTCGCCGGGCTGGTCGCGCGGCCCTTCGACTACGAGGCCGAGTGGCCGCTGCGCGTCGCGCTGGTCATGGACGGGCCGCGGGTCGGCCATGTGGTGCTCGCCTTCTGCCATGTGGCGGCGGACGGGCTCGGCGCCGACGTGGCCGTGCGGGATCTGCGGGTGCTGCTGCTGCGGGGTGCGGGCGCCCTGGACGGGCGGCCCGCGCCGCGCCCGCTCGATCTGGCCCGCTGGCAGGCGGGGCCGGAGGGCCGCCGGGCGGCGGCGCGGGCGGCGCGGCTGTGGGAGAAGGTGCCGCGGGAGGTGATGTTCGACCGCCCGGCGGGTGCGGGCGAGCGGCCGCGCGTGTGGCGGGGTCAGCTGGCCTCCCCGGCGATGGACCTGGCCGTGCGGGCGGTCGCGGCCCGGCACCGTACGTCGACGTCCACCGTGCTGCTGGCGGCGACGGCGGCGCTGGTGGGGCGGTCGACGGGGCGGGAGCGGTGCGCGGTGCTGCCGATCGCGAGCAACCGCTTCCGCCGGGACACCGCGCGGATCGTCGGGATGGTCTCGCAGGAGGGGGTGTTCGCCCTGGAGGGGGTGGACCGGCCGTTCGGGGAGCTGCTGCGGGCCGCGGATCCGGCGGCGCTGCGGGCGTACCGCAGTGCCTTCCACGATCCGGTGGACCGGATGCGCGGGGGCTGGGCGCAGCCGCTGTGCTGCTTCAACGACCAGCGGCCGGTCCGGCCGGACCCGGCGCCGTGCGCACCGGCGCGGATCCGGGCGGCGCTGCCGGCCAGCAGGCTGTCGTGGCCGCTCGGGCAGGAGCGGCTCAACTGCCGTTTCTGCGTGCACGTCACGGGGGCTCTGGAGGTGTCGGTCACCGCCGACACCGCTTACCTGCCGCGTCGGGGCATCGAGCGGTTCCTGTTCGGCCTGGAGTCGCTGCTGGTCGCGCAGGCGGGTGCCTGAGCGGCGCAGGGCGGGGGCCGGGCCGGGCGGTCAGGCTCCGGCGCGGTCGTGGTCGTGGTCCTGCGGGGCGGCTGCGGAGAGGGTGCACAGGTCGTCGAAGGCGCGGCGCAGGTAGGCGTCCAGGGTCTGCGCCGGGTCGTCGATCCACGCTCCGGCGGCCTGCTGGAAGGCGGCCCAGCCGGCCTGGGCGGCGAGGTCCGCGAGCCGGTCCGGGACGCCGCGCAGGCGCAGGGCCCCGGCGACGGCCTCGGTGAGGGTCGCGGCCTTGGCCAGTTCGCGTTCGCGCAGGGCGGGGGTGGCGGCGATGACCGCGCAGCGCGGCTCGGAGAAGTCGCGGTTGTCCTCCAGGATGTGCTTGGCCTTCAGGAAGGCGTGCAGCAGCAGTTCGAGCGGCTGGGCGTCGGGGGCGGCGGCGATCTCGTGGACGAGGGTGTCGCGCAGTTCAGCCTGGCCGTCGAAGAGGACTTCGCGCTTGTCGGCGAAGTGCCGGAAGTAGGTGCGCTCGTTGAGGCCTGCGCGGGCGGCGATCTCGGCCGTGGTGGTCTGGTCGAATCCGCGTTCCCGGTACAGCTCCAGGGCCGCCTGCTGGAGGCGGCGGCGCGCTTCTGCTCCGCTGCGTGGCATTCACCCAGGATCGCACACGCCAGTGACCGGCGCTTCTTTGTGTCAGCCACTGGCGTTTCTTGACGCCATCGACTGGCGCTACTTAGTGTCAGTGACTGGCGCGAACATCAGCGCCGTCCATGGGTGCCACGTGAGAGCGAGTGCTTCATGCATGTCTTCGTCACCGGCGGTTCCGGGCTGACCGGGCCCACTGTCGTCGCCGGGCTGGTCGCGGCCGGCCACACCGTCACCGGGCTCGCGCGCTCGGACGCCGCCGCGGCGCGGCTGGAGTCGCTGGGCGCCGTGCCGCTGCGCGGCTCGCTGGAGGACCACGGCAGCCTGCGCGAGGGCGCCGCCGCCGCGGACGGGGTGCTGCACATGGCGTTCGGCGGGGACTTCACCGATCCCGACGACCTGGTCCGGCGGGACCGGGGCGCGGTCGAGGCGCTCGGCGCGGCGCTGGCGGGGTCCGGCAAGCCGTTCGTGAGCACCTCCGGCACGCTGGTCATGGCCGCGGGCCGGGAGGGCGCGGAGACGGACCGGCCCGACCCGGGATCGGTCGCCGGATTCCGTATCCCCGGGGAGGAGGCCTGCCTCGCCTTCGCGGGGCAGGGGGTGCGGGCGAGCGTCGTGCGGCTCGCGCCCACCGTCCACGGGCCCCGCGACTACGGCTTCGTCGGGATGCTCGTCGCGACGGCGCGCCGGACCGGCGTGTCGGCCTACGTCGGCGACGGCGCCAACCGCTGGCCCGCGGTGCACCGGCTCGACGCCGCGGACCTCTTCCGGCTGGCGCTGGAGAAGGCGCCCGCGGGCAGCGTGCTGCACGGCGTGGCCGAGGGCGGGGTCGCCTTCCGGGACGTCGCCGGGGTGATCGGGCGCGGACTCGGGCTGCCCGTCGAGGGCCTCGGCCCGCGGGAGGCGGCCGCGCACTTCGAGAACCCGTTCATGGCCACCGTCTTCGGCCTCGACGCCCCCGTCTCCAGCGCGCGCACTCGCGAACTGCTCGGCTGGACGCCCACGCGGCCGGGGCTGCTCGCCGACATCGAGGAAGGGGACTACCTCACCGCGGCGGCCGTCTGACGCGCACCGGCCGCCGCGGGGCCGCTCAGGCGGGGTCCGGGAGGCGGACGGCGGCCCCGCTGACGCGGATGCCGCTGCCGGGCTCGGCCGGCACGTTCACCGTAATGACGCTGGGGCGGCCGAGGTCGTCGCCCTGGTGGACGGTGAAGGCGGCAGGCGGTTCCACCAGGCCCAGTGCCCGCAGGTAGCCGCCGAAGGCCGCAGCGGCCGCGCCGGTGGCCGGGTCCTCGACGACACCGCCGGGCGGGAACGGGTTGCGGGAGTGGTAGACCCGGGCCGACTCGCGCCACACCAGGTCGACGGTGGTCCAGCCACGGCGGGCCATCAGATCGCCGAGCCGGGCCATGTCGTAGTCGAGGTCGGCCAGCCGCTCCCGGGTGGCGGCCGCGACGACCGGGTGCCAGGCACCGGCGTACGCCAGGCGCGGCGGAAGGGCCGGGTCGAGGTCGGCCGGCTTCCAGTCCAGCGCGGCGAGCACCTCGTCCAGGTCTTCTGGTGCGAGGGGCTCGACGCGCGGGGCGACGCTGACCAGTTCGGCCCGCAGCACGCCGTCGGCATCCTCCCGGGTCGCGACCCGGACCAGGCCCGCCGCGGTGTGCAGGGCGAGTTCGCCCGTGCCGTGCAGGCCCGCCCAGGCGACGGCGGTGGCGACGGTGGCGTGGCCGCAGAAGGGCACCTCGGCCTTGGGGCTGAAGTAGCGGATGCCCAGCCCGCCGTCCGGCCGGGGCACCACGAACGCGGTCTCGGAGTACCCGACCTCGGCGGCGACGGCGGCCATGTCGGCCGCGTCGGCGCCGGTCGCGTCGAGGACCACTCCGGCCGGGTTGCCGCCCGAGGGCTGCGTGGCGAAGGCGACATACCGCAAGATCTCCATTGCCGCACGCTAACCACGGCCGCGCGGCCACGTCAAAGGCGTTTGCGGAGGTGACGGCAGGTCAGCCGCCGCTCACGCGCAGCCGTGTCCGGGGGTGACGGCCGGCCACGCCTCGACCCCGTGGGAGGTGCGGACATAGACGCGGGAGGTGTCGGGGGTCGTCCACAGCTCCTCGCCCCGGCGGTGGTAGCCGGTGCTGCGCGCGTCGGCGGGCAGGGCGGCGTCGCCGTCGTACGCGGCGGCCAGCGAGCCGGGCGGGAGGACGCCGTGCGGGTCGCGGGCGTACTCCCGGCTTCCGGAGGCGGCGCCGAGTTCGAGGAAGCGGGCTTGCTGCCAGCCGCAGTGGGCGGGGCCGTCGCTGCTGCTGACAGTGGTGACGGGCACGCGGGCGCCGTGGCTGTCGGTCCAGATCTGGTACGGGCCCTTGTCGGTGAAGCTCGCGGGGAGTTCGGCCGGGTCGCAGGACGCGCTGGTCTCGGGGCCCCAGCCGGGGCGCCCCGGCTGGTCCTTGGCGACGACCACGGCGACCTTGGTGCGCAGGTCCACGTCGTAGGAGAACAGCACGCGGTCGCTGTCACGGCGCTCCACCCGGTAGCCCGCGCGCGGCACGTCCGGGTCGTCCATGTCGAAGTACGCCTGGAGGCCCTCCTCCGGGGTGCTGCCGCCGTCGCCCTTACTCCACGCGTCGGAGCCGCCGCCGGCATAGATCCGCCCGGTGCATTCGAGCGCGCGCCCGGCCGCGCCCGAGGCCGCGAGCAGCGCGGCCGGGTCGTCGCCCGCGGCCGCGCGGACAGCGACATGCAGCGGCCCCGCGTACGGGACCGGGGGCGCCGTGCCGTCCACGACCGTGCCGGAGCCGCCGCCCCCGCAGCCGCTCACCGCCGCCGCCAGCACTGCCGCCGCCGCTGCCGCCGCGCCGCGTCCGTACGCCCTGCTCACCCGCATGCCCGCCCCCTGGTCCGGCCTCCGGCGCCCGGTCCGCCGGGCGCCGCGCCGGTTCGACGCGGCGCCCGCCGCGGCGGTTCCGCTCAGTCGGCGGGAGGTGCGGGCTGCGGGACGACCCGGCCGGTCAGGCGGTCGGGCGGGGTCCAGGTCACGTCGATCCCGGTGCCGTGGAACTCCCGGCAGAGCCCGGTGAGCATGTCCGTGGCGGCGCGGCGCGCTTCGGCCGGTCCGGCGTCGGCGGGGAGGTCGTTGAGGCCGCCGCAGACGAGGGCGCCGTCGGTGGTGGTGAGGCTGTGCCGCCAGCCCTGCGGGGTGGCGAGCAGGACGATGTGGCGGGGCATGCCGAACGGCGGCCGCTCCCTCTTCTTCCCTGCCGCACCGGTCATGAAGTCATCCAACACCCTCGGCGGGAGCCGTGATCGGCCGTCAGGGCGGTCCCGCCGCCCGTACGGAGCCGGGCGGCGGCAGGACGCGGGTGGCGCGGGCCAGGGCGGCCTGCCACTCGGCGGTGACCTCCGCCAGGAGCCGCAGGTCGGACGCGGGCAGCCGGGCGGTCTCCTGGCGGCGCAGGCGCAGGAGGGCCGCGGGCAGGTGTGTGCGGGCCTGGCAGCGGCCGTCGGCCACCGCGACGGCGATCTCGCGGGCGCGGAAGGCGGGATCCGCCGCGCCCGCGGCGTGCTCGCGGCGCAGTGCGGCGACGGCGGCCTCGGGCGTGGGATAGGCGTGGCCGCCGCCCCGCATGCAGGCCCGCCATCCGGCGAGGACGTCGGCCCACCCGGGGTCGCCGGTGGCGGCGTGCAGGGTCGCGTCGGCGAGCAGTTGCGGGACGTAATCGATGCGGGCCCAGTCCCGGAGGCTGCCGCCGAGCTGCTTGCGGGCCGCGGCGACGCAGCCGCCCGCCGGGACGGTGGCGCTGCTGGCGCCGCGCAGCGGCACGGCGGCCTTGGGGGCGCCGCGGCCGAACTGGGCGTCGGCGAACCGGGCGCGGTCCTGCGGCGGGAGGGCGGCCGGGTAGCCGTCGGCGGCGGGCGGTGCGGCGGGTCCCGCGGCGGCCGTGATGCCGTAGCCGTCGCGGGCGCGGCCGGTCAGGTCGATGACGGCGGCCTCGTCGTCGGGGGACGGGGGCACGGCGGCGGCTGCGGGCGGGAGGTGGAAGCCGGCCCTGCCGAGGCAGGCGCGGTCGAGGCGGTCGAAGGCGGCCTGGAGGCGGGCGGATCCGGCGGGCCAGCCGCCGGATGCGGTGGCCAGGTCCGCCATCGCGGCGGACACCGCGGGGGGACCGGCCGGCTGCGGGGAGCCGCAGCCGGCCGGTCCGGCGGCCAGTGCGCATCCGGCGAGGAGCGCCGCCGCCCGGCGGATCACTTGGGGGTGCACCAGTTGTTGGAGCTGATGGCGTCGTTGAAGGCCGGGTCCTTGAAGCCGGTGCCGACGTTGTTGACGCGGTCGCCGACGGCGACGCTGTGCCGGGTGCCGTGGTAGTCGGCGTCGGAGTAGAAGTAGACGGTGCAGGAGGTGCCCTGGTTCTCGACGGAGCTGATGCAGTCGTTCCAGGTGCCCGGGTAGGCGGTGCAGCCCGACGTGTTCTTCAGGTCGCGGTAGTCGTGGTTGGTGCCGGCCACCTTGCCCATGGTGCCGCCGCGGTTGATGTCGACCCAGAAGCAGGCGTAGCCGCTGGCGACCGGACAGGCGGTCACCCGCGGGGCGGCCGCCGCCGCGGGGGTGGCGGCGCTTGCTCCGGTGCCCCACCCGAGGCAGAGTGCGGCGGCCAGGGCCGTGACGGTTCCGGCGAGTCGTGTCGTACGCACGCGATCGTTCCCTTCGTGCTCTGCCGGGCGGGGCCGGCGCACCGGCCGGGGCCCCGTCCGGCCCGTGCTGTCGCCCGGTGCGGGGCGGCCGCCGGGGCGCTCTCGTCCCCTTGCGGCCGCGGGCCGCGCCCGGGTTGTGGGTCGATCGTGCCGGTGGGCGGGCGCGGCGGGGATAGCGCTGCGTGCCGGTCGCTTAACGCTGGGTGCCAGGCTGCGGGTGCAGGGCGGCCCGGCGGTAGTCGGTGGGGGTGCTGCCGTAGGCGGCGCGGAAAGCGCGGGTGAAGTCGGGCGGGTGGCCGAAGCCCCAGCGGGCGGCGACGGCCTGGACGGGGCGGGCGGCCTGGGCGGGGTCGGCGAGGTCGCGGCGGGCGCGGGCCAGGCGGCGGGCCCGGATGTGGGCGGCGGGGGTGGCGCCGTGGGCGTGGTCCTGGAAGAGGCGGTGCAGGGTGCGCAGGGAGATGTGGTGGGCGGCGGCGACGGTGGCGGGGGTCAGCGCGGAATCGCCCAGATGGCGCCGGATGAAGTCGTCGACCTGGAGGAAGAGCACCTGGCGGCGGGTCTCGGCGGGGGCCCGGTCGCCGGTGTCGGTGTGGTGTGCGAGCCACGCGGTGACCAGGTCGACGAGGACGCCGCCGAGCCGGTGGGCGTCGGCGGGCCGCAGCGGGGCGGTGTCGGCGGCGAGTTGGGTGAGGAAGCCCGCGAGCAGGCACCCCGCGCCGTCCCGCGCCGGGAGGCGGGTCGCGAGCAGCCGGTCGACGCGGTCGGGCGGCAGCGGCACATCGGCGCGCGGCACCTGCACCACGACCGACGCGGCGCCGTCCGGCCGGGCGTCGACGTACGCCCGGTAGGGGCGCGAGGTGGAGTACACCACGAGGTCCTGCGGGCCCAGCCGGCTCACCGTGCGGGCCTGGGCGATGGCCTGCGTGCCGCGTACGACGAGGCCGACGGCGTACATCTCCGGGTCGGCCTGGCGGATCAGCCGCGGGGTGCGGCGGGAGGCCATGGACGCGTAGGTGAGGGCGGTGACCTGCGCCGTACCGAAGGCGGCGGTGCGCAAGGTGGCGTGGAAGCCGTCGGCGTCGACGCTGATCTCGTTGCGGACCAGGGCGCCCGCGGTCGCGTCGCGCCACGCCTCCACCCGCTCCTGCGCGCGTACACTCCGGCTGTCGAACACGGTCCGCAGCACGCCGGACCACCGCCTTTCCCGCTTCCCCGCCGATCTTGCCCCCTGCCCCCACTCTTCCGGCCGGTCACCGGCCGGGAAAGGACGTATCGGGACACAGGGTGCTTTCGGCGCCGCGGTCGGAGCACCTTCGCGCACCGGCGCCCGCCGGCGGCGCGTGACGGGGCCTCACTCGGGTGGCGGGGCCGCGGGCGGGGTGGCGCAACGGTGCGCGGGAACTGCCCGCGGGGAAGGGACGGCGATGGCGGAGGACGCACGGCCGCAGACCGCACGGTTGCTGGGACTTGAGCCGCACCCGGAGGGCGGCTGGTACCGGGAGACATGGACCGCGGGCGGGCAGGCCGAGGTGCGGCCGGACGGCTACCCGGGCCCGCGCCGCCTGGCCAGCGGCATCCACTTCCTGCTGGAGCCGCACCAGGAGTCGCGCTGGCACCAGGTGCGCTCCGACGAGCTGTGGCTGTGGCACCGCGGCGGCCCGCTGCTGCTGTCGCTGGGCGGTACGGGCACGGCCCCCGACCGCTCGGACGTCACGCAGATCGTGCTCGGGCCGGACCTGGCGGCCGGTCAGCAGCCGCAGGCGCTGGTGCCGGGCGGGCACTGGCAGGCGGCGCGGCCGTACGGACCGGACGAGGTGCTGGTGTCCTGCGTGGTCTCCCCCGCCTTCGACTTCGCCGACTTCGTCCTGGAAGAGCCGCCCACGACCCTCGCGGAGGCCTCCGCCGAGCTGCCGGTCCCCTACGAACGGGCCTGGCCGCTGGTCGCCGCCTTCGACGACATCGCCTCCTGGCACCCGCTGATCGCCCGCTCCGCGCCGGAGCCGGGCCTGCCGCCGGGCACGCCCGGACACGTACGGCACCTGGTCACCGGCACGGGCGAGGCCATCAGGGAGCGGCTGCTCGTGCTCGGCGGGGGTCGGTGCGTCTACGAGTTCGCGCAGTCGCCCTTCGCCGTGCGCCGGTACCGCGCCGAACTGGCCCTGGAGCCGGGCCCGGACGGCGCGTCCTGCCGCGCGCGCTGGACCGCGGACTTCACGCCCTCGGACCCGGCGGAGGCGGCGGCGCTGCGGGACTTCTTCGCGGGCGAGGTGTTCGCGCCCGGCCTCGCCGCGCTGGCACGGGCCGCGCGCGGGTGACGGGCACGGCGCGGCGGCTTCGGCCGCCGTGTCAGCGGGGTCGGAGCTTGAAGATCAGGATGCCGAGGTGCTTGTTCATCCACGCCTGCTTGTGCGGATGACGGCGCCCGGCCTCCGCGGAGAGCCGCGGTTCGACCGCGGCCTCGATCCACAGTCCGGCCGCGCTGAACACGTTGAGCAGGTCGGCGATCGTGTACACGCGTTTGGTGAGCGTGATCTGGTCGTTCCATCCGCTGTGGACGTACTCGTAGGGGGTGGTGGAGTAGTACTCCTCGCCCAGGGTGCTCCCGTTCTGCTCCGCCCGTTCGACGGCGTACCGGATCGGGTGGGTGCGGGTCAGGAGGATGAAGCCGTCGTCGGTCAGCATCCCGCGCGCCGCGCGCAATGTGCGCACCGGATCGTCGGCGTACCCGATGGACTGCAGGAACATGATCCGGTCGAAGGTGCGGCCGGTCAGCGCGGGCACCGAGTCCAGGTCGGAGAGGTCGCCCCGGACGAGTTCCATGCCGGACGGCGGATCGGTGAGGAAGGTGCCGCTGATGTCGACACCGACCGACGCGGCCGCTCCGTCCCGCACGAGTTCGGCGAGCTTCGCGCCGTTTCCGCACCCGAGATCGAGCACGGACCGGGAGGCGACGTCGCCCAGGACGCCGCGCTGCGCGGGCCACTCGACCAGCCGGTCCAGCGAGTCCTCCTTGGCCCGCGCCCGCTCGTAGTCCCGGGCGAGCGCCTGCCACGGCTCGCTCGCGTCCCCGCCGGGCCCGTCGGAGGTCGTCGTCACTTCGGAGTTCTCGGAGTGCGCCACGGAGGAAAACCTAGTGGTTCGTCTCCTGCCGTGGGCAGACATCGGCACGACGACTGCTCGACGACGACTCCTCCACGCGGCCGGACCGGATCCCGCGATGTCGGCCGGTCCGCGCGCCCACGGGTCAGCCGCCGAGCGGCGGGAGCTTGCGGCGGCGGCCCCGGCGGGCGGAACGCGCCGTTCTCCGGTCGGACCACACCAGCAGCGCCCCGCAGACCGCGGAGGCGGCCGAGCCCGTCGAGAGCGCCACACCGGCCGACCCGTCGGAGCCGGTGAGCATCCCGGCCGCGTGGCACAACTGGCTCACGCCGAGGGCGACCGCGCCCCACCCGGCACGCGAACCGCCTCCGGCGCGCGGCGGCAGGGCCGCCACCAGGCCGAGGGCCACGAAGAGGAATCCGCTGACCCCCAGGACGATCGCACCGATCATCGCCACCTCCGCTCCGGGTGGCAGCGTAGGGCCACGTGCCGTGCGCGCCGGGCCCGGGGTCGGCGTCCCGGCGGACGGGCTCTCAGGTCCTGGGGACCGGCCCGGCCGCGGCAGGGGTGACGGCCACGGTGAGGCCGTTGAGCACCAGCCGGGTGCCGCCGCGCAGGTGCGCGACGTCCTGGGCGCCGTCGCCCGTCCACACCAGGTAGGTGTACTGCTCGGTCCAGGTCAGCCGCGATCCGCCCGGAGCGTCGGACAGTTCGACGGTGACGAGGGAGGCCCAGCGCCGCAGGCCGTCCACCTCGGTGACGTAGGCGTGGACGATCCGGGTGTCGGGGACGATGTCGAGGAAGCGGGAGCGGTAGACGAGGGGCTCCTCGGTCCCGCCGGAGACGAAGACGTTGCGGGCGACCTCGCCGCCGCCGACCCGGAAGTCCAGCTCGTGCTCGGCGGTCGCCGAAGGGCCCGGCAGCCGGAACCAGCGGCGCCGCAGCGGGGCCTCGGCGAAGGCCTGGAAGACCCGGGCGCGCGGGACGGCCAGATCCAGTTCGACGGTGAACGACCCGTGCAGGGCCGGTTCGGCCGTACCGCCCCCGCCGGGGCCCTGCGCGGGGTGCACGGCCGTACCGCGGCCATCTGCGTCCATGGCGCCAACGTAACACGGGCCGCCGACCGCCCGGCCGGGCAACGTCTCTTGGCCGGATGGCGGTTCGGGCCCTCACTCGGCATCGGCGAGTACCGCGGCGGGCGCGGCCGGCCGGGGCGGGACCGGTGCGCGGTTCGGGCGGGGCGGGGCACGCACGAGTGCGGCACCCGGGCGAACGCGGCGGCGGCATTCGTGTGACCGCGCAGGCGGGGCGCCGGAGGCGGTGCCGCCGCGGCCGTAGCGTCGCGGGCGTCCCGCTCGTACCCCCCGGAGGTGCCCGTGCGCATCCTGCTGGTCGCCAGCGCGTTCAACAGCCTCACGCAGCGGGTGCAGGCCGAGCTGCAGGACCGCGGCCACCGCACGGCCTTCGTGCTCGCCGCCGGGGACCGGGAGGTCCGCGACGCTGCGCTGCGCCACGCGGTGCGCGACCACCGGCCCGAGCTGCTGGTCGCGCCGATGCTGACCAGCGCGGTCCCGGACGACGTGTGGCGGGCGGTGCCGACGCTGATCGTGCACCCCGGCCCGGTCGGCGACCGCGGCCCGTCGTCGCTGGACTGGGCGCTCCAGGAGGGCGCGCGGCGCTGGGGCGTGACGGTGCTCCAGGCGACCGCCGAGATGGACGGCGGCGACGTGTGGGCCACCACGGGCTGCGACCTGCCCGCGGCCGGGAAGAGCGACCTCTACCGCGGCGAGGTCGCCGACGCCGCCGTGGACGCGGTGCTGCTGGCCGTCACCCGGTTCGGGTCCGGCACCTACCGGCCGCTGCCGCAGCCGCCCGGCGCGGTGGTGACCCGCCCGTACCTGCGCCAGGAGCGGCGGCGCATCGACTGGTCCGCCGACGGTACGGCCGAGGTGCTGCGCAGGCTGCGGGCCGCAGACTCGCGCCCCGGCGTGCTGGACCGGCTGCTCGGCGAGGACTGGTACCTGCACGGCGGCCACCCGGAGGGCGCCCTCACCGGCCCGCCCGGCGAGCTGCTCGCCACGCGCGCCGGTGCGGTGTGCCGGGCCACCGTCGACGGGGCGGTGTGGATCCCCGAACTGCGCGCCCCGCGCGGCCGCGGCGGGCGCGCCGCCGGGGTGAAGCTGCCCGCGGCGCTCGCGCTGGGCGGCCGGATCGCCGGGCTGCCGGAGCTTCCCGCGGCGCCGGACGGGCCCGAGCGGGAGTGGAAGGACATCTGCTACCGGGAGGAGGGCCGGGCGGGCTTCCTGGAGTTCTCCTTCCCCGGCGGCGCGATGAGCACCGCGCACTGCGCGCGGCTGCTCGCGGCCTACCGGCAGGCGTGCGCGCGGCCCACGTCGGTGCTGGTGCTGGGCGGCGGGCGGGACTTCTTCGGCAACGGCATCCACCTGGGCGTCATCGAGGCCGCCGCCGACCCGGCAGCCGAGTCCTGGGCGAACCTCACGGCGATGGACGACCTGGTCGAGGCGGTGCTCACCACGACCGACAAGCTGGTGGTCGCCGCGCTCGGCGGCAACGCGGCGGCCGGCGGGGTGATGCTGGCGCTCGCCGCCGACGAGGTGTGGTGCCGCGCGGGCGCGGTGCTCAACCCGCACTACCGGCTGATGGGCCTGTACGGGTCGGAGTTCTGGACGTACACGCTGCCGCAGCGGGTGGGCGCGGCGGCGGCCCGCCGGCTGACGGAGCGCGCGCAGCCGCTGAGCGCGACCGCGGCGCTGCGGACGGGGCTGGTGGACCAGGTGGTCGCGGCGGCCCCGCAGGACTTCCGGGGCGCGGTGGCGCGCCAGGCCGTACGGCTGGCGGCGGGCGGCGGCACGCAGGGCCGGATCGCCCGCAAGAAGGCGGCGCGCGAGCGGGACGAGGCGGTCCGGCCACTCGCGGCGTACCGGGAGGCGGAGCTGGCGGTGATGCGGCGCATCTTCGACGACCCGGCCGCGCCCTACCACGCGCTGCGCTCGGCCTTCGTCCGCAAGCAGCCGCACCCGGGCGTCCCTGACGTACCGGAGGGGCCTGCCCCCGGAATGGCCCAGCCAGATGTCACCACCGGCGGCGATCGGCGCAACAGTGGTGCCTGACATGCGGGTTTCGTCCCCGCGCCCAGAGGAGGAATCCCCATGACGACCTCATCGCCGGACACCCAGGCCGGCACCGCCGGGCAGGACGAGAAGCCGATCCACGTGCTGTGGATCAACGCCGGGCTCAGCTGCGACGGCGACTCGGTGTCGCTGACGGCGGCCACGCAGCCGAGCATCGAGGAGATCGCGCTCAGCGTGCTGCCGGGCCTGCCGAAGATCGAGGTGCACTGGCCGCTGATCGACTTCGAGTGCGGGCCCGTGCAGGGCGCGGACACGTTCATCGAGTGGTTCTTCAAGGGCGAGCGGGGCGAGATCGACCCGTTCGTGCTGGTGATCGAGGGGTCGATCCCCAACGAGGCGATCAAGCCCGAGGGCTACTGGTGCGGTTTCGGCGACGACCCCGAGACCGGCCAGCCCATCACCACGAGCGAGTGGATCGACCGGCTGGCGCCCAAGGCGCTCGCGGTCGTCGCGATCGGCACCTGCGCGGCCTACGGCGGCATCCACGCGATGGCCGGCAACCCGACCGGCGCCATGGGCGTGCCGGACTACCTGGGCTGGGACTGGACGTCGCACGCGGGCATCCCGCTGGTGTGCGTGCCGGGCTGCCCGATCCAGCCGGACAACTTCGCCGAGACGCTCGTCTACCTGCTGCACCAGGCCACGGGCGCGGCCCCGATGATCCCGCTGGACGAGCAGCTGCGTCCGGCGTGGCTGTTCGGCGCGACCGTGCACGAGGGCTGCGACCGCGCGGGCTACTACGAGCAGGGGCAGTTCGCGACGACGTACGACTCCCCCAAGTGCCTGGTCCGGCTGGGCTGCTGGGGGCCGGTCGTCAAGTGCAACGTGCCCAAGCGCGGCTGGATGAACGGCATCGGCGGCTGCCCCAACGTCGGCGGCATCTGCATCGCGTGCACGATGCCGGGCTTCCCGGACAAGTTCATGCCGTTCATGGACGAGCCGCCCGGCGCCACCGTCTCCGTCACCGCCAGCAGCGCCTACGGCTCGCTCATCCGCCGGCTGCGCAAGGTCACCCAGCACACCGTGGACGCCGAGCCGAAGTGGCGCGGGCCCCGCGAGAAGCTCACGACCGGCTACCGGCCCCCGTGGTGACCTGGCCCGTACCGCACTGACCGCACGACTCCCCCGACCGCACCACGAAGGGCACGGCACAAGACGATGGCATCACCGACGACGAAGGCGGCCGGGGACGGCAGCGGCCTGGTGGAGATGTCCTGGGACCCGATCACCCGGATCGTGGGCAGCCTGGGCATCCACACGAAGATCGACTTCAAGCAGAAGAAGGTCGCCGAGTGCTACAGCACCTCGTCGGTCTTCCGCGGCTACAGCGTCTTCATGCGGGGCAAGGACCCGCGCGACGCGCACTTCATCACCAGCCGGATCTGCGGCATCTGCGGCGACAACCACGCCACCTGCTCGGTCTACGCGCAGAACATGGCCTACGGGGTCAAGCCGCCGCACCTGGGCGAGTGGATCATCAACCTGGGCGAAGCCGCGGAGTACATGTTCGACCACAACATCTTCCAGGAGAACCTGGTCGGGGTCGACTACTGCGAGCGCATGGTGAAGGAGACCAACCCGGGCGTGCTGGAGCTGGCCGAGCGCACCGAGGCGCCGCACGCCGCCGAGCACGGCTACCGCACCATCGCCGACATCATGCGCTCGCTGAACCCGCTGGAGGGCGAGTTCTACCGCGAGGCGCTCCAGGTGAGCCGCTACACGCGGGAGATGTTCTGCCTCATGGAGGGCCGCCACGTGCACCCCTCCACTCTCTACCCGGGCGGCACGGGCACGGTCGCCTCGGTGCAGCTGTTCACCGACTACCTCAGCCGGCTGATGCGCTACGTGGAGTTCATGAAGCGCGTGGTGCCGCTGCACGACGACCTGTTCGACTTCTTCTACGAGGCGCTGCCCGGCTACGAGGAGGTCGGCCGCCGCCGGGTGCTGCTGGGGTGCTGGGGCGCGCTCAACGACCCCGAGCACTGCGACTTCACCTACCGCAACATGTCGGACTGGGGCCGGCGGATGTTCGTCACGCCCGGTGTGATCGTGGACGGCAAGCTCGTCACCAACGACCTCACCGAGATCAACCTCGGCATCCGCATCCTGCTCGGCAGCTCCTACTACCAGGACTGGGAGGGCCAGGAGCGCTTCGTCACCCACGACCCGCTGGGCAACCCCGTCGACCCGCGGCACCCGTGGAACCAGCACACCATCCCGGCGCCGCAGAAGCGGGACTTCGACGACAAGTACAGCTGGGTGATGTCGCCGCGCTGGTTCGACGGCAAGGACCACCTCGCGCTCGACACCGGCGGCGGCCCGATCGCCCGGCTGTGGTCGACCGCGCTGTCCGGCCTGGTCGACATCGGCTACGTCAAGGCGACCGGCCACAGCGTGGTCATCAACCTGCCGCGCACCATGACCAAGCCGGAGACCAGCTTCGAGTGGAAGATCCCGAAGTGGAGCAACGCGCTGGAGCGCAACCGCGCCCGCACGTACTTCCAGGCCTACGCGGCCGCGGTCGCGCTGCACTTCGCCGAGCAGGGCCTGGCCGAGGTGCGCGCCGGGCGCACGCAGACATGGGAGAAGTTCGAGGTGCCCGACGAGGGCCTGGGCGTCGGCTTCACCGAGGCGGTGCGCGGGGTGCTGTCGCACCACATGGTGATCCGCGACGGCAAGATCGCCAACTACCACCCCTACCCGCCGACCCCGTGGAACGCCAGCACCCGCGACTCCTTCGGCACCCCGGGTCCGTACGAGGACGCGGTGCAGAACACGCCGATCTTCGAGGAGAACTCCCCGGAGAACTTCAAGGGCATCGACATCATGCGCGCGGTGCGCAGCTTCGACCCGTGCCTGCCGTGCGGGGTGCACATGTACGTCGGCGGCGGGAAGACGGTGCAGACGATGCACGTGCCGACCGGGCTGAGCGGAATGGGCGGATGACCGCGCCGGCACAGGAGCGGGTGCGGGACGCCGAGACGGCCGGGCGGCGCGTCGAGGACGTCCTCGACCGGCTCGCGGCCACCGGCGACCGCGCCGCGTGCGAGGCCGCCGAGGACCTGGTGCGCACCCTCATGGACTTCTACGGCGCCGGGCTCGCCCGGGTGCTGGAACTGGCCCGGCGGCAGGGCCCGCAGGCGGTCGAGCAGCTGCTCGGCGACGACCTGGTATCGGGCATGCTCGTCCTGCACGACCTGCACCCGGAGGACCTGACGGCGCGCATCACCCGGGCGCTGGGCCGGCTGCCCGGCGGACCGGTCGAGCTGACCGGCTTCGACCCGGACACCGGCGTGCTGCGGCTGCGGTCCGCCCCCGCGTCCGGCGGGTGCGGCTGCTCCGGCGGGGCGCCCGCCGGGGACGCCGCCCGGCAGGCGGTGGAGGACGCGCTGGCCTGCTTCGCCGCCGAGGTGACCCGGGTGGAGCTGGAGCCCGCGGGGCCGGGCGAACCGGTGCTGCTGCAGATCGGGGCCCGGCCCGGCGCGGCGGGCGCCTCATGACGCTCGGCCAGGACATCGCGGGCCGCCCGGCGGGACTGCGGCGCTTCACCGCGCCGGCCCCGCCGCGGCCCGAGCGGTGCGAGCTGTGCGGGACCGGGCTGGGCGGGACCGGGGTGGGCGGGACCGGGCTGGGCGGGACCGGGGTGGGCGCCGGGCACCGGCACCTGGTGGACACCGACCGGCGCACGCTGGCGTGCGCCTGCCCGGCGTGCGCCATGCTGTTCGAGAACCCCGGCTCCGCGCACGGCCGCTTCCGCACCGTGCCGGACCGCTGGCTCACCGACCCCGGCCACACCGTGGACGACGCGGCCTGGGAGCGCCTGCGCATCCCGGTCGGGGTGGTGTTCTTCTTCCGCAACGCCGCCCTGGACCGCTTCGTCGCCCTCTACCCGAGCCCGGCGGGCGCCACCGAGAGCGAGCTCGAACCGGACTCCTGGCAGGAGGTGCTGGACCGCACCCGGCTCGCCGCCGTGCTCCGGCCGGACGTCGAGGCGCTGCTGCTGCGCCGCGACGACGCCGGCTGCGCCTGCTACCTGGTGCCGATCGACGCCTGCTACGAACTCGTCGGCCGGATGCGGCTGCTGTGGCAGGGCTTCGACGGCGGCGCCGAGGCACGGGCGGCGCTCGACGCGTTCTTCGCCTCCGTCGCCGGGCGCGCCCGGCCCTTCCGGGAGGACGCCGCGTGACCGGTTTCTCCTTCGCGTGCACCGGGGTGCGCGCCGACCGCTACGCCGCCGGGCCCACGCTGGTCTTCCGGCTGCGGGTGACCGCCGATCCCGGCACCCGGGTGCACGCGATGGCGCTGCGCTGCCAGTTCCGGATCGAACCGGCCCGGCGCGGCTACTCGGCGGGCGAGGCGGCGGGCCTGGCCGACCTGTTCGGCGCGCGTTCGCGCTGGGGCAGCACGCTGCTGCCGCTGCAGTTCGCGCAGGTGTCGCTGGTGGTGCCGGGCTTCACCGGCGAGACCGAGGCGGACCTGCCGGTGCCGTGCACGTACGACATGGACGTCGCCGCCACGCGCTACTTCGGCGCGCTGGAGGACGGCGAGGTGCCGCTGCTGGTGCTCTTCGCCGGGACGGCCTTCACCGGGCCCGGCGGCTACCGGGTGGAGCCGGTGCCGTGGGACCGCGAGGCCACCTGCCGGATGCCGGTCGCGGTGTGGCGGGAGATGGTCGAGCAGCACTTCCCCGGCTGCGGGTGGCTGCGGCTGCCGGGAACGGCGATGGACGCGCTGCTCGCCTACCGCTCACGGCACGCGCTGCCGTCGTGGGAGGCCACCGTGGAATCGCTGCTCGCCGCCGCCGACCGCGACGGCCGGCCCCTGGTCCCGGGCCGTGCGGCCTCATGACGGCGACGGACACCGGGGACCGCTTCGCGGCGGCCCGCGCGGTGGCGGACGCGGTGCTGCTGGAGGGCTACGTCCTCTACCCCTACCGGGCGTCGGCGGCCAAGAACCGGCTGCGCTGGCAGTTCGGCGTGCTCGTGCCGCCGGGCTGGGGCGAGACGAGCGGGGAGCACTGCGCCCAGCGCACCGAGGTGCTCATGGAGCCGCGCGGCGGCGCCGTCCTGCACGCCGAGCTGCGCTTCCTGCACGCCCGGCGGCGCCGGGTGCAGCGGGCGCTGCCCGGCGGCGGCTTCGCGGACACCGGCGAACTGGAGCTGGCCGACCGGGTGCTGAGCGCATGGGACGAGGGCGTGGAGGAACGCGTCACCGTCGAGGTGCCGGTGGCGGAGCTGGCCGTCGGGCACACCGTGGACTTCACCGTCGCGGGGGGCGAGGAGACCGAGGACGTCCACGAGGACGGGCGGCTCGTGGGCCGCCTGGTGCACTCCCGCGAGCCGCTGCGCGGCCGCGTCACCCTCACCGCGGCCGAACTGCCGGGCCCGTACGCGGTACAGCGGCTGGCCGCCGTGGTGGAGAACACCGCCGAGGCGGGTCCGCCCGAAGGCGCCGACCGTACGGCGGCCCTGCCGCGGGCGCTGATCTCGGCCCATCTGATGCTCGGTCTGGACACGGGCCGCTTCCTGTCGCTGACCGACCCTCCGCAGTGGGCGCGGGCCGCGACCGCCGCGTGCACGAACCTGCGGTCCTGGCCCGTGCTCGCGGGGCGGGACGGCGCCGCGGACGTGGTGCTGGCCTCGCCGATCATCCTGGAGGACCACCCGGCCGTGGCGCCGGAGAGCCCGGGGGCGCTCTACGACGCGCTGGAGATCGACGAGATCCTGACGCTGCGCACGGCGACGCTCACCGACCGGGAGAAGCGCGAGGCCCGCGGCACGGACCCGCGGGCCGCCGCCGTCGTGGACCTCGCCGACTCGATGCCGCCGGAGGTCCTGGAGCGGCTGCACGGCGCGGTGCGCTCGCTGCGCGAGGTCACCGGAGCGGGTACGCCGTCCGGCGAGGCCGACCTGCTGGTGGAGCCCGGCACCCCGTGGTGGGACCCGGGCGGCGACCGCACCGTGGACCCGGACACCGACCGCGTCCTGGTCGGCGGCCGCGCGATCGGCGCGGGCAGCCGGGTCGTGCTGCGCCCGGGGCTGCGCCGCACCGACGCGCAGGACCTCTTCCTGCACGGCCGCAGCGCGCTGGTCGAGGCGGTGCTGCACGACGTGGACGGCGGGGTGCACCTGGCGGTGACCGTCGACGGCGACCCGGGCGCCGACATCCGGCGCGAGCAGGGCAGGTTCCTGTACTTCCAGCCGGACGAGATCAGCCCGCTGGAGGACGCGTGAGCGCCGGACCGGCCGCGCCCGCCGCCCGCGGCCGGACGCTGGTCGCCGGGGTCGGCAACATCTTCCTCGGCGACGACGCCTTCGGCGTGGAGACGGTACGGCGGCTGCCGCGCGCCGGACTGCCCGCGGGCGTCGAGGTGCTGGACGCCGGGGTGCGGGGGGTGGACCTCGCCTACCGGCTGCTCGACGGCTACGACACCCTCGTCCTGGTGGACGCCACCGCGCGCGGCGGCGCCCCCGGCACCCTGTATGTCCTCGACGCCGGGGAGTGCGGTACGGACGCGCACCCGGGCGCCGTGCTCGACGGGCACCGGATGACGCCGGACGCGGTGCTGGCGCTGCTCGGCACGCTGTGCGCGGGCACCGGCGGCGCTCCCCCGCGCCGGGTCGTGGTCGTGGGCTGCGAACCGGCGGACGTCGGGGAGGGCATGGGCCTGAGCCCCGCCGTCGAGGCGGCGGTCCCGGCGGCGGTCGGGCTGGTCCGCGAACTGGTGGGGGCGGCGGACGACGGGGCGGACGGGGGCACGGACGGCCTGCCCGTACGGCAGGACGGGGACCGCGCGGTCCCGGACGCGGTCACACACGAGAGGAGCACCTCGCCATGGTGAAGAAGATGCTGGCCGTCGGTACCGCTGCGGCGGCCGTCGGCGCCGCCATCGCCCAGGTCGTCCCGGACATCCGGCGCTATCTGCGGATGCGCGCGATGTGACGCCGCCTGCTCAGGGGAAAGCTCGGGCACGGAGGGGGTGACAACGTTGTCAGGGGAATTTGTTGACAGCCGTCGCCGCCTCCGGAGAGCCGCAGGGT
>NZ_JBSGHL010000094.1:0-20903 GCF_053604375.1 Streptomyces sp. NPDC004031 | reverse complement strand
CCGCCGCTACATGTCGCAGCCCACCCACATCCGCGCGACCGCGCCGGACGACGAGGGCGCGACGGTGGCGAACACCACGCAGCACGTCTTCCGCGCGCATTCCCTCGACAAGCCCGAGCTGGTCTCCCGGATCCTCCAGGCCGACGGCCGGGGCCTGGCGATGATCTTCTGCCGCACCAAGCGCACCGCCGCCGACGTGGCGGAGCAGCTGGAGCGGCGCGGCTTCGCCTCCGGCGCCGTGCACGGCGACCTCGGCCAGGGCGCCCGCGAGCAGGCGCTGCGCGCCTTCCGCAACGGCAAGGTCGACGTCCTGGTGTGCACCGACGTGGCCGCCCGCGGTATCGACGTCGAAGGCGTCACGCACGTCATCAACTACCAGACGCCCGAGGATGAGAAAACCTATCTGCACCGCATCGGCCGCACCGGCCGCGCGGGCGCGTCGGGTACCGCGATCACCCTCGTCGACTGGGACGACATCCCGCGCTGGCAGCTGATCAACAAGGCGCTCGACCTCTCCTTCAACGACCCGGAGGAGACCTACTCGACCTCCCCGCACCTCTACGAGCTGCTGGGCATCCCGGCCGGCACCAAGGGCATACTGCCCCGGGCCGAGCGCACCCGGGCGGGTCTGGACGCCGAAGAGGTCGAGGACCTCGGCGAGACCGGCGGCCGCGGCGGTGGCCGCAGCGCCGGCGGCCGGGGCCGTGGCGGACGCGCGGGCAGCGCGCCCGCCGCCGAGGAGCGCCAGCCCCGCGCACCGCGCACCCCGCGGCAGCGCCGCCGGACGCGCGGCGGCCAGTCCGCCGGCGCGGAAGGCGCCGAGAACGCCGTGGCGGGTACGGAGACGGCCACCGAGGCCGCCGATCCGGCCGCGGGCGGACCGCGTACTCCGCGCCGCCGGCGCCGGACGCGCAGCGGTGCCGCCGGGTCGGCCGTGACGCCGGTGACGCCCGCGGACGGCACGGCCGAGGCGGTCGCACCGGTCGCCGAGGCGGCTCCGGCCGCTCCGGCTCCCGCGCCCGCCGTCGAGGCCGAGGAGGCCCCGAAGGCCCCGCGCCGCCGGACCCGCAAGGCCGCCGCACCGGCCGCGGAAGCCGTCGCCGAGGTCGTCGCCGAGCCGGTCACGCCCGTCACGCCCATCGCCGAGGAGGCCCCCGCGGCTCCCCGCCGCCGGACGCGCAAGGCCGCGGCCGAGGTGCCCGCCCCGGCGGAGGCCCCCGAGGCCGCCGCCGACGAGGCGCCGAAGGCCCCGCGCCGCCGGACCCGGAAGGCCGCCGCGTCCTCCGAGGTGCCCGCGCCCGCCGCGGCGCCGGAGGGCGAGGAGGCCCCGAAGGCTCCGCGCCGCCGCACCCGCAAGGCCGCCGCCACCGTCGAGCAGGACGCCTGACGGCCCGGCGAGGTCACACCGAGCACCCCCGGCCCCATCCGGCCGGGGGTGTTTCCTTTCGCGCGGCGACCCGAGCGGCAACCTGTCGGACATATGCACCGCGTAATCTCGCTGCATGAGCCGACCGACCACGCTGGATCTGCCGGCGCACGCCTCGGCGCGCCGCCTGGAGACCTCCCGCGGTTCCTTCGCCGCCCTGGACGCCCCGCCCGCTCCCGAGGCACCCGGCCTTCGCGGCACAGCGCTGCTCGTCCCCGGTTTCACGGGCAGCAAGGAGGACTTCCTCGACCTGCTCGCCCCGCTGTCGGCGGCGGGCTTCCGGGTCGTCGCGGTGGACGGCCGCGGCCAGTACGAGTCGGGCGGCCCGCGCGACGAGGCCGCGTACGCGCAAGGGCGGCTCGCCGCGGACGTCACCGCGCAGGGCGCCGCGCTCGCCGCCGACTCCGGCGGGGCCCCGCTGCATGTCCTGGGCCACTCCCTGGGCGGCCACATCGTCCGGGCGGCACTGCTCGCGGACGGCCCAGGCCCGTGGTCGTCGCTCACCCTGATGAGTTCGGGCCCGGCCGCGATCACCGCGGCCCAGCAGGTCAGGACGCAGCTGCTGATCGACCACCTGCCGACCATGGACATGGAGACGGCCTGGTGGGCGATGCGCTCGCTGGACGCGGAGGGCTCCGACACCCCGTCGGGCAACGTCGTCGAGGCCCCCGCCGACGCGGGCACGGCATGGCTCGACGACTTCCTGCACCGCCGCTGGGTCGGCACCGTTCCCGAACAGCTGATCGCCACGGCACGCCAGTTGATGACAGAACGGGATCGAGTGGCGGAACTTGCCGCCATACCGCTGCCGAAGCTCGTACTGTCCGGAGAGGTGGACTACGCCTGGCCGGTCCCGCTGCTGGACACGATGGCGGAGCGGCTGGGCGCCCGGCGCGTCGTCGTCAAGGGCGCGGAGCACTCCCCCAACGCCGAACGGCCGGCCGAGACGGCTGCCGCGCTCGTGGCGTTCTGGACCGGCGTATCCGCCGCGGCGGATAAGTAGTCGGCGCCGCACAGATTTTTATTTAGGGTAGGGAATGTTTTGAAGGGGGTGTTCGTTGACCACACATGTAACGAGGGACGAAGGGAGAAGCCCCATGCGCTTCGAGATCATGCGACTTGACGATCGGAACGGCGACGCCGTGGACAGCACCGTGGTCGACGCCTCCGCGGTCAACAAGATCGTGCAGCAGGCTGCCGCCCTCGGCCAGCGCATCTACATCCGCCCCGCCGAAGGCCTCGCGGACTGACGCCGACCGATCGCCGACACGCACGGCGCCCCGTACATCAGGTTCGTACGGGGCGCCTTCGCATGTCCGGGCGCGGTATCAGCCGCCCTGGCCGTGCACGAAGCCGAGGACGCCGTTGGCGACGGACTGCACGGCGATCGCCGACAACAGCATGCCGGACAGCCGCGTCACCAGCACCACACCGCCCTCCTTGATGACCCGGATGATCGCCAGCGAGTAACGCATCGTCAGCCACAGCACGACATGCATCGCCAGGATCGCCAGCCACACGGAGGTCTGCTCCGCGAAGCCGTCCGCCTTCTGCACGGCCAGGATCACCGTGACGATCGCCCCCGGCCCCGCGAGCAGCGGCATCCCCAGCGGCACGAGCGCGACGTTCACGTCCCGCGTCTGCGTCGGCTCGTCCGCCTTGCCGGTCAGCAGGTCCAGCGCGATGAGCAGGAGCAGCAGCCCGCCGGCGACCCGCAGCGCGGGCACGGACACATGCAGGTAGTCCAGGATCTGCTGCCCGCACAGCCCGAACACCACGATCACCCCGAACGCGACGCATGCGGCTTGCGCCGCCATCCGCCGCTGGACCTTGGTCGCCCGCCCCGAGGTGAGGGCGAGGAAGATCGGCGTGATGCCGGGCGGGTCCATGATCACGAACAGCGTGAAGAACACGGACCCGAAGAGGGTGAGGTCGAACATGGCTGAGCTTTCGTCGTGAGCTGAAGGTGTTGTGTGGCCCTACGCGGGCGGGCGGGCGGCTGCCCCGCGGGGCGAGCGTTTTCAGGGGCGCGTGGGGGTACCTCCCGGGCGAAGCTCCGGGGGAGAACTGCGCGAGCAACCACCCACGGCGGGAAGGTCCGGCGGCGGCAGAACGAGGCACCCCGTGCGGCAAGGGCACCCGGCGGGAGGCTAGACCGCGGAGATGGGCTCCGCCCCCGTCGCGCGGGCGGCGATGTCGGCCAGCACCTCCGGAGGAGTCGTGCAGGCCCCGAGGGGCACGGTCTTGCGGGACCCGTGGTAGTCGGACGAGCCCGTCGCCAGAAGACGAAGCTCACGCGCGAGCCCGCGCAACCGCTCGCGCGTGGCGGGCTCGTGGTCGACGTGGTCGACCTCCAGTCCGTCGAGCCCGGCGGCGGCCAGTTCCGCGATCACCTCGTCCGGCACGGTCTCGCCGCGCTTGTGCGCGCCGGGGTGGGCGAAGACGGTCACGCCGCCCGCGGCCTTGACGAGGCGGACCGCCTCGAAGGGGTCGAACTCGGCCTTCTCGACGTAGACGCGCCCGTCGTTGGCGAGCCATTCGGAGGTGAAGGCGTCGGAGACGGTCGGGACGACGCCCAGCTCGACCATGGCGGTGGCGATGTGCGGGCGGCCCACGGAGCCGTCCCCGGCGATCCGGGCGACCTGCTCCCAGGTGACGGGCACGCCGAGTTCCTGGAGCTTGGCGACCATGCCGCGGGCGCGCGGCACACGGTCGTCGCGGACCAGTTCGCGCGCCTCGTGCAGCCGCGGCTCGGCGGGGTCGAAGAGGTAGGCCAGCATGTGCATGCTGATGCCGCCGACGCGGCAGGACAGCTCCGCGCCGGTGACGAGGGTCAGGCGGGTGCCGGCGAGCGCGGTGGCGGCCTCGGCGTGCCCGGCGACGGTGTCGTGGTCGGTGAGGGCGACGACGTCGAGCCCGGCCGCGGCGGCGTTGCGTATCAGCTCGGCGGGGCTGTCGGTGCCGTCGGAGGCCGTGGAGTGGGTGTGCAGGTCGATGCGCACGGCACGGGCTCCCGGAAGACGGCGCGGACAGCGGACGAAGCCAAGGATAGCGTCCGTCCGGGCCTGCGATTCGCAGGTGTCGTGCGGGTCAGGCCAGCAGCCTGGGGGTGAGCGCGCCGCAGGGCAGCAGATCGACCTCGGCGCCGGCGTCCCGCAGATCGGTGAGGACCAGCTCGTCGTACATCAGCAGACCGGTCTCCTCGGGCCAGACGATGGCCCACAGCCACAGCCCGCGGGCCTCGCCGGCGAAGACGACGCGGTCGGCGGGGGCGCCGCCGACGTGCCACAGGGCGGTGGGGCGGCCGGCCGCGAGGACCTTGGCATGCGGGGGCTTGTCTACGCACATGCCGGGGCCGGGGTCGGGGCCGTCGATCCCGGCGTAGCGGGCGCCGAGGCCGACGCCCAGTTCCTCGGCGACGAGCATGAGTTCGCCGGGTCCGCCGAAGGGTCCGGGTCCGGAGCAGGCGACGGCGGTGGCGCGGCCGCCGCTGCGGTCGTCACCGGCGGAGGCGACACCCGAGAAGAGCCAGCCGACGGGCAGCGGCCACGGCATCCACACCGGTACCTGCGACCGGTGGACGACCACGCCGAGGCCTTCGACGCTCGGCGGGACGACCGGTTGCAGCGGATACACGGTGCCGTGCACGTCGCACTGCCAGGAGTCGGCGAAGAGGCCGGGCGCCCTGACCCTGCCACCGCACTTCGGGCAACTGGGTTCGCCCCTCATAAATCCCCACGGTCCTCCAGCCGCGTGCCCGCGTCAAGGACGATCACCCGTCCGGAGGGCGGGTCCGTGGCGCGGACCCGCACCGGAGATTACGTGTAGGTTGCATTAGTTGCTATAGCCAACCTAAACTGAATGCACACAGCAACTACTCCGACCGTCCCGGCCGTCCGCCGGGCCAGAGGGGAACGCGGGTCATGCAGCCAGGCACCGACACCGAGGGCATCGAGGGCACCCAGCACACCGAGAACGCCGCGAACACCGAGAACGCCGAGGACATGGCGCACGAGAAGGTGAGCCTGCTGCGCCAGCCCACCGCCGTGTGGGCCACGGCCGGCGCCGCCGTCGTCGCCTTCATGGGCATCGGCCTCGTCGACCCGATCCTGCCGTCCATCGCGAAGGGCCTGGACGCCTCGCCCAGCCAGGTTTCCCTGCTCTTCACCAGCTACTTCCTGATCACCGCGGTCGCGATGCTCGTCACCGGCTTCGTCTCCAGCCGCATCGGCGGCCGCAAGACGCTGCTCGGCGGCCTCGCGCTCGTCGTCGTCTTCGCGGCGCTGGCCGGCACCTCCGACAGCGTCGGCCAGCTCGTCGGCTTCCGCGCGGGCTGGGGCCTGGGCAACGCGCTCTTCGTCTCGACCTCGCTCGCCGTCATCGTCGGCGCGGCCACCGGCGGCGCCGCCTCGGCGATCCTGCTGTACGAGTCCGCGCTCGGCCTCGGCATGGCCTGCGGGCCGCTGCTCGGCGCGGTGCTCGGCGACATGAAGTGGCGCTACCCCTTCTTCGGCACCGCCGCACTCATGGCCATCGGCTTCGTCGCGATCTCGCTCTTCCTGAAGGAGCAGCCCAAGCCCGCGCGGCGCACCTCGCTGCTGGACCCGGTCAAGGCCCTCGGCCACCCCGGACTCGCCTCCGCCGCCGCGTCGGCCTTCTTCTACAACTACGCCTTCTTCACGGTGCTGGCCTTCACGCCGTTCGTGCTCAACATGTCGCCCTACCGCTCCGGCGCGGTCTTCTTCGGCTGGGGCGTGCTGCTTGCCGTCTTCTCGGTGCTGATCGCACCGCGGCTCCAGGCCCGCTTCGGCTCGCTGCGGGTGGTGGGCGCCTCGCTCGTCCTGCTCGCCGCGGACCTCGTCGTCCTCGGGTACGGGTCGCACACCACGGCGATCGTCTGCACGGTGCTGTCGGGTGCGTTCATCGGCGTCAACAACACGGTGTACACCGAGCTGGCGCTCGGGGTCTCGGACGCGCCGCGCCCGGTGGCCAGCGCGGGCTACAACTTCGTCCGGTGGTTCGCCGCGGCGGCGGCGCCGTACCTCGCGCCGAAGATCGAGGAGTGGTCGGACGTGCACATGCCGTTCGTGGTGGCCGCGGTCGCCGCCCTGGGCGGCGCGGCCGTCGTCGGGGTGCGCCGCCGCCACCTCGCGGTCGAGCCGCACCCCGTCCCGGTGCCCGCACCGGCCCTGACCCCGACCCGGTAGGGGCTCACGGCCGCGCCGCGCTACGCGGAAAGCGGCACCGCCCGGCGGACCGGGTCCGTCAGGTCCGTGGCGTGCTCGGCCCACAGGTCTCGCAGGGCCTGCGGGCCCTTCGCGCGCTTGAAAGCCGCCTCCGCCGGGGTGAGGGGGACGAGGGGGAAGAAGCGGACCGGGTCGCGGGGGGCGGGGAGCGGGAGGTCGGGGACGGCTTCGCCGGGGGCGGTGGCGAGGAAGGCCATGAAGGGGGCGCCGGGCCACAGGGGTCCGCCGAAGTCCAGCGTGTTGCCGTCCGCCAGGACGAGGCCCTCGACCTGCGGGGACGCCGCCGCCGTGGCGAGCGCGCGCAGGACCGGCGAGGTGTCCGCACGCCCGGCGCGTACGGTCAGATGGACCTCGGCGCGCGGCCCGCGCAAGGGGTCGGTGACGGAGGCGAGCGGATCGGCCATGGGCTGGGCCGACATGCCGAGCGTGGCGTAGCGGCGCAGCTCCCCCTGTGTGAAACGCAGCACCTCGATGCGTTCGGCTCCGAGGAACGTCACCGACGCGCGGGCGTCGGGTTCGCCGAAGACGGAGCGGAGGCGTTCCTCGACCGTGTCCAGAATGTCACCCATGCGGGGAGCATAGAACGCGTTCGGATCGCACATGCGGCGCGGTGGGCGTACCCTCAGCTTGCTAAAGTGTGGCGTTCGCGAAGTCATCCCTCAGCGGGGACTGGCCGGAGGAGGTGGGGACTGACATGGATCCTAGTCGACCGTGCAGTACCGGCCGCTCTTCCCTTGCCGCCGCCCCGCACGCAGTGTGACCCGCTGAGCCTCCCGCGTTCCTTACCCGGCCCGTGCGCCGTGAAACGCGGATCGTCACGGCCTGTCCGCCCGCGGAGCGTTCCGCTTCGGGAGAGCGCGCCCTGAACTGCCTGTGATCACCCAGTTCTGATCCACATCAGCAGCTTTTCAGTTCAGTGCGGCGTGATGCCGTCGGCCAGTCCGTGAAGGAGCTTGCCATGTCGATGATCCGTGACCTTCGCGCAGTCGTACGTCCTGCCCTGCGCAAGTCCCCGGCGAACCACGACTACGGCCCGACACGTGACACCGCGACGGCCACCAGCGCCGTCGTGGACTGCGCGGTCTACCGCGACGGGGTGCGCTGCCCGGACGTCGTCGGGCTGCGCGAGGCGCTCGCCTCGGTACGGGCCGGCCGCTCGTCCGACCAGTGCGACGGCAGCGACGGCTTCGTGTGGATCGGTCTGCACGAGCCGACCGAGCAGGAGTTCGCGGGCATCGCCGAGGAGTTCGGCCTGCACCCGCTGGCCGTCGAGGACGCGGTGCACGCCCACCAGCGGCCCAAGCTGGAGCGCTACGACAACTCGCTGTTCACCGTCTTCAAGACGATCCGCTACGTCGAGCACGCCGAACTCACCGCGACCAGCGAGGTCGTGGAGTCCGGTGAGGTCATGGTCTTCACCGGCCGGTATTTCGTCATCACCGTGCGGCACGGCGGCCACGGCTCGCTGCGGGCGCTCCGGCACCGGCTGGAGGACGACCCCGAGCTGCTCGCCAAGGGCCCCTCGGCGGTGCTGCACGCCATCGCCGACCAGGTCGTCGACGACTACCTGGCCGTGTCCGACGCGGTGCAGGACGACATCGACGAGGTCGAGATCGACGTCTTCTCCGCCGAGCCCGGCAAGTCCTCGCGCGGCGGCGACGCGGGCCGCATCTACCAGCTCAAGCGCGAGGTGCTGGAGTTCAAGCGCGCGGTCTCCCCGCTGCTGCGGCCGATGCAGCTGCTGGGCGAGCGGCCGATGCGGCTGGTCGACCCCGAGATCCAGAAGTACTTCCGGGACGTCGCCGACCACGTCGCGCGCGTCCACGAGCAGGTCACCGGCTTCGACGACCTGCTCAACTCGATCCTCCAGGCCAACCTCGCGCAGGCCACCGTCGTGCAGAACGAGGACATGCGCAAGATCACCGCGTGGGCCGCCATCCTGGCCGTCCCCACGATGATCACCGGCGTCTACGGCATGAACTTCGACCACATGCCCGAGCTGCGCTGGCGGTTCGGCTACCCGATGGTGCTGGGCGTCATCCTGGCCATCTGCTACACCATCCACCGCGGCTTCCGCCGCAACGGCTGGCTGTAACCAGGCCCTACGGCTCGCGGCGGACGTCCGCGAGCACCACGAGGGCCAGGCCCGCGAGGATGACCACCAGCGCCGGATACGCGGCGGCGGGCGGGGTCTGGCCCAGCCACAGCGCGGCGATCAGCGCCGCGCCCGGGGTCTCCAGCAGGATCGCCGTCGAGGTCGTCGACGGCCCGAGACCCCGGACGACCCGGTTGAGCAGCGAGTGCCCCAGCAGCTGCGCCACGACGGTCAGCGCGGCGATCTTCAGCCAGCTCCGCCCGTCGTACCCGCCGAGCGCCGACCCCGACACCAGGCAGGCCACGAGCAGCGCGAACGCGGTCGTCGAGTAGCAGACGTACGTGTACGCGGTCGTCGTCGCCGTCCGCCGCACCTCCGAGCCGAGCAGCATGTAGACGGCCGCCGCCAGGCCCGCGGCGAGCGCGAGCGCGTCCCCCGCGAGGGCGCGGGTGTCGGTCGACATGTCGATTCCGGTGAGGATCAGCACCCCCACGACCGCGAGCGCGGTGCCCGCCCACACCAGCGCGGGCGGGCGGTGGCCGCGCAGCCGCAGGATCAGCGTCGTCCAGATCGGGGTCGTGGTGACCAGCGCGGTGGAGGTCGCCACCGACGTCATCGTCAGGCTCGGCAGCCACAGCCCGAAGTGCAGCGCCAGTACGAGACCGGCGGCGCCGGAGAGGGTGAGCGCGCGGCGCCCCATGCGGCGCAGCTCGCCGCGGTGCCGCCACAGGGCGACGGGGGTGAGGACCCCGACCGCCATCGCGTTCCGCCAGAAGGCGATGGCCAGGGCGGGGGCCGCTGTCGCGGCGATGAGCGGGGCCGACATGGAGACGCCGGCGATGGCGACGCCGAGGAGGGCGAGGTCCGCCCCCCGGCCGGCGGGTGCGAGATCCCCGCCGGGGGCCGCGGTGGTGGCTGTGCCCTTGCCCGCGGGCGCGGTGGGGGTGGTCTGCGGGGCGGTCACGGGGCTCCTGGCGGGGGCTGCGTCGTTCGAGGGGGGGCCGCCACCAGGGTAAGGCCCGTTCGTGGGCCGAGCACCTGTCTTTCGGCTGCGCCGGTGGGGATGCGGGAGGGGGTGCCGCTCTCGGGCGCTGGCGGAGAACGCGTATCGCCGTGGCCGGTCGCGCGGTTCTCCCCCGGAGCCTCGCCCGGGAGGTACTGTCGGCGCCCCTGAAAACGCCCGCCGCCCGCCCTCTACCCTGGCCGTATGACGTCGACGCCCTCCGCCGAAGAAATGGCCGCCGCTCTTGTCGAGGAGGGGGTCAAGAAGTCGGGGCTGGTGTGGGTGGAGGGGCAGGCCGTGTGGCACGTGTGGGGGGACGGCGGGGCGTACGTGCTGTGCGGGGGGCCCACCGAGCAGCCGGTGCCGCCGGGGCTGGCGGACGGGGCGGTCGTGGGGGTCACCGTGCGGAGCAAGGACAAGGGCGGGCGGCTGGTCCGGTGGCAGGCGCGGGCCGCGGTCGTACCGGCGGGGTCCGAGGCGTGGCACGCGGCGGTCGGGGAGTTGCGCGGCAAGCGGTTGAACGCGGCGGACGCGGATTTTGTGGACGAGCGGTGGGCCCGCGAGTGCACCCTCTTCCGGCTCACCCCGCAGGGCTCTCCCGTGGAGGGTCCGGGCGCCGTGCCGGACGGTTCGGGTGCGGCTCCCCCGCGGCCGACGCCCGCGACGACCCGCGAGCCGATCCCGGCGGGGCTGCCGCGGCTGCTGGCCCGGCGGCGGCCGCGCGGCTGAGCTACTTCTTCGCGGAGGCGGAGGCCGAGGCCGACGCGGAGGGCTTGGGCGTGGCCGTCGTGCCGACCGTCTTCCCGTAGTCGACGACCTGCGACGTGCCGGGCGCCGCGAGGGTGAAGTCCTCGCCCCAGTCGGACAGGGTGAGCGTGCCCGCGCCGCCCGCGCGCTGGTAGCGCAGCGGGTAGGGGGTGCCCTTGAGGGAGACGTCGAGGCTGCCGCCCTTGGAGCCGGTCAGCTCGATGGTCTTGGTGTCGCCGACCTTGCGGTGGTCGCCGACGCCGAGCGTGCCGTCCACCACGAAGAGGTCGGAGAGCAGCACCTTCTTGTCGGTGAAGCCGCTGAACTGCTGGTAGGCCGGGTCGCCGGGCGGCACCTTGACGTACTTGCCGTTGAGTTTGGCCGCCGCGGCCCGGCTGTCCTTGTCGTCGCCGCCGTCGCCGTAGAAGTCGGCCCCGGCCTTGAGGTAGAGGTCGTCGCCGACCCGCAGCAGCTGGAAGGTGTCGCCCTTGGTGGTGACCTCGCCGACCCCGCCGTCGGCGCGCAGCCGCATGTCGAGGCGGTAGGTCTGGCCGCCGCTGACGACCGTGCCGGTCAGCCGTACGGCGTCGGCGCCCGCCGCGGCGGCGCTCGCCTGCTGCTCGATGGTCTTCGCGGGCAGCTTGCCGACGCCGTTGGTGCCGGCGTCCGGGTCCCCGCCCAGGCCCAGGCAGCCGCCGAGCAGCGGCGCCGCGGTCAGGCCCGCGAGGACGGCGGCGGCCTGGCGGGCAGTCCTACGGGCGGTCCTGCGAGCGGGAAACACGTGGGCTCGAACCCCTCGGTGACGGCGGCGGCGGGCGTGGCTGAAGCTACCGCACCGTACCCCGCCGGAGCACCCGTCCTCCCCGGCGAAAGGTCCCGGGGACGCTGCACAGGGGGCGTTGCGGGGGCTTTCGTACGGCGCGCAAGATCGGCACGGGTTAGCCTTGCGGGGAGTGGCGGCGCGGATCCGGTGAGGAGGCCCGATGGTCGCAGGCACCCCGCGGGTCTTCGTGTCCCATCTGGCGGGCGTCGCGGCCTTCGACCCCAACGGCGACGAGGTCGGGCGGGTCCGGGACGTCGTGGTGATGCTGCGGGTGGGCGGGCGCCCGCCGCGCGTGCTGGGCCTGGTCGTCGAGGTCGTCGGGCGGCGCCGGATCTTCCTGCCGATGACCCGGGTGACGGGTGTGGAGGCGGGCCAGGTCATCACCACGGGGGTGCTGAACGTGCGGCGTTTCGAGCAGCGGCCGACCGAGACGCTGGTGCTCGGCGAACTGCTGGACCGCCGGGTGCGCTGGATGCCCGACGGCGGGGCCGCGGAGGGCGCCACGGAGGGTACGGCGACGGGCGAGGACGCGGGCGAGGAGGTCACCGTCCTCGATGTGTCCATGGCGCAGCTGCCGGCCCGCAGGGACTGGGAGATCGACAAGGTCTTCATCCGCCGCGGCAAGTCCGGCGCCCTGCGCCGCAAGGGCGAGGCGCTCACCGTCGACTGGTCGTCGGTCAGCGGCTTCCGGCTCCCCGAGGGCGAGCAGGGCGCGGAGAACCTGGTCGCGACCTTCGAGCAGCTGCGCCCCGCCGACCTCGCCAACGTCCTGCACCACCTGTCCCCCAAGCGCCGCGGGGAGGTCGCCGCGGCGCTCGACGACGACCGGCTCGCCGACGTCCTGGAGGAGCTGCCGGACGACGACCAGGTGGAGATCCTCGGCAAGCTCCAGGAGGAGCGCGCCGCGGACGTCCTGGAGGCGATGGACCCCGACGACGCCGCCGACCTGCTGGCCGAGCTGCCCGACCACGACCAGGAACGGCTGCTGGCCCTGATGCGCCCGCAGGACGCGGCGGGCGTGCGGCGGCTGCTGTCGTACGAGGAGCGCACCGCGGGCGGGCTCATGACGACCGAGCCGATCGTGCTGCGCCCGGACGCGACGGTCGCCGACGCGCTCGCCCGGATCCGCAACCCCGACCTGTCGCCCGCGCTCGCCGCGCAGATCTACGTGTGCCGGCCGCCCGACCAGACGCCCACCGGCAAGTACCTGGGCCTGGTGCACTTCCAGCGGCTGCTGCGCGACCCGCCGTTCACGCTGCTCGGCGCGATCGTCGACACCGACCTGCGGCCGCTCGCCCCGGACACCGCGCTGCCGTCGGTGACCAGCTTCCTGGCGACGTACAACATGATCTCCGCGCCGGTGGTCGACGAGAGCGGCGCCCTGCTGGGCGCGGTGACCGTCGACGACGTCCTGGACCACCTGCTGCCCGAGGACTGGCGGGAGACCGAGCTGCACGGCACCGGGCCCGCCGCCGACACCACGGCGGAGGCGGACGATGGCCGCTGACGACCGCGACCGCGCCGGGGCCCGGAACCCCGCGGGGGCCACCGCGCCGCCGCGCGTCCGGGTGCGGCTGGACCAGCCGCGCGACGTCCGGCGCCGCTGGCTGCCCGCGTACGACCCGGAGGCCTTCGGCAACCTCTCCGAACGCGTCGCGCGCTTCCTCGGCACGGGGCGCTTCATCGTCTGGATGACGGTCGTCATCATCATGTGGGTGCTGTGGAACGCCTTCGGGCCCAGCGACCTGCGCTTCGACCGCTACCCCTTCATCTTCCTGACGCTCGCGCTGTCGCTCCAGGCCTCCTACGCGGCCCCGCTGATCCTGCTGGCGCAGAACAGGCAGGACGACCGGGACCGGGTCAACCTGGAGCAGGACCGCAAGCAGAACGAGCGCAGCATCGCCGACACCGAATACCTCACGCGCGAGGTCGCCGCGCTGCGGGCGGGCCTCGGTGAGGTCGCCACCCGCGACTGGATCCGCTCGGAGCTGCAGGACCTGCTCAAGGAGATCGAGGAGCGCCGCCCGCACCCCCGCGAACGGGACCGTCCGCACGCCGCGCGGGGTGACGAAGCAGACGGACGGGGCCGCTGATCCGCCCTCCGCGCCCGCCGTACCATCAACGTATGGCTACCACCACGTACGGCTCGGGCACCGCGCCGGCCGCCGCACCGACGGACGAGGCCGTGCGCTCCGCACTGGCCACGGTGAACGACCCGGAGATCCACAAGCCGATCACCGACCTCGGCATGGTCAAATCCGTGGACATCACCGCGGACGGCGCCGTCGCCGTCGGCGTTTACCTCACGGTGTCCGGCTGCCCGATGCGGGACACGATCACCGAGCGCGTGACGGCGGCCGTCGCCGCCGTCCCCGGTGTCGCCTCGGTGCGGGTCGAGCTGGACGTGATGAGCGACGAGCAGCGCCGCGGGCTCGCGGAGACGCTGCGCGGCGGGCAGGCCGAGCGGGAGATCCCCTTCGCCAAGCCGGGCTCGCTGACCCGGGTCTACGCGGTGGCCTCCGGCAAGGGCGGCGTCGGCAAGTCCTCGGTGACGGTCAACCTCGCGGCGGCGATGGCCGCGGACGGGCTCAAGGTCGGCGTCGTGGACGCGGACATCTACGGGCACAGCGTGCCGCGCATGCTCGGCGCGGACGGGCGCCCCACACAGGTCGAGAACATGATCATGCCGCCGTCGGCCAACGGGGTGAAGGTCATCTCGATCGGCATGTTCACCCCCGGCAACGAGCCGGTCGTCTGGCGCGGACCCATGCTGCACCGCGCGCTCCAGCAGTTCCTCGCGGACGTCTACTGGGGCGACCTCGACGTGCTGCTGCTCGACCTGCCGCCCGGCACCGGTGACATCGCGATCTCCGTCGCCCAGCTCATGCCCAACGCGGAGATCATCGTCGTGACGACCCCGCAGCAGGCCGCCGCGGAGGTCGCCGAGCGGGCGGGCGCGATCGCGGTGCAGACGCACCAGAAGATCGTGGGCGTCGTGGAGAACATGGCGGGCATGCCGTGCCCGCACTGCGACGAGATCGTCGAGGTCTTCGGCACGGGCGGCGGCGACCGGGTCGCCGAGGGCCTCACCCGTACGACGGGCGCGGCCGTGCCGGTGCTCGGGCGCATCCCCATCGACGTCCGCCTGCGCGAAGGCGGTGACGACGGCCGCCCGGTGGCTGTCGCCCACCCCGACTCCCCCGCGGGTGCCGCTCTGCGCGGCATCGCCTCGAAGCTGAGCGCGCGCCAGCGCGGTTTGTCCGGGCTCTCCCTGGGGATCACCCCGCGCAACAAGTTCTGACCCTCCGCGGGCCTCGCGTCCAGCCCTCCGGGCTGCCTGTTCCGGTCGCCCCGGGACCGTCCGCCGGCGGTGGGCCGGCCGCGCAGTTCTCCCCCGGGCTCCGCCCGAGAGGTGCCCCCAGGGGCGCGTGGGAGAACTGCGCGACCGGCCACGACGGCGGGCTGGTCGCGACGCCCACCGCAAGGGGCACCCCGGGGCGGCCTGGGCCCCCGCTGGAAGCGCTACGCGGCGTCGTACGCGCGGATGTCGGGGATGGCCGCCAAGGCCAACCCGTACGCGCTCATGCCCCGCCCGAACGCGCCGAGGTGGACGCCCGCGGCGGAACCCGCGAGGACCCAGCCGTACTCCGATTCGCGGTAGTGGAAGGGCGTGGGCTCGCCGTCCACCGGAAGGGTGAGCGCGGCCCAGCCGGAGCCGTCGAGGTCGTCGGCGAGTTCCCACGCCGTGGCGGTCTGCTGGTCGAGCCAGTCCTGCCGCAGGGCGCGTTCCATCGTCGTGGGCCAGGTGCAGGCCAGCAGGCCGGAGCCGGCCAGCCAGGCGGCCGAGGAGACGGACGTGGCCTCCAGCAGCCCGGTGCCGTCCGGTGTGCGCCTGCGGGGCCGCTGGGCGACCGTCATGACCACGGCGAAACGCCGGCTCTCGTCCGCGGGGTCGGCCTTGAGCGTGGGCTCGTCGCCGTGCCCCGTCGAGCCGTACTCGACCGTGCTGTCGCCGCTCGTCCCGACCGTGTGCAGCCAGCGGCGCCCGGTGAACGCCTCGTCCAGGCCGTACCAGGGGAAGTCGGCGGTCAAGTAGCCGTCGACCGCGCTGCGCGCCGTGCCGGTCCTGGTCTCCATGTGGGTCGCGCCTCCTCGAAGTGCCCTTCTGGGCGACGCCATCTTGCCCGACCCTGGGTGGGTTCGGGGGCCGAAACCGCGTGGGGTGACGGCGAACACACGGACAATGACCACTCGATAGGGTGAAATCGCGCGTTCAGGTTGACGCCCGGACGGTGCCGCGCGACCCGGGCCGCGGGTGGGTGAGGGGCCCTCAGGTCGCGTCGGAGTCGTACGGCGGCGTCTCGTCCTCGGCCAGCTTGTCGCGCTTGCGCAGCCGGTCGGGGGTGCCCCCGCCCGTGCCGGAGGAACCCTTGGAGCCCGTACCGGAGGAACCCGCGGAGGACGAGCGCGCGGCAGCGGTGTCCGTGCCGTTGACCGCGTCCGTGACCTCGGCCATCTCCTTGCGCAGATCCAGGCTCTTGCCGAGGTCCTGGAGCTCCTTGAGGCCGTACTCGTCGTCGTCGCTCATCAGGTTCTTGCGGATGAACGTCTTCGGGTTGAGGTCCTCGAACTCGAAGTCCTTGAACTCCGGACCCAGCTCGCGGCGGATGTCCTCCTTGGCGCTGTCGGAGAACTCCCGCACCTTGCGGATGAACGCCATCGCGTCCTGGATGACCTTCGGCAGCTTGTCGGGGCCGAAGACGAGCACGGCGATGACGACGATCGCGACCAGCTCAAGCGGGCCTATGTCGAAGAACACCGTGCAGCTCCTTGGGACGTCCGCAGCCGGGGGGCTGTGTCCGGCGCACTTACGTTACCTGCCCACGTGGGCGACGCGGGAGTGGCTGCCGCCAACCCTACGTTGAAATGAGCTGACCATCACGTAAAGCATGCTGCTCAGCGCACCGCGGCGGGTCCGCCGGCGGTGGTCGTGGGGGTGACCGCTATCGCTGCGGCGGCCGACCGCAGCGCCACCGAGGTGACCGAGGGCACGCTGCCGGGCGTCGCGACCGCCGACGGGGACGGCGCGACCCTGGCCTGCCGCATCGTCCGCCGCTCGCGTACGTCCAGCAGGTCGCGGGGGGTGGTGCCGTGGGTGTCGGTCACCGAGTTGGCGCTGAAGGGGGTGACGGCGGGCCCGTCGTCGGGGTGGGCCCCGTTGTCGACGCCGGCCTCCATCGGGAGGGCGCCGCCGAGCGCGATGGCCGCCATCGAGAAGGCGCCGGCCGCCGCGAAGGCGAACCGCCGGCTGAAGGACGCCTGGGCCGCGGCCACCGCCGCCGCACCGCCGCGGGGTGCCGCCTGGGGGCGCACGGGGACGTCGAGCGGGGTGCGGTCGGCGCCGCCGGTCAGGCCGCGGGCCGTCTCGTGGATGCGGAAGCCGCGCGCGCCCCGGCCCTCGCCGGGTGCGACCAGGTCGCGGCCGGGGCCGAGGTACGAGGGGCGGCGGGTGCCGGTGCCGAAGACGTCGGAGCCGAGCAGGCTGCTGTCGAAGGGTCCGGGCCCGTCGCCGGGCCCGGGGAGCGCGCGCAGGTCCGCGAGGCCGGGAGGACCGCCCTTGGGGTCGCCGCCGGGGCCTTCCGGGCCGTCGGGGCCGCACGCCGCGAGACCCTGGAGCCTGGCGAGCAGGCCGGAGGGGATCGCGGGCAGCGCCGAGGCCGCCACGACGCTCTTGAGGTGGCGCTGCTCGGTGGCGGCGGCCTTGCACTGGGGGCAGGTCGCCAGATGGGCCTGGACGCGGTCCCGCGCGTCGTCCGCCAGCTCGCCGTCGACGAACGCGGCGAGCCGGTCGCCCAGGTGCTGCTCCGCGGCGGCGGCGCGCTTGTCGCGCGGGTCGCCGGAACCGCTGCTGCTCACGCTCTGCCGCCCTCCTGGCCAGGTTGCGGTGCGACGGCAGCGAGCGCGGGAACGTCGGCCGGTGAGCCGGCGGGCCGGGCGCCGGGCGCCCGGTGTTCCAGAGCCTTGCGCAGGTGGGAGCGTCCCCGGTGGATCCGGCTCCGCACCGTACCGAGCTTCACGCCGAGCGTCGCCGCGATCTCCTCGTACGACAGCCCCTCGATGTCGCACAGCACCACGGCGGCCCGGAACTCCGGCGCGAGGGTGTCCAGCGCCTGCTGGACGTCGGCGTCGAAGTGGGTGTCGTTGAAGTGCTGCGCGGGGGACGGCTCGCGGCTGGGCAGCCGCTCCGCCGCGTCGTCACCGAGGGCGTCGAACCGGATGCGCTGGCGGCGCCGCACCATGTCCAGGAACAGGTTGGTGGTGATGCGGTGCAGCCAGCCCTCGAACGTGCCGGGCGTGTAGGTGGACAGGGAACGGAAGACCCGCACGAAGACCTCCTGGGTGAGGTCCTCCGCGTCGTGCTGGTTGCCGGTCAGGCGGTAGGCCAGCCGGTAGACCCGGGCACTGTGCGTGCTGACGATCTCCTCCCACGAAGGAGGCGTCCACGCCTGAGGGTCTCCGTCGGCGGCGAAGGTCGCGGTCGGGGAGTCGTTGTCGCGTGAACGGTCGTCTGCAGTGTTGGTCACGGATTTCGGCTGTCCGGCGGACCTGCGAAAGCGCAACAGCACCTTCCGGTCACCGGCCGCAGCCGCACCTCCCCTGTCGGCTCTGGTGGTGTCCAGTAGAGCCTCTACCATAGCCACCTCGCCCGTTAGCTCCGGATAAATGCACTGCTGCCTCCGGGCCGGGAACCCGCTCCGCTGTCGCGGACTCCCGCCCTTGTGCCTTCTCCCTAGCTAACGCGCGGTCCCATCAGCGGGTTCCCCGCGTCAACGGATACAGTCGCCCGGACGGTCCCCGTACGGCCCCGCGAGGCCACGCACGGCCACCCCCGGCCGGCACGGTGAGCACAGTCAGCGCAGGGCACGGCAGGCGGGAACAGTCGGCTACGAGGAGAGGGCCATTACCGGCAACCGGCAGGCGAGCTGGGCGTTCGCCGACGCGTTCGTCGCCGAGGACGACGCCCTCATACGCGCCAGGGCCCGCTCGCACGCGTCCGGGCTGCGGCCGGTCTCCCCCGGCACCGGCGCGGCCCTGCGGCTGCTGGCCGCGGCCTGCAACGCGAAGTACGTCGTCGAGATCGGCACCGGCGCCGGTGTCTCCGGCGTCCACCTGCTGCGCGGCATGCGCGGCGACGGCGTGCTGACCACCGTCGACACCGAACCGGACCGCCAGCAGCTGGCCCGCGAGGCGTACCGCGAGGCCGGCTTCGCCGCGAACCGCTCGCGCGTCATCCCCGGCGCCGCCCTCGACGTCCTGCCGCGCCTCACCGACGGCGCCTACGACCTCGTCTTCTGCGACGCCGACCGGCTGGAGTACCTGGAGTACCTGGACGAGTCGCTGCGGCTGCTGCGCCCCGGCGGCGTCCTGTGCTTCGAGGGCGCCTTCGGGCAGGGGCGCGCGCTGGACGCCGCGCACCACGACATGGAGTCGATGCGGCTGCGCGAGCTGATGCGCGCGGTACGGGACCACACCCGGCTCTCACCGGTCCTGCTGCCGACCGACGACGGGCTGCTGTGCGCGGTGGCGCAGTAGCCGTCCGCCCCCGGCGGCACCGGTGAAAGACCGGCCCGGTGAAAGAACGGGCCCGGTGAAAGACCAGCGGCCGCGTACGCGGGGCAACGCCCGGTACGCGGCCGCGAAGGCTGGGGACCGCTGGTCTCAGACGATGGCCTTCTTCAGCGCATCGCCGAGGGCATCCGCCTCGTCCGGGGTCAGCTCGACAACAAGCCGCCCGCCGCCCTCGAGCGGAACGCGCATGATGATGCTCCGCCCCTCCTTGGTCACCTCGAGCGGGCCGTCACCCGTCCGCGGCTTCATGGCCGCCATGCTCGTTCCCCTTCCTGAAACCAGCTCGGACTCGAACACATTGGTTCTCGGCCATTATCCCGCATCCACCAGCCCGATGACCAACAGCGGTGGCACTCCGTTCCACAATCGACACCCGCGTACGCCCGCATTTCGGTCACCCGGTCCGGCATTCTGGCCTGGACCGTTGCCGCGACGAAGGGGCTGAAGCCATGGCCGACCACGTGCTGTACGAGGTGTCCGACGGGCTCGCGACCGTCACGCTGAACCGCCCGGAGGCGATGAACGCGCTCGACACCGCCACGAAGGTCGCCCTGCGCGACGCCCTCCAGGAGGCCGCCGCCGACCAGGCGGTACGCGCGGTGCTGCTCACCGCGAACGGCAAGGCCTTCTGTGTCGGGCAGGATCTGAAGGAGCATGTCGCGACGCTGGAGGCGGGCGGCGGGATGACCACCGTCGCCGACCACTACAACCCCATCACGCTCGCCATCGCGACGATGCCCAAGCCCGTCGTCGCCGGGGTCAACGGGGTCGCGGCCGGGGCGGGCGCGGGCTTCGCCTTCGCCGCGGACTACCGCGTCGTCGCCGACACCGCGTCCTTCACCACGGCTTTCGCGGGCGTCGCCCTCTCCACGGACTCCGGGATGTCCTGGACCCTGCCGCGCCTGGTCGGCCAGGCACGGGCCGCCGACCTGCTGCTCTTCCCGCGGCCCGTGCCCGCCGTCGAGGCCGCGGCGATCGGCCTCGCCAACAGCGTCGTGCCCGCCGCGGACCTCCCCGCGGAAGCCCTCGCCGTCGCCCGCACGCTGGCCGCCGGGCCGACCCGCGCGTACGCCGCGATGAAGCGCGCGCTCGCCTTCGCCGCGGGCCACACCCTGGAGGAGTCGCTCGCGCTGGAGGCCGGACTCCAGAACGAGGCCGGGGCGACGTCGGACCACCGCGAGGCGGTGTCGGCGTTCGTGGCGAAGCGGGCGCCGGGGTTCGCGGGGCTCTGACGGTCCGCCCTCAGCGGGAGCCGCAGCCCGCCAGGTGGTCGTTGACCAGGCCGCAGGCCTGCATCAGGGCGTAGGCGGTGGTCGGGCCGACGAAGCGGAAACCGCGGGTCTTCAGGGCCTTGGCCAGGGCGGTGGACTCCGGGGTGACCGCGGGGACGTCGGCGGTCGTGCGGGGGGCCGGGCGGGAGGCCGGGTCGGGGGCGAAGGACCAGATCAGCGCGTCCAGGCCGCCGTCGTCGCGCAGGGCGCGGGCGGCGGCGGCGTTCGCGACGGCCGCGTCGATCTTCGCGCGGTTGCGGATGATGCCGGGATCGGCGAGCAGCCGCTCCCGGTCGGCCGGGCCGAACTCCGCGACCGTGTCGATCGCGAAGCCCTTGAAGGCCGCCCGGAAGCCCTCCCGGCGGCGCAGGATCGTGATCCAGGACAGCCCGGACTGGAAGGCCTCCAGGCACACCCGCTCGAAGAGGGCGTCGTCCCCGTGCACGGGGACGCCCCACTCGTGGTCGTGGTAGTCGACATAGTCCGGCGTGGACAGGCCCCACGGGCAGCGCGCGATCCCGTCCTCGCCGGTCACGACACCGCCGGGCTCACTCACCGGCGCCGCCGCCGTGGCCGTGGCCCGGCTCGCCGGGGCGCGGGTCGTCCTTGGTGAGGGACGTCACGGGCGCCTCGCCGCCGGTGACGGTCGCGCGCAGCCGGTCC
>NZ_JBSGHL010000093.1:0-21093 GCF_053604375.1 Streptomyces sp. NPDC004031 | reverse complement strand
GAACAACTCCTCGGAGTTCTTGCGGCGTGCCCGTCCGAGCAGCATCGCCACCACGATCAGCCGCTGCTGCACCCCGTCGTGCAGGTCGCGCTCGATGCGGCGCCGTTCGGCGTCCACGGCCTCGACGATCCCCGAGCGCTGGGCGGCGAGTTCGTCGATCCGGCGGCGCATCCGGGTCATCTCGTCGGAGCTGAGGAAACGGCGGATCAGCCACCGTTCCAGCTCGACGACGGCGGCCAGGCCGGCCAGGTCGAGGAAGAGCAGCAGCAGGCCGGCGGTAAGGAGATACCCGGCGACTGGCCAGGTGGGAGCCATTCCGTCGGCATCGTGCCCGGCTAGCCAGCGCGGCAGCCCCGAGGCGACCGTCCAGCCGCCCGCCGCCAGCAGGAACAGCGCCCCGCCGCCGAGCAGGCCCACCGGGATGCGGCACCACAGGTAGGCAACGGCCCGGCGCGGTTCGATACCTTCCGGGGACGCAGCGCCCCTGCCGAGCAGCGCGGCCACGCGCCGCTGTTCCAGCTCGGCCAGGCGGACCGGCAGTCCGGGGGAGCGTGACAAGCCCCCCGCGGCGAGGACTGCGGGCGCGGCGAGCGCTGAGACCGCGCCAAGGGCGATACCGGCCGCGGCGAGTGCGAGCCTCATGCTCGGTGCCGAGCGCTCGAGCGGCGGCGCAGCCGCACTGCGAACCACCGGGCGACGCACAGAACCGCCACCGCCACGACCGCCTTTGACACCCATCCCCCGTATTCCTCCACCAGCCGCCAGTTGTCGCCGAGCCAGTATCCCAGCAGGACGAACGCGGTGTTCCAGATCAGGCTGCCGAGCGCGGTCAGGGCAGTGAAGGCAGCGACCGGCATGCGCTGGATCCCGGCCGGAAGGGAGATGAGACTGCGCACCACCGGCACCATGCGGGCGAGCAACACCGCGGCGTGGCCGCGGCGGGCGAACCACGCCTCAGCGCGATCGATCTCGTGCGGGCGGACGAGGGGGATACGGGCGGCGAGCGCGCGGGTCCGTTCGCGACCCAGGAGAGCGCCCGCGGCATACACGATCCAGGATCCGACGACGGAACCGACTGTGGTCCAGACAATGACGGCCGTCAGGCTCAACCGCCCCTGCCGGGCGGCGAATCCGGCCAAGGGGAGGACGATCTCACTGGGGATGAACGGCAGTACCGTGTCGACCAGGTTGGTCAGCCCGGCACCGGCGGCTCCGAGTGCGTCCATGACGTCGACGGCCCATCCGGCGATGCCGCCGGCGGGCTCGGCGGAGGCGGCGAGGAACGGCGCGGAGCTTGGCGTTGCGATCATGCAGCTCAGGCTAGGAAGCGGCCGTGGGGCGCACCATGCGGTCGGCTGCCCGATCGTACTGTGGTTTTCCGCAATCATCTGCGATCCTCTGCTGGTTTTAACCCACCACGCCAGGTGTCGATGGAGCCCCCCGCTGCCGGACGTGTTTCGTAGGTGGTCGCTCGTGAAACACCCGGCCGCGCGGTCGTCCACCTGCGGCGATCATGTTTCATGAGTTGTTGCAAACGACTGGACTCCTGAAACACCCTCATGAAACAGTCCGGGGTCGTGAGCGACGACTTCACGCGCGTGGAATCGCACGACTGCCCGATGACCACCTGTGCCGCCCCCGCGGGGTCCCCGTGTCGGACCGGCAAGGGCAAGGTGGCCATCCGGTACCACACCGCCCGCTTCCGCCTCGTACCCCAACTCGCCAAAGCGCTCAGCGTGCCGACCCCCGCTGTACGCAAGCCGGGCTCGGCATGGACCGAACTGCCCCGGCCCGTGAACGCCGGCGCCGAACCGGTCGGACATGTCCGCCCCGGCTACGCCCGCGCATCGACCGCCCGGCAGTCCCTCGACGCACAACTCGACTCGCCCGGCGAGGCCGGGGCCACCCGGATCTTCTCGGAGAAGATCTCCACCCGCGCCACCAGGCGACCGGAGTTGGAGGCCGCCGTGAAGCTCGCCGGGGAGATCCGCTCCTCCGGTGTCGCCGTCACCCTCGTCGTGCACGAGCACAAGCGGCTCGGCCGCGGCGTCGAACTCGCCATACCGGGACGGTGTTCGACCGCGCGGCCGACGGCAGGTGCCCGCCCATCTGCCGGGTGCGCCGCGCCTCCACGCTGGTGCGCAGCCGGTTGAAGCTCACTGCCGGTGGCGCCCCCGCATCGTCGGTCGGCCCGTGACCGGCCGCCCACGCGTTCATCTCGATGCCGGCGGTCATCGAGCCGCGGAACGGACTGCCGTGCGGGTCCTTGTGGCGGGCGCGGCAGTACGACCAGAACCAGCGCGGGTCGGCGGCCAGCGCCCGGCTGGGCGCCATCAGATCGTGCAGCAGCAGATACAGACCACCGGGCCGGCGCAGCTCCTGACCCGACTCGCCGATCTCCCACAACACCGTCTGGTACCACCGAGTGGAGCCGCGGCGGCGTTTGGTCAGGCGGACCTCGACCGCCTTGCCGTCCACGACGCGGTGCTCGGCCGGAAGTTCCTTGATCGTCTCGATGTTGCGGGCGGTGACGGCGGCCAGCAGCATCAGCATCGCCGGCAGGTCCGCGCGCACCGGGAAGAGCAGCCGGGCGGTGGCGCTGGTCTGGCGCACCCGCTCCAGCCGGCCCCCCCGCCGCCACGGTCCGCAAGTCCTCGGACTCCCGGCCGCTACCGGGGCCGGCCAGCACGCTCCGTCCTTCCATGATCCGCTCCCGCAGCGCCTTCACATCTGCGCGGGCCGCGGACACCAGGCGTCGCAGCTCGCCCTCGGAGTACCCCGGCACATGAGGCAGCGCCGAGGCGCGCACCCGCAGGACGTCGACCGCTTCGTGCGGCACACCTTTGGTCGGCGGCATCAGCCGCAGCACGGCCACGACGTGTTCCACGATCCGCAGCGCGTACACCGGCCGCATGGTCGCGGCCAGGCTGTCGGCGAGGAACACGGCGTGCTCCACCCGCGCCTCGCCAGGAGATTGCGGAGGATCGTCCATGCCCGTCAGGGTCCGCAGGAACCGGCGCAGCGGCGACCACATCGCGACCGCCGAGGCCGCGGTGCGAAGGCCCCCGCCCGGACCGATCCGGGCGGCCACCGCGACCGCGAGGTCCTCGTGCCAGCCCGGCAGCTCGCAGTCGGCGAAGTCGAAGGTACGGCGCCGCCCGTCCTCCCCCTCGAAGTACACGCACACGCCGCCGCGGGCCGAGCAGCCGATCGCCGAGGCGACCTCGTACGTACCGGCCGGCAGCGCGGCCCTCACCCCCGGACGGGTCGTCCCGCGGCCGCTCACGCCGCGCCCGCCGTCTCGTCGACCACGTCCGCGGGCAAGTCCCAGCCGTCGGGCACCAGCGCCATCCTGGTATGCACCTCCAGCTCCGCCAGGACGTGCAGGTAGATCATCGTGGGTTTCACCGTCCGCCCGGTGCTGAAAGCGCCGTGCGACCGGTGTGAAACCCGCCCGGCGGAAGCTCTGTTCCACGAGGAAGCGCGGGGCCCGCAAGGGGGCCCCGGCCCCGGCCGAAGGAGCAGACCACCATGGCACTCACCCTCTCCGCCCAGGACGAGCAGACCCTCCGCACCGCCGCCTACGGCGCCGTCAGCCTCATGGCCGCCGCGGGCGCGACCGGCAAGCCGCACAAGGCCGCCACCCACGGTTCGATCGCGCTCGCCTCGGCGACCGGCGAGGTCGGCCACGTCCTCGCCGCCAAGTCGAAGATCGGCGACCTCGGCGGCCGGTCCGTCGCGGAGATGGCCGACCGCGTGCTGCCCGCGCTGACCGCGACCATGAGCCTGCTGAAGAAGCAGGACGCGCAGGAGGCGGCCGGTTTCCGCGGCACCGTCCTCACCGCGGTCGAGGCCGCCTCGCTCGCCCAGAAGGGCGCGTTGGCCCCGGTCATGGCGGACATGACCCGCAAGATCACCGCCGCGCTCGACGCCGCCTGACGGTGCCGGGGGCGCAGCCCGGCCGCCGTCCGCCGCCGCCCGCGCGAGCGGGCCCGCGCGCACCGCCCGCGAACCCGTCGCCGGATCCCGGCGGCGGGTTCGCGGGCGTACCCGGACGGGCGGGGCGGGCGGATCAGCCCTCGTGCGGGAGCAGCACCATGCGGAAGCGGGCCTTGCCCGAGAGCATCCGGCGGTAGGCGGCGTCGGCGTCGGCCAGCGGGGCCGTCTCGATCATCGGGGTGATGCCGTGCAGCGCGCTGAACGCCATCGTGTCCTCGACGTCCTGCGAGGTGCCGGACGGGTGGCCGCGAACGACCCTGGCCTGCATGATCAGTTGGAGCGGGGCGATACCGAGCGGCTCGGGGGTCGCGCCGATGACGACCAGTTCGCCGCGCGGGCCGAGCCCGTCCACGGTGGAGGCGATCGCCTCGGAGTTGCCGACGGTGGCCAGTACCACCTTCGCGCCGCCCAGCTCCCGCAGGGCGCCGGCGGCGGGGGTGGCGGCGCTGTCGATGTAGTGGTGGGCGCCCAGTTGCTTGGCGAACTCCGCCTTCTCGGGCCCGCGTGCGATGGCGACCGTCTCGAAGCCCATCGCGGCGGCGTACCGCACACCGAGGTGGCCGAGCCCGCCGATGCCGAGGACGGCGACCAGGTCGCCGGGGCGGGCGGCGCTGCGCCGCAGCCCGTTGAAGGTCGTCACGCCCGCGCACCCCAGCGGGGCCGCGTCGGCGGACGACAGGCCGTCGGGGATCCGGGCGAGCGCGTCGGCGGGCGCGACGACGGATTCGCCGAAGCCGCCCTCGTACGCCCAGCCGGGCACCTTGAGGTTCTCGCACACGATGAAGTCGCCCTGGCGGCAGGCCGTGCAGTGGCCGCAGGACCCGCCGAACCACCCCACGGCGACCCGGTCCCCGGCGGTGAAGCCGCGTTCGGCGACCCCTTCGCCCAGTTCCGCGATCCGCCCGGCGATCTCGTGTCCGGGCACGAGCGGGTAGGACAGACCCGGATACCCGCCCTCCACGAACCCGGCGTCGCTGTGGCAGATCCCGCACGCCTCGACGGTGATCCGCACATGCCCCGGTCCCGGTGGCGGCGCCTCGCGCTCGGCGATCGCCAACGCCTTGCCTGCGGCGGGCACTTGGGCAACGCGATAGGTGGCCATGCGTTCCTCCGCGGATTCTCCCGGCGAGCAGTCCTCCTCCCATGAGAGCACGCCCGGCCCGGCCCCGCGCGACGACCCGCGCGCGGGCGGGCGGGGCTCACGGGCTGCTCACGGGTGGCGCACAGGCTGCGGTGATGCCCGGCGGAGGGGGCCCGGCCGGGGAGGGAAGGTCGCGCACGGCTCTTGACCGGCGCGGGAGCGGGGCTGCAAGAATCCGTGGCGGGTTGATCGATTCTGTTTGGTGCTGATCAATTCTGGTGGATGTGTCATGCCCATCCGCTGCCCGTACGCCTGCCCGAGGAGTGGTCACAGTGCCGGTAAACCGCAGGTCGTTCCTGGTCACCGGAGCCGCGGGGGCCGCCGTTCCGGCGCTTCCCGGGCTCGTCGCACCCGCGCAGGCGAGCACTCCCGGCCGGGGGAGCGGCGCACCGGGGCGTGCGGCCGCGTTCGATCCGGCCTCCCGCAGTCTCGACCTGTCCGACGGGTGGCGCTTCGCGCTCGCCGACCTGGACGGTGCCGACGATCCCACGGGCGCGTACGCGGGGGCCGCCGAGCCCGGCTACGACGACTCCCGGTGGCGGGCGGTCGCCGTCCCGCACGACTGGAGCATCGAGCTGACGCCGACGACCGAGCACAACACCTCGGGCGGCACCGGCTTCCTGCCCGGCGGGCTCGGCTGGTACCGCAGGACGTTCACGCTGCCGAAGGCCCTCGCCGGGCGGCGGATCTCCGTCGAGTTCGACGGCGTCTACATGGACAGCTCCGTCTACGTCAACGGCACGCTCGCGGGCAGCCACCCGTACGGCTACACCGGCTTCGCCTTCGACGTCACCGACCTGCTGCACACCGACGGCCGCACACCCAACGTGCTCGCCGTGCGGGTGCGCAACCAGCTCCCCAGCAGCCGCTGGTACTCCGGCAGCGGCATCTACCGGCACGCCCGCCTCGTCGTGACCGACCCCGTGCACATCGCCCGCCAGGGCACGTACGTGACGACGCCGGGTCTCGCCGAGGCGCTCGCCGCCGGGAAGCCCGCGACGGTACGGGCCGAGGTCACCGCCGTCAACGAGTCCGGCGCGGCCCGTACCGCGACCGTCGTGGCCACCGTCCGCGACCCGGACGGCCGCACGGTGGCGACCGCGAGCACCCCGCTCGACCTGCCCGGCGCCGAACCGGTCACCACAGAGGTGGAGTTGGCGGTCAGGGCGCCACGGCTGTGGTCCTTCGACACCCCGCACCGCTACACGCTGGAGACCGAACTGCGCCTGGACGGGCGGGTGGTGGACGCGCTGCCCGCCGTCTTCGGCTTCCGGCACGTCACCCTCGACCCCGACCAGGGGCTGAGCCTCAACGGCAGCTACGCCAAGATCCAGGGCGTCGACCTGCACCACGACCAGGGCGCGCTGGGCTCCGCGGTCAACCGGGACGCGCTGCTGCGCCAGATGACCCTCATGAAGTCGATGGGCGTCAACGCCTACCGCACCTCGCACAACCCGCCCTCGCCGGAGATGATCGACATCTGCGAGGAACTGGGCATCATCATGATGGTCGAGGCCTTCGACTGCTGGCACACGGGCAAGAACACCTACGACTACCACCGCTTCTTCGACACCGAGAGCTCCGCCGACATCGCGGAGATGGTGCGCGCGGCCCGCAACTCGCCCGCCGTCGTCATGTGGTCCATCGGCAACGAGATCCCCGACTCCACCAGCACCGCCGGGCTCGACATGGCCCAGCGCCTCATCGACGTCGTGCGCTCCCTCGACCCGACCCGGCCCGTCGTCATCGGCTCCGACAAGTACCGCGGCCTGCCCGCGGTCGGCTCGGCCGCCGACCTCATGCTGGCCAAGCTCGACGGCCTCGGCCTCAACTACAACACCGCGGCCTCCGTGGACGCCCTGCACGCCCGCTACCCGCACCTTTTCCTCTTCGAGTCCGAGTCCTCCTCCGAGACCGCGACCCGCGGCACCTACCAGGAGCCCGACCACCTCAACACCGGCGAGAACTACACGCCGGGCAGACGCGCCACGTCCTCGTACGACAACAACCTCGCCTCGTGGACGATCAGCGGCGAGTACGGGCTCAAGAAGGACCGCGACCGGCGGTTCTTCGCCGGGCAGTTCCTGTGGGCGGGCATGGACTACATCGGCGAGCCCACGCCCTACTCCGTCTTCCCGGTCAAGGCGTCCTTCTTCGGCGCGGCCGACACCGCGGGCTTCCCCAAGGACATGTACCACCTCTTCCGCAGCCAGTGGTCGCGCGAACCGATGGTGCACCTGGTGCCGATGGACTGGACCGACCACGCGGCGGGCGAGACGGTCGAGGTGTGGGCGTACTCCAACGCCGACACCGTCGAGCTGTTCCTCGACGGCCGGTCCCTGGGCGTGCGGCGCTTCGACACCAAGAAGACGGCGGACGGGCGCACCTACCTGGAGACGACCGAGGCGACCGGCGACGACCGCACCGTCACCGGCGGCCCCTACCCCGGCAGCTACACCAGCCCCAACGGCAGCGCGGGCAAGCTGCACCTGACGTGGCAGGTGCCCTTCGCGGCGGGCGAGTTGAAGGCGGTCGCCCGGCGCGGCGGCCGCACCGTCGCCACCGACGTCCTGCGGACGGCGGGCCCGGCGCACTCCGTACGGCTCACCGCCGACCGCAAGTCCCTGCCCGGGGACGGGCGTTCGCTGGTCTACGTCACCGCCGAGGTGATCGACGCCCGGGGCGTCGTGGTGCCCGGCGCCGAGGACCTGCTGACCTTCGCCGTGACCGGCGGCTCGCTCGCCGGACTCGACAACGGCCGCCAGGAGAGCGCCGAGCGCTACCAGGCCACCACCCGCACCGCCTTCCACGGCAAGGCGCTCGCGATCGTCCGCGCCGGTACGAAGGCGGGCCGCCTCACCGTCACCGCGAGCGCGCCCGGCCTGCGCGCCGGCACCGTCGCCGTCCACCTCGACCACGCCGCCGGCGTCGTGACGACCCCGCCCGCCCGGCTCGCCCCCGGCCCCGTCGCCTCCCCCGACTACCCCCTGGCGGACGCCAGTTACTCCGGCGCCGCCACCACGCTGCCCGCCGCGATGCTCGACGGCGACCCGGCCACCGGATGGTCCAACGCCTTCCGCAAGGCCGCGACCGCCCTGCTCCCCGCCTTCAGCGGCGCCCGCGCCGCCGACTGGGTGTCCGTGACATGGGCCGAGCCGCGCGACATCGCCTCGGTCGCCGTCACCTTCACGATCGACGCCACGCACTCCCTCCCGGCGCGGGTCACCGTCTCCGCCTGGGACGGCGACCGCTTCGTGCCCGTCGCCGCGCCGTCCGTGACCTGGGCGACCGCGTCGGGCGAACCCACGACCGTGAGCTTCACCCCCGTCCACACCGCCCGGCTGCGCCTCGACCTCACCTCCGCCGCACCGGACACGGCGGACGGCGCCCAGCGCATCACCGAGCTGACCGTCACCGGCTGAGCCCCCGTTCCCCGCCGCGCGCCCGGGTCGTGGGGGTCCGGGCGCGCGGGCGGACCCAGCGGGCGGACTAGCGTGGTGCCCGTAACGGCCTTACGGGTGGGAGGACTTCGGTGATGACCGACACGACTGGGGCAGGCCCCGAAACGGAGCTGCGGGAGGCCGAACGGCGCCTCCGGACGGCGGTCCTGGCGGGCGACGCCGACGCGCTGGACGCCCTGCTCGACGACCGCGCCCGCTACACCGGCCCCGACGGCGGCGTCCTCACCAAGGCCGACGACCTGGCCGCCCACCGCTCCCGCACCCTCGTCGTCGAGGCCTTCGACCAGGAGGAGCTGACCGTCACCGTCGCGGGCACGACCGGCGTCACGTACGTGCTCGCCGCCCTGCGCGGCACCGCGGCCGGCGAGCCCTTCGCGGCCCGGCTGCGGTACACCAGGACATGGGTGCGCGGGTCGGACGGCTGGCGGGTGCTGGCCGCGCACGCGGGGGCGGTCGCCGCGGGGTGAGGCGGACATCGGTGACAGGACCGTTGCAGTAAATGTGAGCCCCGCCACAGGGGTTGGGGGCCGTGCGCCGGTTGGGTGGGACGATGCGAACCCCCCTGACCCCGGCCGTGCTCGCCGCCGGCCTGTTGCTGCTGCTCGCGGGCTGCGGCACCCAGAAGGCGACGACCCCAGGCGCCCGCACCGCCACCCTCTGCGTGGTCCCCGACCCCGTGAAGGGCACGGCGGCCGGGCGGGGCGTGCGGATCACGGGTGTGACGGGCGGCGGCACACCGGAGTGCCACGGCTCCTCGCGCACGCTCCAGGTGCACTACGAGGTCGCCAACGACGGCCCGCAGGCCCGTACGTACACGGTCGGCGTCGAACTGCGCAACGCCGCCGGGCAGGTGCTGGACACCGTGCAGGCCACGGTGCCGGACGTCGCCGCGGGCGCGAAGGTCCAGGCGACGGTCGACGGCGCGAGCTTCGGCACGGACGCCGCCACCGAGGTCACCCGGGTCCGCCTGGCGCAGGTCCGCGACGTCCCCGCGGCCGAGGCCCCCGCCGCGTCCGGCCCCTGCCCCGCCTCCGGCGTCCGCGTGACCGCCGACCGCGGCGACGCGGCGATGGGCCTGCGCGTCGTCGGCCTGCACCTCACCAACTGCTCCGGCAAGCCCTACGTCCTCGACGGCTACCCCGCCGTCACCCCCCTGGACGAGGACTGGAAGGTGCCCGCCACCGTCGCCGTCCTGCACGGCACCGGCGGCATCACCGTCCTCCCCGACTTCGACGCCCCGCCCCGCCGCATCACCCTCGCCCCGGGCCAGACCGCCCACTCCGGCCTGGTCTGGCGCAACACCGTCACGAACGGCACCAACGTGGCGGCCCCCTACGTCCGCGTCGTCGCCCGCCCCGGCACACCCCCGGTCATGCTGACCCCCGAACTCGACCTCGGCACCACCGGCAAACTCGGCGTCCAGCCCTGGACGAAGGACCCGAAGCCCTACTCCCCGCCCCCCTCGACCTCCGCCCGCCCGAGCACCCGGGAGAGCTGAGCGGGCGCGGGGGCCGAGCCGGTCGCCGTATCCTGGCCGCACACGGGAAGGAGCCGTCCAATGAGCGTCGACGCGATCGTGCACACCGAATTCCCCGAGGGGTACACGGTTCTGTTCGGGGCTGGCGGAAAGGTGATCATGACTCCGCAGAGCTTCGAGCACTCCGAGACGATCAAGATGCTGCAGTACAGCACGATCATGTCGCTCGGCCTCTTTGCGAAGACTTCCTCCGACGTCTACATCGACTTTCCCGCTGACGAATACTCCGCCCCCGACCTGGCGATCCTCCGCGAGGGAGCCCGCCGGGAGGGCAAGCGCTTCAGCTTCGAGGACGTCCTGCTGATCTCGGAAGTCGTCTCGATGTCGTCGGCGCGCAAGGACTACGACGACTGCACCGCCAAGTACGGCCGCTACGGCATCCCCGTCTACATGGTCGTCGACCCCTACGCCGAGGAGGTCGTCCTGCATACCCAGCCGACCTCCACGGGCTACATCGCGGCGCACACCCACAAGTACGGCACGGGCGAAGTCCCCATCGACCTGGGGGACGGCCGCACCTTCGTTCTCGACCTCGACCTCCTTGCACGGCAGGCGTCCGAGTCCAAGAACCACTGAGCCGCCGCCTCACCCGTACGGGCGAATCCTGTCGGTCGCGGAACCCCCGGGGGGTATCGTGGCGGGCGGTTGATCGGGTTTCGCGGCGAGGGGCGTTCCGGCGATGGCGTACGGCGGCAGGCGGCAGCGGGCGGGCGCGATGCGGGTGGCGGCTCTCGCCGTCGTCCTCGGGGTGGGCCTTGCCGCCTGCGGCTCCGGGGCCGGGGGCGGCTCGTCCGTGCCGGGGACGCACCACCACGCGATGCCCTCCGCGTCCATGCCCGCCGGCATGCCCGGCATGGACGGGACGGCGGACAGCGGCGGCGGGCTCTCCGACGCCTCCGGCGGCTACCGCATGACGTCGGCCACCGCCGAGGGCATGCCCGGCATGGCGATGCCCTACCGCTTCACCATCACCGGCCCGGAGGGGCGCGCCGTCACGAGCTTCGCCGTCGAGCAGACGAAGCGGCTGCACTTCTACGCGATCCGCTCCGACCTCACCGGCTTCCAGCACCTGCACCCCGCGATGGCCGCCGACGGCACCTGGACGGCCGCGCTGCCCGCCCTCGCGCCCGGCGCCTGGCGGCTGTTCGCGACCTTCACGCCCTCCGCGGGCGAGCAGGGCCTCGTCCTGAGCCGTACGCTCACCGTCCCCGGCGCCGCGCACGCCACGCCCCTGCCGAGGCCCGCGGCGAGCGCGGAGGCCGACGGCTACACCGTCAGCGTCCGGGCCGACCTCACCGCCGGAAAGGCGGGGCCGCTCACGGTGGCCGTGGCCAGGAGCGGGGCGCCGGTCACCGACCTGGAGCCGTACCTGGGGACGTACGCCCACCTGACCGCCTTCCACGCCGGGGACCAGGCCCTCGCGCATCTGCACCCGGAGTCCGCCGTACCGGCGGGCGGCGGCAAGGGCGGGCCCGAGCTGGCCTTCCACGCCGAGCTGCCCGAGCCGGGCGAGTGGCGGCTCTTCCTGCAGTTCCGGGCGGGGGGCGCGCTGCACACGGCGGCGCTCACCCTGCACGTGGCCGGGTGAGCGCCGTACCGCCGGGCGGAGCGGGCGGGGTCAGTGGAAGGCATGGACGACGGCGTGGCCCTTGCCGCGGCCGATCATCCAGCGGTTCACGGGCGTCGTGAGGAGGAAGGCGGCGACCAGCGAGAAGGCCAGCGAGCCCCAGAACAGGGCGTCGCCGAGCCCGGCGGCGAGGGCGCCGGGGACCCCCACCATGACGGTGTTGTCGATGATCTCCATGACGGCGATCGAGACGGTGTCGGCGGCCAGCGCGATCTTCACCGCCTGCCGCACGGGCACCTGCGCGCGCAGGACGCCGCGCATGGTCAGCGCGTAGCCGAAGACGAAGGCGAGGGCGATCGAGATCACGACGGTGGGGCCGTTGGACAGGCCCGCCGCGGTGGCGATCACCATGCCGAGGACCTCGCCGATGGCGCAGCCGGTGAGGCAGTGGAGGGTCGCCTGCGCGGCCGTACGCCATGTCGTACGGCTCCAGCCGCCGCCGTGACCGTCGTGCCCCGCGTGGCCGTCGTGTCCTGCGTGGCCGTGGCCGGAGTGGTCCATGCCTGGCTCCTTCGTGAGCGTGCGGATCAGGTGTGCGCCGACGTCAACGGTATACCCCCCAGGGGTATTCCGCACTCCTGGGATCGCCCCGTCCGCCGCGTTCTGACGCTCGCAACATTCGGAAAGCTTGCCGACACGTGGCCGGAAGTCGCCCTCAGAGGGAATCCCCAGGTCAGAGTGATGTTGGTGGCCGATTCCCGCCGCTCGGGCCGCCCGTCCCGAGCCCGTACCCACCGGTAGATGTGCGAAAACAGCCAACCTCAAGCCCCCACGTTCGGCATATTGTCAGCCTCCCGCGCGGTACCTAACAATGGGAGCGCTCCCAAGATCGGCCTGGCCTCGGCGCCGATGCCGGCGCTCCTGGAGCGCCCCCGCGGCGCACTCCCCCCACCACCCGGCGGCCGCGCGCCGCCCAGCCCAGGAGGTCCCCCATGCGCTTGTCCCGTTCCCGGTTCCGGCGGTTCCGGCCCAGAGCGTGGGCGGTCGTGACGTTCGCGGCCGTCGCGGGCCTGACGAGTGCCGCGCTCGCCGTCCCGCAGGCGGGCGCCGCGCCCGCCCCGCAGACGGCCGCGGCCGCGCCCGCCGCGCCCGCCGCGCTCACCGCGTCCGTCGAGGACGACGGCGCCGACTGCGCGGTGGGGTCGAACAACCCGGCGTCCACCTCCCAGCTCCCCGACCCCTTCACCCGTCTCGACGGCACGCGCGTCAGCACGGTCGGCGACTGGCGCTGCCGCCGCGAGGAGATCAAGCGGCGCGCCGAGACGACCGTCTACGGCACCAAGCCCGGCAAGCCCGCGAGCGTCACCGGCACGGTGTCCGCGACCAGCATCACCGTCAACGTCTCCGACCAGGGCAAGAGCGCGAGCTTCTCGGCGAGCGTGAGCCTGCCGAGCGGCACCGGCCCCTTCCCCGCGGTCATCGTGCTCGGCGGCCTGGGCGCCGACACCGCGACGATCAAGGCGTCCGGCGCCGCCGTCATCAGCTACGACCCGACCGCCGTCGGCAAGGAGGGCACCCCGCGCAGCAGCAAGCAGGGCGCCTTCTACTCGATCTACGGCTCCACCAGCAGCACGGGCCTGCTGATGGCCTGGTCGTGGGGCGTGAGCCGGATCATCGACGTCATCCAGCAGTCCGGCGGCACCGTCCTCAAGGCCGACGCCACGGGCGTCACCGGCTGCTCGCGCTACGGCAAGGGCGCGTTCGTCGCGGGCGCGTTCGACCAGCGCATCGCGCTGACGATGCCGATCGAGTCCGGGTCGGGCGGCACGGACGTCTTCCGCAGCATCCCGTCCGACAGCGGCGCGCAGCCGCTGGACAGCGCGTACACCGAACAGCCGTGGCTCGGCGACGCGTTCGGCTCGTACACCTCCAACCCCAACGCGCTGCCCGTCGACACCCACGAGATCGTCGGCATGATCGCCCCGCGCGGCGCGTTCATCATGGAGAACCCGCACGTCGACTGGCTCGGCGCGAAGTCCGGCAGCCTGGCCGCGCTCGGCGGCGCGGAGGTCTACAAGGCCCTCGGCGCGGGCAGCAACCTCTCCTACTGGTCGGACGTCGCGGACGGCACGCACTGCGCGGTGCGCCCGGAGTGGAAGGCCCCCCTCCAGGCGAGCATCCAGAAGTTCCTGCTGGGCACGGGCAGCGCGCCCGCCGTCTTCCGCGTCTCGTCCCTGAAGTCCGCGAACCTGTCCCAGTGGCGTACGTGGACGACCCCGACCCTGAGCGGCGACGCGTCGGGCGGTACGACGACGGGCACGTCGTCCGGCACGTCGTCCGGGACCTCGACCGGTACGTCCACCGGCACGTCCACCGGCACATCGACCGGCACTTCGACGGGTACGAGCACGGGCACGTCCACCGGTACGACCGGCTCGACCACCGGCGGCACCGGCTCCGGCTGCTCGGCGACGTACAAGACGGTGAACTCGTGGGCGGGCGGCTACCAGTCCGAGGTGACGGTGACGAACACCGGTACGTCGGCGATCTCCGGCTGGAAGACGGCCTTCACCCTCCCCTCCGGTACGTCGATCACCCAGGTCTGGAACGGCACCAACACCGGTACGAGCGGCGCGGTCACGGTGACCAACGCGTCCTACAACGGCGCCCTCGGCGCGGGCGCGAGCACCACGTACGGCTTCACGGGCAACGGCACGGCCCCCAGCCCGACCGTCAGCTGCACCACCGGCTGACCCGACGCCTCCGCCCCGCCCCCCGGCTCCCCCCGGCGGCGGGGCGGACGGCGTGGTCCGGGTCGCGGCGGACACCGAAGGCCGATGGCACCGCGACGACCGGCTCTAGACCCGCACGCCGGGGGAGAAGCCCGTCCAGCGCAGGTCCGGGGGCAGGTGGGTCATGTCGTTCTGGACCAGCAGTGAGGTCGGGCGGCCGGGGGCGTAACGGAGCACCGTCAGGCTGGCGTTGCCGTGGTTGAGGCCCAACCAGCGCCAGGCGGGGGCGTCGAGGGCGTGGCGGACGAGCCAGCCGACGAGGAAGTTGTGCGTCACGACCACCTCGTGGACGTCGGCCTCTCCCTCGGTGGGGCCGGTGAAGCGTCCGATCGCCTCCTTCGCGAGCCGCTCCCCGTAGGCGCGCTCCTCGTCGGTGACACCGGCGAGGAAGCTCAGCAGGAAGTCGGCGCATTCCGTGGGGAGTTCGTCGCGGCGCGGCACGTACGGCACGTAGTCCCCGGCGACCTCGCACGCGTGCAGCCGGACTCCGTCCAGGTGTGCGCCGACGGCCTCCGCCGTCTCCCGCGCGCGTGTCAGCGGGCCGTGCCGGACGGCGGACACCGGATACCCGGCCAACCGTTCGCCGAGCAGGTGGGCTTGGCGCCGTCCGCGCTCCGACAGCCGGGTCTCGTCCGGCACCGCCTCCGCGTGCCGCACGAGATACAGGTACCTGGTGCCCATCGTGTCCGCCTCTCTCCCCTCTGGAAGCGACGCCTCCGTGCGGCCCGGGGGTTCCCGCGCCGGCTGAGGGCGGGAGTAGCGTGCCGGGCATGATGCGTGTGTGGGGGATGGCGGTCGTGCTGTTCGTCGTCGGCGGGTGTGCGGGCGGGGTGCTGCTCGCCCGGGGGGACTACGCGGGCGGGGGCGCCTTCGTCGGCGGGTTCCTGGTGATGGGCGTGGTGAACTCGCCGGTGGTCTTCCCGCGGTCGGTGACGGCCGCGGAGGCGGGGCGGCGCAGTGCGGAGGACGGGCGGCCGGTCGTGTACTGGCGGCCGGGGTGCGCGTACTGCCTGCGGCTGCGCGGCCGGTTGGGGTGGCGGGCGCGCCGGGCGTACTGGGTGAACATCTGGCGGGATCCGGCGGGGGCCGCGGCCGTGCGGGAGGTCAACGACGGGAACGAGACGGTGCCGACCGTCGTCGTCGGCGGGCGGGCGCACACCAATCCCGACCCGGCGTGGGTGCGGGGCCAGTTGGCCGGTCCGGCGTGATGCGCGCCTAAACCCGCTGGGCGGCGCGGCGGTACTGGCCCGGCGCCTGGCCGTACTCGCGTCTGAAGGCCTTCGCGAAGGCGAACTCCGAGGTGTAGCCGGTCTGTCCGGCGATGACGCGCAGGGGCGCGTCGCCCTCGCGCAGCAGTCCGGCGGCGGTCGTCATCCGCCACCAGGTGAGGTAGGCCAGGGGCGGTCGGCCCGCGAGGGCGGCGAAGCGCTGGGCGAAGGTGGCCCGGGACATACCGGCGAGGGCCGCCAACCGCTCGACGGTCCACGGGCGTTCGGGGTGGGCGTGGACGGCGTGCAGGGCCGCCGACAGGGCGGGGTCGTTGAGGATCGCCGCCCAGCCGGTGGTGGTGGGGGCCGTCACCTGCTCGTCGAGCCAGGCCCGCAGGACGAACAGCAGCAGCATGTCGACGAGCGAGGTCAGGATCGCGCTGGTACCGGCCTGCGGGGTGGCCAGTTCGCGGCCGAGGAGTTCGACGGTGGCGCGCAGCGAGGTGTGCCGGCCGACCTCGGAGGGGAGCCGGACGATGTCGGGCAGCTCGCCGAGCAGCGGATGGGTCCGTTCGCGGTCGAAGTAGTAGGCGGCGCACAGCATCGTGGTCGTGGCGCCCGCGCCGTCGATGCGTACCTGGTCGAGCGGGGCGTCGCCGTCGCCGGGGCCCGGCCGGAAGTCCACCACCGGGCTGCCGGGGTGGTCGGCCAGGGCGTAGCCGGTCGCGCGCGGGAGGAAGACGACGTCGCCGACGCCGAGCGCCTGCGGTTCGCCGCCGGTGGGCATCAGCCAGCAGGAACCCCGCAGGATGACATGGCAGCCCGCTCCGTCGCCGGGCGGGAAGCCCACTCCCCACGGGGCGCGGGCCAGGGTGCGCGCCGCGTGGGGCCGGCCGCCGCGCATGGCGGTGAGCACATCGCTGAGCACGTCCACGGAAAGCACCTTAGCCCCCGCCGTCGCGCGCTGCGTCAGACGCTCGGACATGGATCCCGGCGCATCAGCCATGGTTCGTCCCGGGGACCGTCCGTACGGTGATTTTCCGGGCGGCCGACCCGCCGCCCGCGAACCGACGAACGTGGAGATCACCTTGTCCTTGCATGTCGTGGTGGGCGCGGGCCCCACCGGAAGTGCCGTGGCGCGCCTGCTGGCCGGATCCGGGGAGCGGGTGCGGGTGGTGTCGCGGCGCGGCGCCGGGCCGGACCACCCGGACATCGAACGGGTGACGGCCGACGCCACGGACGTCGAGGCCCTGGTTGCGGCGGCGAAGGGCGCGAGCGTGCTGTTCAACTGCGCGATGCCGCCGTACGACCGGTGGCCCGCCGAATGGCCGCCGCTGGCCGCGGCGTTGCTGTCGGCCGCGGAACGGACGGGCGCGGCCTACGTCATGCTCGGCAACACGTACGGGTACGGGGCGGTGAACGGCCCCCTCACCGAGGATCTGCCCATGGCGGCGACGACCGTCAAGGGGCAGGTCCGCGCGCGGATGTGGGCGGACGCGCTGGCCGCGCACGAGGCGGGCCGGGTCCGCGTCACCGAGGTCCGCGCCACCGAATACCTCGGGGCGGGCGCCGCCTCGCTCTACACCCTGCTGGTGGTCCCCGCGGTGCTGGCCGGGCAGCCGGTGACCTACCCCGGCGACCTCGACGCCCCGCACAGCTGGAGCCACACCGGGGACGTGGCCCGCACACTCGTCGCCGCCGGGCGCCACGAGGGGGCGTTCGGCCGGGCCTGGCACGTGCCGTCCACCTCCGACCTGCCGGCCCGGCTGCTGACCGCGCGGCTCGCCGAGATCGCCGGGGCGCCGGCACCGGTGCTGGACGTCATGCCGCAGGAGGAGCTGCGGCGGCTGGGCCGGGCCGACCCGGTCATGGCGGAGATCCCCGAGATGCGCTACCTCTACCAGCAGCCGCACATCCTGGACGCCACCAGGACGGTACGGGAACTCGGCCTCGGGCCCGCCACCCCGCTCGACGACGTCCTGGCCGAGACCGTCGCGTCGGGTACGGCACCGGCTTCCGCGTAGGGCGTCGCGCCTGCCTCCGCCGCTCCGGCTCCCTCCGAGCCGGGGCCGGGGTATCGTCGCGGGCATGACGACACGAAAGGGCGATGCCGCGTAGGCCGCCCGGCGCGCTACGCGCCGCACCGCACGCACGCCGGGCAGGCGCCCGGCCGTACAGCCAGGTCAGGGGTCTGGGGAGAAGCGCGCAGGCCGCCGTACGGCGGGCCGAGGCGGGCAGGTTCGGGCCCGGCTTCCTGAGCGGGGCGCTCGCGACGTACGAGGGGTTCCTGCGGCAGCCCGGCCGCGTGCTCTACCCGCCGCTGCCCGACTGCCCGTGCTGCGACATCCTCGACGCGCGCGACGACATCGAGGAGCTGCTCCACACCCTCCCGCCCTCCGCTCGGCGGGAGTTGGGGCGGATCGTGGCACGGCTGGACGCGGAGTTCGCACGGCGCACGCTGCCGGACCCGTTCGCCGCCGCGCAACCCGGAGGGAGCCGGCGGCACCAGCGCCGCCCGTGGTGGCACCTGCGGCTCACGGGGGCCTGAGGTGTGTCGATCGGCGGGCGGTCCGTTCGACGCAAGGGGTGAGGGGCCGCGGTCGGCGCGGCCCGCGAGGCGAGGAGCCCCCATGTCCGCAACCACGACCGACGAGTTCGCCGCGCTCCCGCAGGGCGACGTGCGGCTGCTGCACGGTGCGACCGCCCAACACCTGCTTGCGTCGAAGGAGTTGGCCCGGGTCGGGTACGTCGCCGCCGACGGCACGCCCCGGGTCTTCCCGATGCTCTTCCACTGGACCGGCGAGGAACTGGTGCTCTCCACCTTCCACCCGGCCCGGAAGATCGCCGCGTTGCGGGCCAGGCCCGCGGTGGCGGTCACGATCGACGCGGCCGGGAAACCGCCGCGGGCGCTGCTGCTGCGCGGCCGGGCGGAGGTGACGGACGTGGCCGGGGTCGTCCCCGACTACCGCCTCGCGCTGCACCGTTACGCGGGAACGCGCGAGGAGGGCGACGCCCAGGCGGACGCCGTGGACCACCCGGGCCTGCGCATGGCGCGCATCGCGATCCGCCCGACGTGGGTCGGCGTGCTGGACTTCGTGACCCGCTTCCCCGGCGGCAGCTCGGCAGCCGAGTTCGACGCGCGCGGCTCGTCCTGACGCGCGAGGCCCGGCGGCGCGCTGCTGCGGCACCGGCCGTCAGTCGCCGACGAAGCGCACCGTCTCCGGCAGCGGCGCGCGGTCCGTGAACAGGGGCGGGGCGCCCGCCGGTTCGTACCCGATCGCGAGCCCGCACAGCAGGACGTGGTCCGCGGGGGCGCCGACGGCGGCGGTGACGGTCGTGCGGTACATCGTCCACATCACCTGCGGGCAGCTGTGCAGGCCCTCCGCGCGCAGCAGCAGCATCACCGTCTGGAGGTACATCCCCGCGTCGGCCCACTGACCCGGGCCCATCGCCGGGTCGAGGTAGCAGAAGAGGACGGCCGGGGCGCCGAACGCCCCCGTGTTCAGGGCGGCGATCTTGCGCGGCCGGTCCGGGTCGTTCCGCGCGATGCCGAGCGCGCCGTAGCGCTGGGCCGCCGCCGCGGCGAAGCGCTCCGCGTAGGGCGTCACCAACTCCGCCGGATACATGGGGTATTCGCGCGCGTCGCCCGGATCCCCGGCCGCCGCACGGGCGGTGGCCCGCCGCTTGAGCTCCGCGAGCGGACCGCCGGTCACGACGTACACCTGCCACGGCTGGAGATTGCCGCTCGACGGTGCGTGCGCCGCGGCGTCCAGCACGCGCCTCAGCACCTCGCCGGGTACGGGCGCGTCGCTGAAGGCCCGCACCGCGCGGCGGCTCCGCACGGCCTCGTACACGTCCATCCCGCTCCCCCGTCGCTGCGAGTCCTGTGCCTTGCCTTTTTCTGTGCCTGCCCGCGCCGTGGCCGGCCCGGCCCGGCCCGCCCCGCAGCATCGCACGGGCGGCGCGCCGGACCGCGCGGCGGGTCTTTGACTCCGGCCGGGCCGGGCGTGAGGGTGGCGGGCATGGCCCGTACCGCCCGCCGCCCCGCCGCCGCTGCCGCCGCCGTCCTGGCCCTCGGCCTGCTCGCCGGATGCGGGAGCGGCGGCGCCCCGGTGGGTCCCGCGCCCGCGCCCGCGTCGGGCAAGGCGCCGCGGGCCACCACCACCACCACGACCGCGCGGCTGCCCACCTCCGACGCGGTGTTCCGCGCCCTGGAGGACCGCTACGGCGCCCGCGTCGGCCTCTTCCTCCTCGACACCGGCACCGGCCGCACCGTCACCTACCGGCCCGACCGCCGCTTCGCCGCGTGCTCGACGCTCAAGGTGCTCGCCGCGGCCGCGCTGCTCCAGCAGCCCGGCACCGACCTCGACCGCACCCTCACGTACGACCGCTCCGACGTGCTCGACCACGCGCCCGTCACCGCGCGGCACGTCCGCGACGGCATGGCGCTGCGCGACGTCATGGACGCGGCACTGCGCTACAGCGACAACACCGCGGAGAATCTGCTGCTCCGCGAACTCGGCGGCCCCGCGGGTCTGCAACGGGCCGTACGCGGTCTCGGCGACACCACGACGCGGACGGACCGCACCGAGCCCTCCCTCAACGAGGCCGCCCCCGGCGACGACCGCGACACCAGCACGGCCCGCGCACTCGCCGCCGACCTGCGCGTCCTGCTGCTCGGCAACGCGCTGCCCGCCGACCGGCGGGCCCTGCTCCTGGACTGGATGACGCGCAACACGACGGGCGGCCCCTACATCCGGGCGGCGCTTCCCGCCGGGTGGACCGCCGCGGACAAGACCGGGAGCGGGGGGTACGGCACGCGCAACGACATCGCCGTCGTCCGGCGGGACGGGGCGGCGCCGCTCGTCGTCGCCGTTCTCACGGCTCGCTCGCGTGTCGACAGTGCGTCTGCGGATCGGCTGATCGCCGATGTGGTGGAGGCGGGCCTCACCTCCCTCCACCTCCGATGAGGTCCCCATCCCGGTGAGGCTTCCCCCGCCGGGGGGCTCGTTCGCGCTGCCGCGCGGGGCCCTCGTCTTTCGAGGCGCGGCCCTCGCGAGCGGCGCCTACCGCGCCGGGGGAGCGTTTTTTGGGGCGCGCGTGCGGCGCTGGGCACTCGTTTCTCGGGGGTGCGCGTGCCGCGCGGGGCACCCGTTTTCGGGCTGCGCCTGCGGCGCTGGGCACCCGTTTTCGGGGCGCGCGTACGGCGCGGGACAGCCGTTTTCCGGGGCGCGCGTGCGGCGCGGGGCACCCGTTTTCCGGGGCGCGCGTGCTGCGCGGTGGGCCCGTTTTTGGGCTGTGCGTGCCGCGCCGGGGATCCGTTTTTTAGGGGCGCGGGGAACTGCGCGACAAGCCCCCACCGGGGCGCGGGTAGTCGACCGGCCCGAA
>NZ_JBSGHL010000092.1:0-21115 GCF_053604375.1 Streptomyces sp. NPDC004031 | reverse complement strand
TCGCCCCCGCCCCGGGGGGCCCGGGGGGCCCCCCCGGGGGGCCCGCGCCCCCGGGGGGGCGGGCGGCGGCACGGCTCACCTGTTCGGTGTGCCGCTGATGGTGAATCCCGAGCCGGGTTCGATCAGGACGTCGCCCTGCGCGGAGCCGGTGATCGTCACGTTCGTCAGCGTCGCGCTGCCCCGGGCTCCGCCCATGGCCCGTATGCCCGCGCCGTTGTTCGACTTGTCGATCGTCACGTTGCTGATCACGACGCCCGGCATGTTGCCGCCGCCGGTCTTGAACTGGATCCCGTCGTACGTCGAGTCGTGGATCTCGGTGTCGCGGATCGTGACCCCGGTGATGTCACGGCTGGACGGGAAGAGCGTGATGGCGCCGAACTTCTGCTGCTCGCCCCAGAAGGCGCCGCCGGTGCGGTAGAGGGCGTTGTTGGCGACGAGGGTCTGCCCGGAGAAGGGCAGCGGGTCGTGGTCGGTCGCCAGCATGATGCCCGGGTAGTTCATGGTGTCGTAGACGAGGTTGTTCTCGACCGTGTTGCCGTAACCGCCGTAGATCGCGATGCCGTTGGCCCGCCACGGAAGCTGGATCGTGTTGTTGGTGAAGTGGTTGTCGTGGCCGATGTCGACCGACTGGTCCTTGACGTACTTGCTGGCCCACACCGCGAGCGAGTCGTCGCCGGTGGTGCGGAAGGAGGAGTTGAAGACCTGCGAGTTGCGGGTGCCGTTGGTGAAGTTGATGCCGTCGGCGTAGGTGTCGCGGACGCGCATGCCGCTGAACTGCAGGCCGTCGGCCGGGCCCCACAGGTCGGGGATGTTGTCGTAGTCGCGGCCGACCCACACACCGACGTTGGAGTGCTCGATCCACACGTTGCTGATCTTGGTGTTCTTGCCGAAGCGGCCGTTGAGGCCCACCCCGCCCTCGGCGTTGCCGTCACCGCCGCGGATCCGGCCGGAGCCGAAGATGGCGATGTCGGAGATCTGCGTGTTGCCGTCGATGTCGAAGCCGAAGTTGCCCTCGTGCGGGTGGTTGATGCCGCCCGCGTCCTGCGGCTGGGTGAGCGTGTAGAGCTGCGAGTACCACATGCCCGCGCCGCGGATCGTGACGTTGCTGATGCCGACCTGGTTGTACTGGCCGCGGTGCAGCGGGTCCGGGGTGAGGATCTTCTGCTCCTGCCGCCACTGCCCGGCCGGGATCCAGACGCAGTTGATGACGCCGTTCTGGTCGTCCATGACGGCCTTCTGGATCGCCGCGGTGTCGTCGATCCCGTCGTCCGGCACCGCGCCGTACTCGGTGATCGAGGTGCAGTTGCCGGGCTTGGCGTTCGGCGGCGCGACCTGCTCCAGGTCGACCGAGTCGATGATGTAGAAGGACGCGGTGTCACCGGTGTCGCGCTGCAGCCGGAAGGTGGTGCCGGCCGGGTAGCTCTGGTTGAGCAGCGCGCTGGTCTCGTCGAACAGCCGCCGGGCGTCGCCGCCGGGGCGGTTGGTCAGGCCCTCGGGGTCGTCGGTGGTGCCGTACAGCCAGCTGTGCACCGAGGAGAGGGTGAGCTTGCGGACGTAGGAGCCGTTGACGTACAGGCTCAGGGTGGCCTCGATGCCGCCGCCGGAGGGCGCGTCCGGGATGGAGTTGCGCACCACGATCGAGTTGGTCGGCACCGTCGAGGTGAACTGCACGTACTGGCCGGTGGAGTCCAGCCGCACCGACTTGCGGCCGGAGGACTCGGTCGCGAAGTTGGTGTGGCCGAAGGTGCGGGTGGCGTCCGCGGTCAGCAGCGTGCCGGTGTACGTGCCCGCCTCGGCCTCGTAGGAGGTGAACGGGACGGCGGCGCCGCGCCCGACGACGATCGGCTGTGAGAAGGCGTTGTTGCCCTCGTCGGTCTCGGCGACGGTGTTGGTCGCGTCGGCCGTGGCGGTGATGTTCGCGCCGCCGCTGGTCGCCGTCCAGGTGCCCGTGACGTTCACGGTCGCGGTGGCCCCGGCCGCGATCGACGGGGTGCTGGTGTCGAGCGTCGTGCCGCCCACCGTGACCCGGGTGACGGTGGCCGCGCCGGACGCGGTGGTGCCGCGGTTGTGCACCGCGACGGTGAAGGAGACGGCCTGGCCGGGCGACGGGTTCGCCGGGCTGGCCGTGATGCCCAGCACCTGGAGGTCGGGACCGGGGCTCTGGGCGACCACCAGCTTGGCGGGCGCGGTCAGGCTGTTGTTGGAGTCGTCCAGCTCGATGACGGCGTCGGTCGGGTCCACGGCCGCGGAGACGGTGTAGCTGCCCGTCGCCCGCTTGCCGACGCCGACCGAGACGGTCTGCGAGGCACCGGCGGCGAGCGCGCCGACCGAGGCGGTGCCGGCGACCACGCCGCCGACGCTGACGTTGACGGTGGTGGCCGGTGCGGCCGCGGTACCGGCGTTGCGCACGGTCGCCGAGACCGTGGTGGCGTCGGTCTCCACCGGCGCGGACGGCGTCCACGTCACGGAGGTCACGGTGAGGTCCGGGTTGGGCGCGCGGGTGCCGAAGACCTGCAGCTCGGCCACCTGGCCGCCGGGCGCCCCGGTGTTGCCCGCGAAGGCCAGCTGCACGTCGGCGGCCCTGCCCTGGACGGGGATCCGCACCGAGTTCTGGTTGCCGGACGGGTCGAAGGCGTACGCCTTCGGGGCGGCCAGCGAGGTGAAGTCGCCGCCGGACTGGCCGCGGCCGAGCACCTGGATGTTCTGGGTGCGCGGGCCCCAGGCGCCGTCCGGGTTGAGCTTGACCACGACCGAGGTGAGGTCGGCGTCGGCGCCCAGCTTCGCCGTCAGCGTGGCGGGGAGGCCGGCCGACTCCCAGTAGGTGCCGATCTGCCCGTCGGTGGCGTTGGCGGCGACGAAGTTCTGCGTCGCGGAGGACGCCTCGGCGGGCTTGCCGTGCGCCAGGTCCGTGCCGTCGCCGTCACCGGGGTCGCCGGGGTCGCCCGGACCGCCGGGGTCGGTGCCGGTGGTCCCGTACACCTCCACCTCGGACAGCTGCGCCGCGGGCCAGCCGTTGTTGGCCGTGGCCGTGACCCGCACGTAGCGGGCGGTGGTGTCGGTGACGTCCAGGGTCACCGTGTTGTTCGCCGAGCCCGGGGCGAACTGCCGGGCCTGCGCGGCGGCCAGCGAGGTGAACGTGGTGCCGTCCGCGCTGCCCTCGACGCCGAGCGTCTCGGAGCGCGCCTCCCAGGAGGCGGGCAGCCGCAGCACCACCCGCTCGACCGTGGCGCTCTGCCCGAGGTCGACCTGCACGGACTGCGGGAAGACGTTGGAGGGGCCTTCCCAGTACGTGCCCTGGTTCCCGTCCGTGACGTTGGCGGCCGGATAGCCGCCGATCGCGCCGGTCGCCGAGACCGCCCTGCCCTTGGCCAGGTTGACCGGATCGGCGGCGTGCGCGGTGGCGGCGAGCGGGGTGAGGCCGAAGGCCACCAGACCGGACGTCAGCACGCCGGTGATCATGCGTCTGAGCTGCTTGCGTTTCATGAACTCCTCTGTTCTGCCGGGAACGGGAGAGCGGGTGGGGGGAGAACGCGAGCCGCGTCGACGGCGTCTTGCACAGCTCCGTGACCTGTCGAGCGCGGTCATGCTGCGAAGTTGCAGGCGCCAGCGAGTAATTGAGGCTGTTGTCATCGATTTTTTGCGACTCACAGGGTGCAAGGGCGGCGTGGCTTTGTCAACGCTTTACACAGGGTTGGCGGATCGACGACGTTCCCGGCACGGCGTTCCTACGTCGGCGCGCTCCGGTGCCAGGTCCCGCCCGGCCCGGCTCAGCCGGCCGCCGGGCGGGCCGCCACCGCGGCGTCGAGCAGCGCCTCGGCCGCCGCGCGGGCCTGGCGGGCCGGGGCGGGGTCGCCCGTGATGCCGGCCATGACCATCGCGCCCTCGGCGAGCAGGCACACCGGCTCGGCCGCGATGCCCGCGGCGGCCGTCCAGGCGGCGACCTGGGCGTGGAAGGCCCGCTTGTGCGCACGGACTTCGGCGAGCACCGGCCCGGAGGAGAATCCCAGCTCGCCGAAGGCGTTGATCCAGGCGCAGCCGCGGAAGCCCGGCTCGGCGAACCACCGGGCGAGCCAGTCGAAGACCGCGAGGACGCGCCCGCGGGGGTCGGCGGCGGCGGTCTCGACGTACGCGGCCAGGTTCCCGCGCCAGCGGGCGTCGCGGCGCCGGAGCATCGCGACGACCAGGTCCTCCTTGGCCGGGAAGAAGCGGTAGATCCGCTTGAGCGGCAGTCCGCAGGCCGCGCGCACCTGGTCCATGCCGACCGCCCGGAAACCCCGTTCGTAGAAGAGCCGTTCGGCCGCGTCGAGCAGCGCGTCGCGGTCCCGGCGGGACTGCTCCTCGGTGATCGGGGCCGGCATCCTTGCCTCCTTGACGTCGGGAACGGCCGTTCCCTACCTTAGGGCCCGCGTAGAGAACGCGCGTTCTCCATGAAGGGGGCCATCGTGCCGGAAGACCGCCCGCCCTGCCCGCCGTTCACGGCGGAGACGGCCCGGCAGAAGGTCCAGGCGGCCGAGGACGCCTGGAACACCCGCGACCCGCGGCATGTCGCCCTCGCCTACACGCCCGACTCCGTGTGGCGCAACCGCGACACCTTCGTCCACGGCCGCGAGGAGATCGTCGCCTTCCTCACCGCCAAGTGGCAGCGCGAGCAGGACTACGCCCTGCGCAAGAGCCTGTGGGGCTTCCGTGAGAACCGGATGGCCGTGCGCTTCCAGTACGAGTGGCACGACGCCCGCGGCCGCTGGTGGCGCTCCTACGGCAACGAGCTGTGGGAATTCGACGAGCACGGCCTCATGCGCCGCCGCGAGGCCAGCATCAACGACCTGCCCATCGAGCCCGCCGACCGCCGTATCTTCGGCCCCCGCCCGCCCGAGGAGCACGGCACCGACCTCCCGGTGCTGTAGCCGGTCACTCCTCCCACCACGGCTCCGCGCCCTCCGCGAGGACGAAGTCGTGGAAGTCCATGTTGGCGATCTCCAGGTTGCACGCCAGCGAGCCGACCATGTCGCACGGGAGCACCGCGGCATGCCCCGGCGTGTCGTGGAGATCGACGGCGGTCAGCGGCCGGCCGGGCTCCGCGAAGGTCCTGGCGCAGGCGAGCGCGACCAGCGGGGTGTGGTCGCCCGGCGGGACCAGCGCGGGGACATGACCGGGTGTCAGGCCCTCGAAGGCCCGGTCGTCGACGACGAGCGCCGTCAGCGGGTAGTGGTCGGTGTCGATCTCCTCCGGGTCCAGGTCCGCGCCGACCCTGCCGTCCGCGTCGGCCCCGCCCAGCTCGTCGAGCAGCGCGCGCCAGCCCTCCTCGTCGTCGAAGCAGGTGCGCACCAGCAGCGCCTCCTCGCCGCCGGGCAGCGCGGGGAAGGGCCGGGGCGACACCGCCGTGGACACGGGGAAGGCGGGCCGCCCCGCGTCCCCCTGGTACATGCCGCACACGTCCATGCCGTGCACGAGGTCGTCGAACGCGAGCGTCCCGTCCAGCAGATGTGCCAGGATCCCGCCGAGCCGGGCCGCCGGGACCCGGACGCCGCGCCCGGGTATCACCGCCAGGTCCACCAGCAGCGGGCCGTCCCCGCCGTGCACCACGGGGATGTCCGCCAGCACGGCGACGGGCGGGACGGCAGCGCCGCCCGGCAGGAGCGCGGGCACATTGCCGCCGTGCAGGAAGTCCCACCGGACGTCCTCGGCCGGGCGCAGCCGTACCCCGCCCTCCGCGAGGACGAACGCGCCGCCCTCCCGGCGGCCGCCGGCCGCCTCGACCAGCCCGCCCCAGCGGGCCGCGCCCTCCTCGTAACAGGTGGCGACCACAAGCACCTCACCGGGCGCGGGCCGCGGCAGCGGGGGCAGGGACATGACGCTCCTTCGGAGGGCGGCAAGACAGGACAGGACACTAACCCGCACGTCCGACAGCCCGCGGAACCGGCGTCCGCGTCATGGGGAGCGGCCGAACGGTCAAGCCGCGGGCGCACGGGGCCGGGAGACTGGGCCCATGATGTCTGAGAGTCGTACGACCGTTCCGGAAGCCGCCGCCGAGGCAGGCGGCAAGGTGGTGCCCGGCACTGCCGGGGAAGAGGGGTCGTGGGCGCCGGTCATGGCGCTCACGCTGGGGATCGCCACGCTCGTCGGGAGCGAGTTCCTGCCCGCGAGCGTGCTGCCGGCCATGGCGTCGGACATCGGCGTCAGCGAGGGCACCGCCGGACTGGCGGTCGCCGCGACAGCGGTCGCGGGCGCCGTGACGGCCCCCACCATCGGCGTGCTGCTGCCGCGTACCGACCGGCGGACCGTGCTGATCGGGCTGCTGGCCCTCGCCGTGGTCTCCAACCTGGTCGTCGCCGTGACCCCCGACTTCCCGCTGCTGCTGGTGGGACGGCTGGTGCTGGGCGCCGCGATAGCCGGCTTCTGGTCCTTCGCGCTCGCCGCGGGCATCCGCGCGATGCCCGGACGCGACCACGTGGTCTCCACCAGCCTCGCCCTCGGGGTGAGCGCGGCGACCATCATCGGGGTGCCGCTGTCCTCGGTGCTCGGCGACGCGGTCGGCTGGCGGCCGGTGTTCTGGGCCGCGGCGGGCCTGAGCGTGCTGGCGCTGGTCTCCGTGGTGGCGACGCTGCCGCCCGTACCCGCGCAGCCCGGTGCGGGCCTGGCCATGCTGCGCCGGGTGGTGTCCGGCCGCCGCCTGATGGCCGGGGTCGGCTGCATCGCCCTGGTGGCCTTCGGCAACTTCGCCGCCTACCCCTTCATCCGGCTCGCCATCGAACGCGTCACCGACGGCGGCACGGTCTGGCTGCTGCTCGGCTGGGGCGTCGGCGGACTCGGCGGCAACCTCGCGGCGGGCATGCTCGCCGCCCGGCTGCGGCTCGCCGTGGTCGCCGCGCCCGCGCTGCTCGGCGCGAGCCTCCTGCTGCTCGTCGCGACGACGAACCCGGTGCTCGCGACGGCCGGCATCGTCGTGTGGGGCTTCGGCTTCAACATGGTGCCCGTCGCCACCCAGCTGTGGGTCACCCGCGCGGAGCCGCGCAGCGTCGAGTCAGCGCTGTCCTTGCAGGTGGCGGCCTTCCAGGTGGCGATCACCGCCGGATCGGCCGTCGGCGGCGCCGTCGTCGACCACAGCGGGGTCCGCGCGGCGATGCTGCTCGGCGCCGTCGTGGCCGTCGCGGGCAGCGCCGGATTCGCCTCGCTGCGCACTCCCGGGGTCTGAGCGCCACGCCTGCGGCGGCGTCCCGTGGTACGCGGAGAACGCCCGGCTGAACGCGGCGGCCGAGCCGTACCCCACGGTGAACGCGATCTGCTCCACCGGCCGGTCGGTCGTCGCCAGCAGCGCGCGGGCGTGCCGCATCCGCACCTCCCGCAGCACCTGCGCGGGAGTACGGCCCAGGGCTCGCCGGAAGCGCTCGCCGAGCGACGACCGCGACAGGTGCGCGACCCGCGCCATCCCCTCCACCGTCCACGGACGCCCGGGATGCGCGTCGAGCACGGACATCAGGGCGACGATCTGCGGGTCCGGGCCCTGCCGCGCGCGTTCGTCCGCGTCGAGGGACTGGAGCATCGCGGCCTGGATGAGCCCGCCGTAGCTCGCCGCGAACAGCGACTGCCCGCACGCCGGGTCGAGCGGGCAGATCCTTACCAGCTCGGCGATACCCCGGTGCCGGTCGGCGAACTCCCGCGCGACCAGGGGGCTGGGCAGCTGGGGCACCGCCAGCAGCCGCCCCACGGCCAGTTCGGCCCGGGTCAGCGCGGTCAGCCGGTAGGCGGTGCGGGCGTCCACATGGAAGGCGTCCCCCGCGTGCAGGGCCTCGGCCCCCGCCGCGTCGCTCGCCAGCCGCACGTCGCCGTCCAGGACCAGCACCCAGACCGCGCCGTCCACCCCGCGCAGCGCGTCCCCGACACCGAGCGCGTACTTGTGCACACTCACGAGGTCCCATGTGGGCGTGCCGCGCCCCCCACTCGCTGTCATGCCCCCGCAACCACGCGACGCCCCGCGTCTATTCCGCCCCCCGTCCCCACGGGCTGCCCCGCGCCGCCGTCGCGGGATCGTCCCTCGACCACCCGCCGGCGGAAGCTCGTGCGGGCCACCGCAAGGGGTGCCCCGGAGCGTGAAAACGCGCGCCCCGCGGGGTTACGGCAGCGTTCACCCGGCGCTTGACGTCACGTCACGCGCCCTCCGTGGGGCGTCCTTTGGATCAAGGCGCGCGCGGCCGCCGCCGGGCGCGGTCCCCAGCGTCCCGTCCAGCCCGAGGTGCATGCATGAGACTCACCGTCCGGAAACCCCTGCTCGCGGTGCTCGCCGCCGCGGCGCTCGTGGCGGGCACGCCCGCCGCGGCCTTCGCCGACAGCGGCGGAAAGCACGGCGGCGCCCCCGCCGTACCCGCCCCGCCCGCCACCGGCGGGATCCCGCTCGTGAACACGGTCGAGCAGACCGGCCCCGGCATCAGCCTCCAGCACGTCAAGGCGCTGGACCAGAAGGGCTGGTACGACGCGCACTTCCTGACCGTCGACCTGTCCGACCACGCCGTCAGCACCAACCTGCTGACGTCGGGCCCGGTCGCGTCGGGCGGTCCGCTCAGCGCCGCCGCGAACAAGGCGGGAGCGGTCGCGGGCGTCAACGGCGACTTCTTCGACATCGGCAACTCCAACGCCTCCCTCGGCGGCGAGGTCCAGGACGGCAAGGTCGTCAAGTCCGCCGACGCCACCGGCAACCGCAAGCACGTGGGCGTCAGCCAGGACGGCATCGCCCAGCTGGTGGACCTCACCGTCGACGCGACCGCGTCCTTCGGCGGCACCGACCACAAGGTGCTGACGCTCAACGCCGCGAACGGCGGCGGCGTCCCGGCCGACGGGCTCGTCGCCTTCACGTCCGCCTGGGGCACGTACAGCCGCAACACCGGCCTGACCGGCGTCGCGAACGACCAGATCGCCGAGGTCCTGGTCGAGAAGGGCGCGGTCGTCTCCGTCACGCCGAACGGCCCGGCGGGCTCCGGCGCCGTCCCGGCGGACGGCTTCGTGCTCGTCGGACGCGGCGCCGCCGCGGCCGCCCTGCGGACGCTCCAGGCGGGCGACCCCGCGACGCTCAGCTACGCGCTGGCCGACAACGCTGCCAGGACGATGAAGTTCGCGCTCGGCCACGGCGGCACCGTCGTCTCCGGCGGCCAGGCCGTCCCCGGCCTGGAGACCTCGATCGCGCCGCGCACCGCCCTCGGTTTCAAGGACGGCGGCCACACCCTCGTCCTGGCCACCTGGGACGGCCCGGGAGGTACGGGCAAGGGCGGTGTCGGCATCGACGAGGAGGCGCGCGACCTCGTCGCGATGGGCGTGCAGACCGCCGTCAACCTGGACGGCGGCGGCTCCACCACGATGGTCGCCCGCTCGCTCGGCGAGGACGACGCGACCGTGCGCAACGTGCCCTCCGACGGCCAGGAACGGAATGACCCCAACGGCGTCGGTGTCTTCGTCGCCCCCGGCGACGGCAAGCTGCACCGCCTCCTGGTCAAGCCCGCCCCCGGCGCGGCCGCGGCCGACGGCGGCGTGAAGGTCTTCCCCGGGATGCGCCGCGCGCTCGTCGCCGAGGGCGTCGACGACCACCTCACGCCCGTCGCGGTCGCACCGAAGTCCGTGCACTGGTCCGCGTCCGGCGCGTCCGTCAAGGACGGCACGCTCACCGTGCGGTCCGGGGCGCACGGCACGGTCACCGTCAAGGCCCACGACGGGAAGGCGAAGGCCGAGCAGAAGGTCACCGTGCTCGGCCCGGTCGACTCCGTCGAGCTGTCCTCCGAGCTGCTGTCGATCGCCGACGCCACGCCCGCCGACGCGGCCACCGTCTCCGTCACCGGCCGGGACGCACAGGGCTACACCGCCCCGATCGACCCGCGCGACCTCACGCTCGACTACGACCACTCCGTCGTCGACATCACGCCCGCCGGCGGCAAACTGCGGATCACCCCGCTCACCGCCGCGAGCACCCTGCTGACCGTCACCGCGGGCGGCAGGTCCGTGCAGCTGCCGATCACCATCGGCGTCCAGACGAAGACCGTCTACGACTTCGACGACGACGTGCTCGCCCGCTGGCACAACAACAGCACCGCCGCCACCACCTTCTCGGCCGACCCCGACGGCCTGCGCATCGACTTCGCCGCCATGCGCAACGTCGGCATCGCCGCGGCTTCGTCCGCCCAGCGCGTCACCGTGCCCGGACAGCCGCTGCGGCTGCGGGTGCGGATCAAGTCGAGCATCAGCGTGCCCGGCGGGCTGACCTACCTCGGCTACTACGACGGGAACGGCAAGAGCGGCGGCGTCTACGGCACCGCCCTGACCGCGAGTCCGGACTGGCAGTACGCGACCTTCACGCTGCCCGCCAACACCGTCTTCCCGGTCTCCGTCTCCAGCTTCCAGGGCATCAACACCAACGTCGCCCAGCAGAAGGCGGGCACGTTCGTCCTGGACCGCGTCGAGGCGGACATCCCGACGCCCGTGGACCTGCCCGCGCAGGCCCCGCTGCGCGCCGACCCGCTCGTCTCGGACGACGGCTCGCTGCTCCAGGGCAAGAACACCTGGCACTTCGCGACGCTCTCGGACGTGCAGTTCACCGCCGACAACCCGGCGCTGGCGCAGGTCGCGACCGCCGCGATCGCGCGGATCCGCAAGACCGACCCGGATCTCGTCGTCCTCAACGGCGACATCACCGACCGCGGCCTGCCGCAGGACCTCGCGCTCGCCCGCCAGGTGCTCACCGACGCGGGCTGCGACCTGATCCCGGTCGGCCAGGAACCGCCCGCGAACAGCACGCCGGACCCCCGGTCCGGCTCCGTGCCCTGCTACTACGTGCCGGGCAACCACGAGTCGTACGGTCTGAACAACGTCCAGTCCGACCTGACGAACTTCACCGCCGAATTCGGGCAGCCCTACCGCACCTTCGACCACAAGGGCACGCGCTTCATCCTGCTCGCCAGCTCCCTGGGCTCGCTGCACGGCACCGCCTGGGACCAGCTGCCGATGATGCAGAAGGCGCTCGCCGACGCGCGCAAGGACCCGTCCGTGCACAACGTCATGGTCTTCGCCCACCACCCGGTCGACGACCCGGCGGAGACGAAGTCCAGCCAGCTCGGCGACCGTGACGAGGTCGCGCTCATCGAGAACATGCTCACCGACTTCCGCGACACCACGGGCAAGGGCGCGGCCATGGTCGGCTCGCACGCCCAGATCGCCGACGTCCACCGCGTCGAGGGCGTCCCGTACGTGGTGCTGCCGTCCTCCGGCAAGGACCCGTACGGCACCCCCGACCGCGGCGGCTTCACCGGCTGGGCCGACTGGTCGGTGGACACGCGCGCCGACGCCGACCAGCAGTGGCTGGAGACCGACGTGCACGCCTTCGCCCAGTCCGTCACCCTCGACACCCCGGACTCCCTCCGGGTCGGGGCCACCGCCCGGCTGTCCGGCAGCATCGTCCAGCCCGAGGGCGTCGGCACCGGCACCCGGGTCGTCCCGCTCGCCTACCCGATGAGCGTCGACTGGGGCGGATCCACCTCGCTGGCGATCGGCAGCGGCAAGAAGGCCGTCGACGACGCCCGCAGGCACGGCAGGACCGCCATCCTCGACCCCGCCACCCACACCCTCACCGCACTGCGCCCCGGCACGGTGACGGTCTCGGTGACGAACGACTCCATGCGCCCCTACACCGACGACACGTCGCTGACCCCGGTCACGACGACGAAGACCATCCAGATCCTCAAGTAGCCCCCTACGCACCCTTTACCGACACCCACCGGGGGCGGCCACCGAAAGGTGCCCGCCCCCGGCGCCGTCAGTCGTGCCAGTGCGGCCTGCCGGACACCGTCCCGCACGTGATGTCCCGCCCGTTCGCGTCCGTCGTCGTCGCCCCGAGGTCGGCGTTGCGGCAGAACTGGCCCGCCTTGTAGCCGTCAGGCCGGGGCAGGGGTCGATCGGGTGGTGGGCGGGGGTGGGGCGGTGTAGCCGGGGATCGAGGGCCAGCGGACGGTCAGGACGACCGAGGCGGCCTCGGCCTCCCAGGAGTGGTCGGTGCCGCGGCCCCAGACGACGTAGTCGCCCTGCTCGGTCAGGAGCACGCTGCGGTGCGGGAAGTCCAGGCGGAAGCGGCCGCTGATCAGGACCAGGAGGGCGGTGCGCTGTTCGCCGCGGACCCAGGCGGCGCGGGTGTCGCCGGGTGGGTGGACGCCCCACTTGATCTCCAGGTCCTCGCTGTGCCGCGGGTCGCCCTCGGGCTTGAAGTGGCCGAGGAGCCAGCCGCGGTCGAGGGCCGCGTCATGGGCCGCGCGGCCGGTGTACACGGTGTCGTTCACGCGGCCCGACGCTATCAAGGTCCCCCGCCGGGACGGCCGTCCCGGCGGGGGAGCGCGGTCAGGAGGTGGTGACGTCCGCGCGGTCGAGGGCGATGTTGGCGCCGGAGGAGGCGGGGTTGCGGGTGCCGGTGTGGGTGATGGTCAGGGTGTGCGGGCCGGGCGGCAGGACGGGGCTGGTCCACACGGTGCCCGAGGCGTTGCGCGCGGGGGCGTAGTCGTCGACGGTGACGGGTGCGCCGCCGTCCAGCGAGAGCGCCATGACGCCCTGGTCGACGTCGCGGACGGCGTGCAGGGCGACCTGTGTGCCGGTGAAGCGGAAGTCCGCGGTGGCGCCCGCGGTGTACGTCCAGTCGGCGGTGCCCTGGTACATGTCGGGCACCCCGGTGGTCACGCCCCAGTTCGCGCCGTAGTGGAAGGAGTTCGTGCCGCTGGTCACCGTGCCGTCCACCACCGTCGTGACGGGGCCGCTCGCGCCCGTGCCCGGGGTGAGGGTGACCGCGTACGCGTCCGTGCCGCTCGCGTAGGAGACGGGGACGGACAGCGTGCCGCCGGACACGGCGAGGTCGGTGTCGAGGACGGTGACCGGCGCGTCGAGCGGGGCCTGGTCGGGGATGCGCTGGACGCGTACGTGCACCGCGCCGTTCGCGCCGCGCAGCCAGGGGGTGGCGGCCAGGCCGGTGACGTTCAGCGTGGTGGTCCCGGACTGGCCGGAGTTGTTGCCGAGCAGCGCGTACGCGGCGGCGGCGCCCTGGTCGCGGGTCCCGGCGACGGCGATCGCGCCGCTGCTGGTGGCGGCGACGGTGCTGCCGGTCATCGCCGCGTAGGCGCGGTAGGTCCACCACTGGCCGGTGGGGCGGCCGTCGGCGGTCAGCAGGGAGTCCAGCGAGGGACTGGTGCAGCAGTCGGACCAGATGGCGTGCGCGGCCTGCGAGACCCCGGAGACCGCGAGCCGGTCCAGGAACCACGCGCTGTAGCCCGCGTTCTGCTGCTGCGCGAACAGGTACTCGTTGATCGTCGTGGGCCGCCCGCCGACGCCGTGCGCGGCCATCAGCGCGTTCGCGTCGGCGTTGTCGGCGACCGGGTCCTGCCCGAAGTGCCAGTTCACCACGTCGGGCAGGGTGCCGTCGGCCTTCGTACGGCCCAGGAAGCCGTCCAGCCAGCCGTGGTTGTAGCCGCTGTAGGACGGGCCGACGACGGTGGCCGACGGCTGGAGCCGGCGGATCTCGCGCACCGCGGTGTCCCACATCGCGTAGTACTGCTCGCTGTTGACGCCGCGCTGCCAGAAGCCGGTGCCGTCCGGCTCGTTCCAGATGTCGTAGGAGACGTTCACGCCGGAGGCCCGCACATCGCCCACGACGCGGTCGACGAAGGCGGCCCAGTTGGAGCAGTCGCCGTTGTCGCAGGGGTAGACGGTGTCGGCGGGCTGGGTGGTGTCGGCGCCCCACAGGTCGGAGACCAGCAGGTGGTAGGTGGCATGGTAGGGCGCCGCGGTGACCCGGCGGGCCTGCGCCAGGGCGGAGGCGATCCGGGCCTGGTAACCGCTGCCCGCGCGGTAACCGTCGCCGCGCCAGCCGCCGCCGTCGAGCCGGGCGCCGCCGCCGCGGAAGAGCGTCGGGCCGAGCGGCTGGAGCAGGCTGTCGGCGGGGGCGGAACCGTCCTGGCCGAGGCCGTACAGGAAACCGGAGCCGACGCGGTTCGGCGCGGCGCCGGGGCGGGACAGGTCGATGCTCACGGTGGTGTCGGCCGGGCCGGCGTGCGCCGGGGTGCCGAGCAGCCAGCTGCCCGCGAGCGCCGCCGCGGCGAGCCCGGCCGTGACGGCGCGGGCGCGGCGCGGCCGCTGGGGACGGTGGTTCATCGTGCCTCCCGTGGGAGTGGGGGGACGTGCGCCGGACGGCGCACGGTCTGGGGGTCCCGGGCCGGTCAGGCGTGCGGCCCGGCGGCCGGGGAGAGCGGCGTCACCGCGTCGTCGCGGACGAACAGCGGGATGCGGTCCAGCGGCGCGTCCACCGTGACGTGGCCGCCGCCGGGGTGGTGGCGCCCGGAGTGGGCGTCCGTCCACCGCGCGCCGGCCGGCAGGTACACCCGGCGCCGCCGGGCGCCCGCCTCGGTGACGGGGGCGACGAGGATGTCCGGGCCGAAGAGGAACTGGTCCTCGACGTCCCAGGCCGCCGGGTCGCCGGGGAAGGCCAGCAGCAGCGGCCGCATGAGCGGGATGCCGGTACGCTCGCCCTCCCGCAGATGGGCGTGCAGGTACGGGCGCAGCCGCTCGCGCAGCTCCAGCAGGTCGCGCAGGATCGCGTACGCCCGCGGGCCGTACGACCAGACCTCGTTGGGGCCGCCGCCGTCACCGATGGGGCCGAATCCGGTGCGCGGTTCGCGGTGGCCGTGCAGCCGCAGGATCGGGCAGAAGACCCCGAACTGGAACCAGCGCACGACCAGTTCGCGGTAGGCCTCGTCGTCCGGGTCGCCGCCGTGGAAGCCGCCGATGTCCGTCGTCCACCACGGGATGCCGCTCAGCGCGACGTTCAGGCCCGCCCGGACGGAGTCCGCGAGCGCGCCGAAGGTCGCCGGGATGTCGCCGGACCACAGGGCGACGCCGTACGCCTGCGAGCCCGCCCACGCCGAGCGGGCCAGCGAGCACACCGCCTCCTCACCCGCCGCCCGCAGGTGCTCGTACACCCCGCGGGCGTGCTCGCGCGGGTAGAGGTTGGCGACCTCGCTGCCGGTGCCCGCCGCGAAGTCCAGGTGGTGCGGGGCGGGGCGCATCTCGGGCTCGCAGCCGTCCAGCCACAGGGCGCGGACGCCCCGGTCGTAGTAGTTCTCCTTGACGCGCTGCCACAGGTACTCGCGGGCCCGCCCGTCGGTCGCGTCGTAGAAGGCGACCCCGATCTCCGCGGGGGTGTCGCCGTCGGGCCACACCGAGTGCGCGGCCGCCCCGCCGCCCGAGGCGGCGAGCAGTCCGGCGTCCCGCATCGGCGCGTGGTTGGCGGACAGCGGACTGACCGACGGCCACACCGACACCGCGGGCTCGACGCCCAGCTCCCGCAGCTCCTCGACCATGGCGCGCGGGTCGGGCCAGGCGGCCGGGTCGAAGTCCCAGTCGCCCAGGTGCTTCCAGTGCAGGTAGTCGATCACCAGGACGGACAGCGGCAGCCCGCGGCGGGCGTACTCGCGGGCCACCGCGAGCAGTTCGTCCTGGTCGCGGTAGCGCAGTTTGCTCTGCCAGAAGCCGGACGCCCACCGCGGCAGTGCGGCGGGGAAGCCGGTCGCGCCCGCGTAGCCGGTCAGGACGTCGGCGGGGGTGTCGCCCACCGTCACCCAGTAGTCGATCTGCCGGGCCCGGTCGGCGACCCAGCGGGTGCCGTTGGCGGCGAACTCGACCCGGCCCACGGCGGGGCTGTTCCACAGCAGCCCGTAGCCGCGGCTGGACAGCACGAAGGGAATGGACACCTCGCCGTTGCGCTGCGCCAGTTCCAGCACCATGCCCTTCTGGTCCAGACGGCCGTGGCCGTGCTGCCCGAGCCCGTAGACGCGCTCGCCGGGGTGGGCGGCGAAGCGCTGCTCGATGCGGTGCAGGCCGCCGCCGAGCGCGTCGAAATACCGCGGGCCCGGCCACCAGAAGTGCGCGGGCTGCTCGCGCAGCACCTCGGCGCCGGTGCCGGAGTGCCGGAAGTCCAGCAGGCCGGTCCGCCCGTCGACCTCGACCCGTACGCGGCCGTACGTGAGCGTGGCGGACGAGCCGTCCGCGGCGGCCTCGACACGGAGGGCGGCGGGATCGGCTCCGGGCGGCTCCGCCTCCAGGGCGCCGGGCAGGCCGGGGAGGATGCGGTGCAGTCCGGCGCGGACGCGGACGCTGTCGGCGCCCCACGGCTGGACGGTCAGCACATGGTGGCCGTTGCGCCAGGTCAGGGTGTCGCCGGCGACGTCGAAGGGAGTGGGCACGAACTCTCCTGGGGGTCGGTCTCGGGGGCCCCGCGAGCGGGGGGAGCGGAAGGACTGCGGGGGCTGTGGCGCCGGGGTTCTGGGACCGGACGGCGGGCGGGGCGGCCGTGCCCCGCCCGCGGTTCAGTCCTTGAGGCCGCCGCTGCCGATGCCCGCGGCGACGTACTTCTGGGCGACGACGAGCAGCACGGCGGCCGGCAGCGAGGCGACGACCCCGGTGGCCATCACGCTGTTCCAGTCCGTCAGGTTGGCGCCGATGAAGCGGTAGATGCCGACGGTGACCGGCGCCCGGTCGTCCCGCGTCGTCAGCGTGACCGCGAAGAGGAAGTCGGCCCAGGCGAAGAGGAACGAGAACAGCCCCGCCGTGATGACCGCGTTGCGCGCCACCGGCAGCACGACGGACACGAAGGTGCGCAGCCGGGACGCCCCGTCCAGCGCGGCCGCCTCGCTCAGCTCGTCCGGCACCCCGCGCAGGAAGGAGTGCAGGATCAGCGTCGCGAAGGGCACGCACAGCGTGGAGTCGGCCAGCACCAGCGCGACCGGCGAGTCGATGAGCCGCAGGTGGTCGGCGGCCACGTACAGCGCGTTGGCCATCACGATGCCCGGGATCATCTGCGCCACCAGCAGCGCGAAGAGCAGCGCGCGCCGGCCGGGGCTGCGCAGCGTCGCCATGCCGTACGCGGCGGGTGCGGCGATCAGCAGCGTGACCGCGACCGTGCCGAGCGACACCCCGAGGCTCACCAGCAGGTGCCCGCCCTGCGAGTCCAGGACGCTGCGGTAGCCCGCCAGCGTGCCGTGCACCGGGAACCACACCGGGTCCGGGCTCACCAGGTCCTCGGGGCGCAGCAGGGAGGCGTCGAGCATCCAGTACAGCGGGAAGAGCATCACGGCCACGATCAGCACGCCCGCGGCCGGGACCAGCACCCGGCGCAGCCCGCGCGGTCCGGCGGAAGGGGCGCTCACCGGGCACCTCCTTCCCGGTCGCGCACCGCGCGCAGGTAGAGGGCCGCGAAGACGACGGCCAGCAGGATCAGCAGATTGCCGACGGCCGCGCCGCGCCCGAACGTCAGCTGCTGGAAGGAGAGCTGGTAGGCGAAGGTCGTCAGCGTCTGCGAGGAGTTCGCCGGGCCGCCCTGGGAGACGGTCATGATGACGTCGAAGGCCTTGACCGTGTAGATCAGCCCCAGCGTGAGCACCACGAGGGCGACCGGCCGCAGCATCGGCAGCGTGATGCGGGTGAAGCGCTGCCACGCGTTCGCCCCGTCGATCGCCGCCGCCTCGTACAGCTGCTCCGGGATCGCCTGGAGGCCGCCGTAGAGGATCACCATGTTGAAGGGGACACCGACCCAGATGTTGACCAGCGTCACGGCGACCAGCGACATGTTCGTGCTGACCAGCCAGGGCACCGGCTGGTGGACCAGGTGCAGTTGCAGCAGCACCTGGTTGACCACGCCGGAGTCGTTGTAGAACATCCAGCGCCACACCGTGCCGGACACCACCAGCGGCAGCAGCCACGGCACCAGCAGCAGCGAGCGCAGCACCCCGCCCAGGGGGAAGGAGCGGCGGAAGAACACCGCCAGCGCCAGACCGAGGGCGAACTGGAAGAGCAGCGAACCGGCGGTGAACAGCGCGGTGTTGACGAGCGTGCGGGTGAACTGCGGACTGTGCCAGACCGCCCGGTAGTTCGCCAGGCCGGTCCAGGGCGCGGAGCCGGTGAAGAACGACGAGACGGTGTAGTCCTGGAAGCCCATCTTGACGTTCGACAGCAGCGGATAGGCGTAGAAGGCCAGCACGTACAGCCAGGCGGGGAGCACGAAACCGAGCGCCCGCCAGCCGGTGCGGGAGGGGCGGCGGCCGGAACGCGGGCCGCGCGCCGGGCGGGTGGCGTTCTCGCGCCCGGCGGTGCGGCCGGGCCGGAGGGGACGGGAGGCTCTGCCGAGCAGGGCGGACATCAGCTGCCGGCCTGCTTCTGCGCGTCGGTCAGCGCGGCCTGCGGCGACGTGCCCCCGGCCAGGGCCGCCTGGATCGCCGTCCAGAGCGCGGAACTCACCTTCGGGTAGTCGGTGCCCAGTTCGGCGGTCCGCGCGCGGGCGGTGGCGATCTCGGTCACGAAGGCCGCGAGCTGCGGGGTGGACGCGCCGAGCTGCGCCGCGGCGGCCTGGTTGCCGGGGATGTATCCGGCGTCCTTCGACCACTCCAGGCTGTGCTCGGCGTCGAGCAGGCACTTGACGACCGCCACGGCCTTGGCCTGCCGGGCGGAACTGCTGCGCCCCACGGTCCACACCTCGCCGCCCATCGGCGTGACCGGCTCGGCGGAGGCCGAGGGCACGGGGATCGGGACGATGCCGAAGTGCAGGTCCTTCTTGGCCTCCAGGGCCGGTATCTGCCAGGGGCCGTTGACCATCATCGCCGCGTTCCCGGCGAGGAACTGCGCGTTGACGTCCGCCTGGCTCCAGTTGACGACGGACTTGGACGCCGATCCGCTGTCGACCAGGTCCTTCCACAGCGTCAGGGCCTGCACCGCCTGCGGCGAGGCGAGGTCCTTCAGATCGGCGCCCGCCGTCCAGAAGAACGGTTCGAACTGGAAGCTGCCCTCCTCGGTGCCGATCGCGGAGAAGGCGATGCCGCGCCGCGCGCCCTTCGTGAGCGCCTTGGCGTCGGCGGTCAGCTCGTCCCAGGTCGTCGGGGGCTTCAGGCCCGCGGCGGTGAAGAAGTCCTTGTTGTAGTAGAGGGCGAGGCCGTTCACACCGGGTGCGATGCCGTACGTGCCGCCCTTGTACTGCCCGGCCGACACGATCGACGGGTAGAGGCCGGTGGTCGAGAGCCCGGCTCCGGACAGGGAGACCAGGCCGCCGGTGGCGGCGAGCTGCTGGAGGTCGGGGTTGTCGATGAGGGCCAGGTCCGGCATGGAGCGGGCGGCGGCCTGCTGGAGCAGCTTGGGCATGAACTGCTCGCGGGGGACGGTCTGGTGCTGGATCTTCACCCCGACCTGCTCGCCGCACGCGTCCAGCACCTTGGGGAGCTGGGTGTTCTGCGGGGCCGAGCTGTAGTAGTCGGTCTCGGTGAGGGTGCCGGACGATCCGGAACCGCCGGAGGCGGCGCCGCTGCCGCAGGCGGTGAGGAGCAGGGCGCCCGCCGCGAGGCAGGCGGCTGCTGCGGAGGGTCCGGACGCGCGGGGGAGTCGGGTGGTGCGGCTCATGAGGTGCCTCTTCGATTGATCGAACTGATTCGACGGATGGCAGGAGGACGGCAAGAGGATGGGAGGAGGGTGACGGGAGGGAGTGCGTGCGATGCCCGGCCCGCGGTGCGGGCCCGGTACGGGGGTACGGGACGGTGCCCCGGCGCGCCGGGAGGGACCGGCGGCGGGACGGCGGACGGAGGGGCGGACGGGGTGGCGGGGGGTACGGGGGCGCGGGCCGTGGGGCGGACGCCGGGGGAGTGCGAAGGGCCGGGAGGGCGGCCCGGTCCGCGGGGGTGCGGGCCGGGGGCGGTACGGAAGGTCAGCCAGCGGCGGGCGCGGTGCTCGCGCGAGCCGTCCAGGTGGGGGCGAGGAGCTGCCGGGCGGGCACGGGCCGGGACGCGACAAGGCTCGCCAGACTGCGTACGGCCAGCCGCGCCAGCTCCTCCGCCGGCAGCGAGAGCGAGGTCACCGGCGGGCTGGTCCGCTCGGCCTCCTCGTCCGGGCACAGCGCGATCACCGAGAGGTCCTCGGGGATCCGGCGGCCCGTCGCGGCCAGCCGGTCCATGGCCGGCCGCAGGGCGCGCTCGTTGTAGACGATCAGGCCGCTCATACCGGGCAGCCGCTCGAACAGTCCGTCCAGCGACTCCGCCACGCCCTGCGGCGAGCCGTCGCAGGACGCCCAGGCGGAGCGCTGGCCGCGCCGCTCCAGAGCCGCCAGCACCTCGTCGCGCGCGTGCGAGGCGTAGGCGGCCTGGCGCTCGAACACCTCGGGCGTCTGCCCCAGGTAGCCGACCGCGCCGTGGCCCAGTTCCAGCAGGTGGTCGGCGAGTTCCTGCGCCATGGTGGCGAAGTCGAAGTCCACGCGCGGCAGGCCGTGCGCGCGGTCCGGGCTGCCGACGATCACCGCCGGGCAGTCCAGCCCGCCCAGCAGGGCCACCCGCGGATCGCGCTCCTGCACCTCCATCAGCATCACCCCGTCGACCAGCGAGGTCGCGACGACGTCCCGGATCGCGGCGCCGTCGTCGTCGGCGGTGAGCATCAGCAGTTTCAGGCCCGCCTCCTGGGCCTCGGTCATCGCCGCCCACACGTACGGCATCTGCACCTGGTTGTGCGGGCCGTGCACCATGGGCAGCGCCATCGCGATCACGCCGGTGCGGCGGGTGCGGATGGACCGGGCTCCGGCGTGGGGAGTGAACCCCAGCTCCTTGATGGCCTGTTCGACGCGCTGCGAGGTGCCGGGCGAGATGGACCGGTTGCCGCTGAGGACGTACGACACCGTGCTCCGGGAAACCCCGGCGTGCCGTGCCACATCCGCGATGGTGACCGCCATGCCCGCTCCTGTGCTGTCTGCCCCGCGTACCTGCCGCGGTGTGCGCCGGACTGCCGTGCCGAAACCGTACGCCGCCGCGCCGCCGGTGCGTCGCGGTGTCGAACTGATTCGACGAGCGGGACCGTAGCACCGGGTCGCGCGGCCCTCAAGGGGTCGCGCACGAATTCGCCGGTCGGCGGCCGCGCCGGTCGGCTCCGGGCCCGTGCCCCGCCCGGTTACGTCCCGGCTCGGGACGGACGCGCGGGCTGGGCCGGGGCCTGATGGGGCTGCTGCCGGGGTCGGCCCGGTTACGTCCCGGCTCGGGACGGACGCGCGGGCTGGGCCGCGGCCCGCGAGCCCGGTCCATGGCCGCGCCAG
>NZ_JBSGHL010000091.1:0-21167 GCF_053604375.1 Streptomyces sp. NPDC004031 | reverse complement strand
TGGTGATGCGCGAGCTTCTGCTTCTTCGCGGCGATGTCGGCGTTCACCCGACGCATCCCCGGCGCCTGCGACACCGACGGCGCCACCGGAGCCACAAACCGCTGCGCCACCAGCCGTGAAACCGCCGCATTCCCCGCCGCACCCTGGAGCAGGTGCACCGACGCCCTGCTCAACGGAGCCTCCGGAGCAGGAAGGGGCGCGGGCGCGGGCTCGGGCTCGTGGGCAGGGGCCGGGCGGTTCCCGGTCCGCTCGGCTCCTCCGCGGTCCCCGCGCGCGGTCGACACCATGACCGCCAGGGTCACCTCTGCCCCGTCCTGGGGGGACAGGCGGGAAGGCAAGCCGTTGGGGAAGGGAAAGGTGCCCCGGCGGTTCGACCGTTCGGGCTGCCCTGTCGGTCATCGAGGTCGAGTCGCCGGTACGGCCCAAATCCTGTGCGCCACGGGGGAGGTCGCCGGAGGATTTCCTCCCGTATCTCATGGTCGAGGGGGAGTGGCATGCCGTCGTACCTGTCCCCGGGCGTCTACGTCGAAGAGGTGGAGTCCGGGTCGAGGCCCATCGAGGGGGTCGGGACCGCGGTTGCCGCCTTCATCGGATTCGCGCGCAAGGGGCCGCTGCACGAGCCGACACCGATCAGCAACTGGACGCAGTTCAAGAGTGTGTTCGGCGACTTCGCGGAGGGGGCGTATCTGCCCGGCGCCGTCTACGGCTTCTTCGCGAACGGCGGCGGCATCTGCTACGTCGTCCGGATCGGGGCGCCGGATTCCGCCGCGCAGGACGAGCCGGCCGAGTTGACCGGCGGGGAGGCGGCGCGGGTCGGGCCGTACGAGGTGCGGGCGCTGCCGCAGGTCACCGGGCAGATCACGGTCGAGGTCACGGAGCCCGAGGGCGAGGATCCGCCGCAGGACACGTTCGGGCTGGTCGTCCGGCGGGACGGCGAGGTCGTGGAGACGTACCCGAAGCTGACCACCAAGCGCAGCAAGGACAACGCGGCGACGCAGGTGCGTTCGCGTTCGCAGTTCATCGCGCTGGCCGAGAGCCAGCAGGGCCCGGCGCCGCAGCGGCCGGAGGCGCAGCAGGTGGCGGTGCCGGCGGCGGCGCCGGGGCCGCTGGAGGTGTCGGCGGCGTCCTACACGGGCGACCCGGAGCAGCGGACGGGCGTGGCGGGGCTGGAGGCGGTCGAGGAGGTCACGATGGTGGCCGCGCCGGACCTGATGAGCGCGTACCAGGCGGGGCGGATCGACGGCGAGCAACTGATCTCGGTGCAGCAGGCGCTCGTGACGCACTGCGAGCTGATGGGCGACCGGGTGGCGATCCTGGACCCGCCGCCCGCGCTGAGCCCGCAGCAGGTGAAGGTGTGGCGGGAGCGCACGGCGGCGTTCGACTCGAAGTACGCGGCGCTGTACTACCCGTGGATCAAGGTCTTCGACCCGTCCGTGGGCCGGGACGGCTTCGTGCCGCCGAGCGGTCACATCGCGGGGGTGTGGGCCCGCAGCGACGAGACGCGCGGGGTGCACAAGGCCCCGGCGAACGAGGTCGTCCGCGGTGCGGTCGCGCTGCAGACGCAGATCACGAAGGGCGAGCACGACCTGCTCAACCCGGCGGGGGTCAACTGCGTGCGGGTCTTCCCGGGGCGCGGCATCCGGGTGTGGGGTGCGCGCACCCTGTCGTCGGACCCGTCGTGGCGCTACCTGAACGTGCGGCGGCTCTTCAACTACCTGGAGGAGTCGATCCTGGGCGGCACCCAGTGGGCGGTCTTCGAGCCGAACGACGACGCGCTGTGGGCCAAGATCCGCCGCACGATCTCCGCCTTCCTGGTCAACGAGTGGCGCAAGGGCGCCCTGTTCGGCCTCACGCCGGACGAGGCCTTCTACGTCAAGTGCGACGCGGAGACCAACCCGCCGGAGGCCATCGACGCGGGGCAGGTCGTGTGCGAGGTGGGCGTGGCCCCGGTGAAACCGGCGGAGTTCGTCGTCTTCCGGCTCGCGCAGATGTCCGCCGGGTCCGGTGCCGTCGACGAGTAGGACGCCGGCGCCGATCCGTAAACCGCCCCAAGTCCCGTAGTCGGAAGCAGCCGGAAGCAGCCGGAAGGCGATCACAGGAGGCCGGAGTCATGCCGCTGCCCGAACTCGACAGTTCTGTCGGGCACTCGTTCGGATTGGAGTTCGACAGCGTCCTCATCAAGCGGATCACCGAGGTCAGTGGTCTCAAGATGGAGCAGGACGTCATCGAGCTGAAGCAGAACACCGCGGACGGCAAGTACGCGATCAAGAAGCTGCCGGGCCGCCCCAAGGCGGGCGAGGTCACGGTCACCCGCGGTCTCACCGAGGACAACAGCTTCGAGAAGTGGATCAAGGACTCGCGGTTCGGGAAGATGACGAACGCCCGGCGCAACGGGTCGATCATCGTCTACGACTACGAGGGCCTGCCGATCAAGCGCTACAAGCTGATCAACGCCTGGCCCAAGTCCCTGGAGATCAGCACGCTCAAGGCGGGCGACACCTCGGTCCTCACCGAGAAGCTGTCGATCACCTACGAGAGCGTGGAACTCGACTGATGCGCCGGATCACGGCCGCGGCACCGGCCCCGCCATCGGCTTCGGCCTCGGCCTCGGCTTCGGCTTCGTCGGAGGCGGGCCAAGGCGCGGGGCTACGCACGGAGTTCGCCTTCGAGCTGCCGCGCGGCTACGTGGACGAGTCGGGCGCGGTGCACCGCTCGGGCGTGATGCGGCTGGCGACGGCCCGGGACGAGCTGGTGCCGCTGCGCGACGACCGGGTGCGGGAGAACTCCGCGTATCTGTCGGTGGTGCTGATCTCCCGGGTGGTCGTCCGGATCGGGACGGTCGAGGACATCCACCCGGGCGTCATCGAGGACCTCTTCGCGTCCGACCTGGCCTTCCTCCAGGACTTCTACCGGCGGATCAACTCCGAGGGCCACACCCGCGCCCGCGTCACCTGCCCGGCCTGCCGGGAGGACTTCGCGGTGGAGCTGTCCGGCGGCGGTGGTCGCCTGGGGGAATCGTGACGTACGCGGCCGACCGCATCCACGAGGAAGTCGCGTACCTCGCCTACCACTTGCACTGGCCGCTCGACCAGATCCTCGATCTGGAGCACGCCGACCGGCTCCGGTACGTCCGGCACGCGGCACAGCTCAGCGGCTGATCGGCGCTGAGCCGGAAGGGAGGGGACGGGGTGGGACTGCTGTCATGGCTCGGCGGCGGGGGCCGGAACCGGCCGCCCGCGCAGCCCGCCGGGCCCGCGGCCCCCGCGACGGGCGGCGGGCAGGCGTGGCGCGACCTGCCGCCGCTCCAGCGCACCGCGGGCGACCTCGGCCTGGTCACCGACCCGGGCGGCTTCCGTGCCTCGCTCGGCACCTGGCAGGACGTCTCGCTGTCCCGGCCGCTGGGCCACCTGGTCAGCTCCGAGGCACCCGCCGGGATGCTGTACGACGTCGCGTCCGCCGCCGCCCCCGAACCGCCGTCGGCGGAGGCTCCGGAGCCGGGCAACCGCACCTGGGAGCCGCCGCGTTCGGGCGGTACGGGCACGCACCCGGCGGTGGCGCTGCAACGCGTCCTGGACGGCGGGCCGTTGACCTCCGCAGCAGCACCCGGTGAGGAGGCGGCGACCACGGCCGCCGAGCCCGTCACCGTACGGCCGCTCACCCCGTCGGACCCCGGGCCCGCCGCACAGGAGCCGCCCACCGTACGGGAGTTGCCCGCACCCCCGCTCGTACCGCCCCCCGGCGCCGAGCCCCCGGCGCCGCCCGCGGTCCAGCGCGCGGCCCGACCGGAGACCCAGCCCGAGGCCCGCCCGCAGGCCCGCCCCGGAACGCGCCCGCCCACCCCGCCCGTGCAGCGCACGACGGAGCCGCCCGCGGTCCGGCCCCACCAGCACCTCGGCATCGGCGAGCCCCTCCCGGGGCTGCCCCCGACCGCCCGCGGGCCCGCCGCCCGCTCCACGCCCGCGTCCGTACGGCCCGAGCCCGCCGCCCCGGAGCCGCTCACGGCGCAGCGTGCACCGCAGGTCCCGGAGGTCCCGGAGGTCGCGCGGGCCCCGCAGCTCCCGCCGGACTCCCCCGCGGACTCCCCGCTGCTCGGCGACGATCCGCTGCTCCCGGCGGCCGGGTCCCCCGCCGAGGAGCCGCAGGAGCCGCAGGGCCCGCCGGTCCCGCCGGTCCCGGTCGGGGTGCAGCGCCTTCCCGCGGACCCGCCGCAGCCCCTGCCGCAGCCGCAGCCTTCCGCCGAGCCCGTGGCGGGGCTGGTCGGCGAACGCCCCGTACCGCTCTTCGCCCGTACCGACGGCCCGGGTACCGCCACGACGCCCGCGCCCGACCCGGAGCGGCCGGTGGCCGCCCGCTGGGCCACCGAGGCACCGGCCGCCCCCGCCCGCCGCCCGGCGGTCCCCGCGGCCCCCTACGTCCAGCGCTCCGCCGCCACCGCACCCGGCGGCGGCCCGAACCCGCCACCGCCCCCGCGTCCCGCACCCGCCGGGCGCCCCTGGACGGACGCCGGCGCGGTGGCCGTCGCGGCGGGCGTGGCCCAGCGCGCGGCGGACGGCTCGGTGGTCTTCGCACCGCCCTCCCCGGGTGCCCTCGCCGTCCAGCGGGCCCTCGCCGTCCAGCGCGCGCCCGACCCCGAGCCCCCTCCGGCCACGGCGGAGCCCGAGTTCGCCCCCTCGCCCGTGTCCGACGCCGCCGACTCCGCGGACTCCGCCCCCGACCCGGGCGGGCCCGCGGCCACGACCACGAGCAGGCCCGCCGCCCCCGGCCAGAAGGCGGACGCGGAGGACGGCGCCGCCCCGCACGTCGACGACGCCCTCGTCCGCGCCCTCTTCCCCCGGCTGAGCCGCCTGCTCAAGGACGAGCTGCGGCGCGACCGCGAACGCGCGGGCTTCCTCATCAACACCCGCCACTGACAAGGCCCTACGGGCAGAAGAAGGAGATGACGTCATGTCGGTCACCGATGACCCCGCGGTCAGCGTCTGTTTCGTCGTGACCGTCGACGGCATCGAGCTCGGCTCGTTCAACACCTGCGACGGGCTCGGCTGCGAGGTCGTGCTGGAGACGCGCGAGGAGGGCGGCAACAACAGCCTGTCGTGGCAACTGCCCACCCGGCTGCGCTACTCCAACGTCAAGCTCTCCCGGCCGCTGACCCGCGACACCGAGAAGGTCGCCAAGTGGTTCGCGAGCATGACGACGGGCATCAAGCGCCGCACCGCGCACATCGAGGCACGCACCGCGGACGGCCATGTCGTGGCCCAGTGGGGCCTGCTGGAGGTGGTGCCGGTGCGGTGGAGCGGGCCGTCGTTCAGTCCGGAGTCGCCGAAGGTCGCGGTGGAGACGATCGAGATCGCCCACCACGGCTACGTGATGGGGAGCTGACGCGATGAGCAGTCCGGTGGCGTTCAGCGCGACGGGCACGGGCAGCGCGGCGGGCGCGGCGGGCGGCGCGCGTCCGAAGCTGGAGCACGCCTACCTGGAGCTGCGCACCCCGCCGCCGGGCGGCAGCCTGACCCCGGGCCCGGCGTGCGGGCGGATCGACTTCCAGTTCAACCCCAAGGAGCTGAGCCTCACCAAGGCGGCGACCTGGAACCGTACGCCCGCCAAGGGCGCCAAGAGCGCGGGCCCGCCCGAGTACCAGGGGCCGCAGCCCAGCAAGCTCACCGTCGAGATGTTCCTCGACGCGAGCGACACGCACGACACCAGCGTGGTGCGGACGGTCGAGCAGCTCTTCGCGTGCTGCGTGCCGACCGGGCAGACGCGGCAGCAGAAGCGGGCGTCGCCGCCGTGGGTGGTCTTCCACTGGGGCGGGCTCACCGGTTTTCCCGGCTACGTCAGCCAGGTGCAGGCCAACTACACGCTCTTCACGACCTCCGGGGTGCCGATCCGGGCGGTCTGCCAGGTCACGATGGAGGAGATCAGCGGCGACACCCCGGGCCAGAACCCCACGTCGGGCGCGCTGCACCCGCACCGCGTGCACAAGGTGAGCAGCGGCGACACGCTCGCCGTGCTGGCGTGGCGCGAGTACGGGGACCCGGCGGCCTGGCGGGTGATCGCCGAGGCGAACGGCATCGACGACCCGATCCGGCTCGCGCACGGCCGGGAGCTGCTGCTGCCCGCCGTCGAGGAGATCGACCGGCTGCGGCAGTCCGGGCACGGCACGTACAACGGCGGTCCCGGCAACGGCTCCGGCGGGGTGTGAACCGTGGTCGACCAGGGCGTCGCGAAGACGCTGGTGATGGAGTTCGGCGGCCGGCCGCTGCCGCCGGGGCTCGCGGACACGCTCGTCGAGGCCTCGGTGGACGGCAGCCGCACCCTGCCCGGCACGTTCCTGCTGCGCTTCCGCGACCCGGGCCGGGTGCTGCTCGCCAAGGCGGGCATCGCGGTCGGCACGCCGGTGCGGCTGCGGGCGGCCGCGGGCGGGCCGCCGACCGCGCGACCGCTGCTGACGGGCGCGGTCACGGCGCTGGAGCTGGAGATCGACGACGGCGGCACCTTCACGGTGGTGCGCGGCACCGACGAGTCCTACCGGCTCTTCCGCGGCCGCCGGGTCGCGGGCTACCAGAACATGACGCTGTCCGACATCTGCACGCAGGTCGCCCAGCGGGCGGGCCTGCGCCCGGGGTCGATCGACGTGGCGGGGCCGGTGCTGGAGCACGTCGTGCAGCCGAACGTCACCGACTGGGCGTTCCTGCGGGGCCTCGCCGAGCAGGCGGGCGCGCAGGTCTATGTCGAGGACGGGAAGCTCAACGTCACCGCGCCGCCCGGGGCGGGCGGGGCGCCCGCGGTGACCGCGCGGGCCGCGCGCGATCCGCTGGTGCTGGAGATGGGCGACAACCTGCTGCGCTGCCGGGCGTCGGTGTCGGCGGCCGAGCAGGTCACCGAGGTCGAGGTGCGCGGCTGGGACGTGCAGACCAAGCAGCCGCTGGTGGGCCACGCGGACGCCGGGACGTCCGGCACGCTGCGGCTCGGGGTGACCGCCGCGGACGTCACGCGCCCGTTCGGCCCGGCCGGTCTGCTGGTCAGCGACACCGCGTACGGCGACCAGGCGCACGTCGACCAGGCCGCGAAGGCGCTGGCGGCGCGCGTGGCCGGGTCGTTCGCGGAGCTGGACGCGGTGGTGCGCGGCAACCCGGAGATCCGCGCGGGCAGCACGGTGACGCTCGCCGGGGTCGGCGCGCCCTTCGAGGGCGGCTACACGGTGACGTCGGTGCGGCACGTCTTCGACCCGGTCAGCGGCTACGAGACCTGGGTCGGTGTGACCGGCGACCAGGACCGTACGCTCTACGGCCTGTCCGGCGACGGCGGCTCCGAGCGGGACGGCCGGTGCTTCGGCCTGGTCAACGCGACCGTCACCGACACCCAGGACCCGCAGGGCCTGGGCCGGGTGAAGGTGCGCTTCCCGTGGCTGTCGGACGACTACACCAGCGACTGGGCGCGCTGCGGCCAGGCAGGTGGCACGGGCGGCGGCGAGGCCTTCATCCCCGAGGTCGGCGAGGAGGTGCTCGCCGGTTTCGAACAGGGCCGCCTCGAAGCGCCGTACGTGCTGTGCGGGCTGTTCAACGGCAAGGACAAGCCCGCGGGGGCGCAGGGCGGCGGCGGGCACGCCGTCGATCCGACGAGCGGCGCCGTCAACCGGCGGGCGCTGGCCTCCCGGGAGGGCAACAAGCTGGAGCTGCTGGACACCGCGGGCGGCCCGCAGGGCGTCCGGCTGGTCACCGGCGACGGCAAGGCGCATCTGACGCTCGACCGGCAGCAGACCGCGATCACCGTGCACAGCGACGGCTCGGTCGCGATCGAGGCCGGCTCGCAGGTGTCGGTGAAGGCGGCGAGCGGGGTCGAACTCGACGCCGGGAAGGGCCGGTTGCGGCTCGCCGGGGATGTCGTCGAGGTCGCGGCGCGCTCGGGCCTCGCGCTCCAGGCGGGCTCGGGCGCGGTGTCGCTCAGCACGGAGGCGGCGGTCTCGGTGCAGGGCCGCCAGGTGACGGTGGACGGCACCGAGCGCACCGACGTCCGCAGCAACGGCTCGCTGTCGGTGACCGCGCCGATGGTCCGTATCAACTGACAAGTGATGGACGACCGACCGACGTCACAGGGGTGAGGGGCGGATGGGAGCAGCGGCCCGGGTGGGCGACGCGACCGGGCACGGCGGGGTGATCGGCGGCCCCGGCGTGGCCTCCGTGCTGATCGGCGGGCGGGCCGCCGCGGTCGTCGGCACCCCGCACACGTGCGGGACGCCGCTGCACCCGCCGTCGGTGGTCCAGGGGCCGGGCAGCACGTCCGTGCTCATCGGCGGGCGGCGCGCCGCCCGGGTCGGCGACACCGCCGGATGCGGCTCGCCCGTCGTCGCGGGCTGCCCGACCGTGCTGATCGGAGGCTGAGCCATGGGGCAGGAGTTCATCGGCGCGGGCTGGGCCTTCCCGCCGCACACCGACGCGACCGGCGGCATCGCGCTGGTCCGCGACGACCGGGAGATCGCCGAGTCGATCCGGCTGATCCTGTCCACCTCGCCGGGCGAACGCCCGATGCGCCCGGAGTTCGGCTGCGCGCTCGGCGACTACGTCTTCGCCCCCGCCGACGCGGGCACCGCGGGCCAACTCGCCTACGAGGTACGGCTCGCGCTCGACCGCTGGGAGCCGCGCATCGACGTCGCCGAGGTCGCCGTGCGCTTCGACGAGGCCGACAAGGGCGTGCTCTACCTGGAGATCGGCTACTGCGTGCGCGGCACGAACGACCCGCGCAACCTCGTCTTCCCGTTCTACGTGATCCCGCAGCACCAGGAGGGCGCATGACGCTGCCGGCCCCGAACCTGGACGACCGCACCTTCCAGCAACTGGTCGACCAGGCTAAACAGTTGGTGCAGCGGCGCTGCCCCGAATGGAGCGACCACAACGTCTCCGACCCGGGCGTGACGCTCATCGAGGCCTTCGCCACGATGGTCGACCAGCTCATCTACCGGCTCAACAGGGTGCCGGAGAAGAACTACCTGGCCTTCCTCGACCTCATCGGCGTGCGGCTCTTCCCGCCGACCGCCGCCCGCGCCGACGTGACGTTCTGGCTGTCGGCGCCGCAGCCCGACACCGTACGCGTCCCGGCCGGGACCCAGGTCGCCACCGTGCGTACCGAGACCGAGGAGGCGGTGGTCTTCAGCACCGCCCGCGGTCTCGCGGTCGTGCCGTGCGAGCGGGCGTACCTCGCGACCGGCACCGCGGGCGGCGCGGTCACCGACCGCACCGCCGAGCTGCGGCTCGGCCGTGACGTGCCGTGCTTCGGGGCCACCCCGCAGCCCGGCGACTGCCTGTACGTCGGACTGTCGGCCGCGGTGCCCGGCTGCGCGGTGGTGCTGCGGCTGGACTGCCAGGTGCACGGTGTGGGCGTCGATCCGACCGACCCGCCGCTGCGCTGGGAGGCGCTGTGCGGGGACGAGTGGCTGCCCTGCGAAGTGGACAAGGACGACACCGGCGGCTTCAACAAGGCCGGTGAGGTCGTGCTGCACGTCCCCGAGGGCCACGCGACCGCGGTCCGCGCGGGCGTCAGCGCGGGCTGGGTGCGCTGCCGGCTGGTCGCCGCCGGGCAGGGCAGGCCCGCGTACGTGGCCCCGCCGACCGTACGGCAGGCGGGCGCGTTCACGATCGGCGGCACCGTGGAGGCGCTGCACGCCGAGAGCGTCGCCGCGGAAGTGCTGGGCCCGGCCGAGGGGTTGCCGGGGCAGACCTTCCACGTCGCCCGGCCGCCGGTCGAGCCGACCGGGGCGCCCTTCGTCGTCGAGGTCGCCGAGGGCGACGGCTGGGCGCGCTGGCAGCAGGTCGACGACTTCGCCCATTCCACCTGGTCCGACCGGCACTTCACCCTCGACCCCGGCTCCGGACGGGTCGACTTCGGCCCGGCCGTGCACCAACCGGACGGCACGGTACGGCTGTTCGGGGCGGTGCCGCCCAAGGACGCGACGGTACGGGTGCGCGGCTACCGCACCGGCGGCGGGCGGCGCGGCAACGTCTCGCGCGGGGCGCTGCGGATCCTGCGCAGCTCCGTGCCCTTCGTCGCCCGGGTCGAGAACCGCCGGGCGGCGGTCGGCGGCGTGGACGGCGAGACCGTCGGCAACGCCCGGGTGCGCGGGCCGCTCACCCTGCGCACGCTGCACCGCGCGGTCGTCGCCGAGGACTACGAACGGCTCGCCCGCGAGGTCGCCCCCGGCGTCGCCCGGGTGCGCTGCCTGTCCGCGGCCGCCTCCGGCGAGGACCCGGCCGAAGCGGCGGGCGGGGTAAGGCTGCTGGTCGTCCCGGCGGGGCGCGGCGACGCGCAGGGCCGCATCGACTTCCGCGAACTGGAGCCGCCCACCGACATGCTCTCCTCGATCGCCTCCTACCTGCACGACCGCTGCCCGGTCGGCACCCGGCTCAACGTCGAACCGCCCTTCTACCAGGGCATGACGGTGGCCGCGCGGGTGCAGGCGGTGCCGGGCACGCCCACCGGGCCGCTGCGGGACGCCGCGCTCGCCGCGCTCTACCACCACTTCAGCCCGCTCACCGGCGGACCCGACGACCAGGGCTGGCCGTTCGGGCGGCCCATCCACGCCGGGGAGGTCTTCGCGGTGCTCCAGCGCGTGCCGGGCGTCGAACTCGTCGAGGACGTCAAGCTCTTCCCCGCCGACCCGTACACCGGCGAGCGCACCGATCCCGTCGACCGGCTCGAACTCGCCCCCAACTCGCTGGTGTTCAGCTACAGCCACGACGTCCAGGTGCAGGTGAGATGACATGCGCTCGGCCATCCCCGGGCTGCCCAGCCCGCACCCGCTCATCGACCGGCTCCCGGCCGTCTACCAGGAACAGGACTTCCTGCACCGCTTCCTGGCCGCGCTCGACGAGGTCGTCGCCCCCGACCTGCTCGTCCTCGACAACCTCGCCGCCCACCTCAGCAGCGGCACCGCGCCCGCCGACTTCCTGCTGTGGCTCGGCCAGTGGGCCGCCGTCCAGCAGGACCAGGAGCGCCCCGAGGCACTGCGCCGCGAGGTCATCGCCGCGGCCGTGGGCCAGCACCGTATCCGCGGCACCCGCCGCGGCCTGGTCCAGGCGATCCGCCGGGCGACCGGCACGGAGCCGGAGATCCGGGAGAACGGCGGCACCGCCTGGTCCCCGCGCCCCGGCACCGCCCTGCCGGGCACACCCGGCGCCCGGGTGACGGTACGGCTACGGGTCGCCGACCCCGCGCGGATCGACCGGGCCGCGCTGGACAAGCTCGTCGCCTCGGAAGTGCCCGCGCACGTCACGTACACCGTCGAGATCCTCCCCCGCGACTCCGCCGGGGAGCCGTCATGATCTGCCCCACCTGCCACCACGACAACCCGCCGGGCGCCCGCTTCTGCGCCGCCTGCCAGGCCTTCCTCGCCTGGGACCCGCCCCCGGACACCCCCGACCCGCAGCCTCCCGGGCCCGACCCCGACTCCCGCAGGCAGCCACCCCCGCAGGGGTACGGCCCCACGCCCGCACCGCAGCCCGCACCGCCGTCCGTACCGCCGTCCGTACCGCCGTCCCAGGAGTACGGCCCCGTGCCCGAGCCGCGCCCGGACTCCCGCCGCCGGCCGGGTCCCGTTCCGCAACCGCCGACCCCGCCGAACCCTCCGTCCCCGCCCCCGCCCGGTCCGCCCTCCCCGGGGTACGGCCCTCCGCCCGCGCAGCCGCCGCGGGGCGGGCAGAGGTACGGGCCCGCGCCTCGGCCGTACGAGCCCGTGCCGCCACCCGTACCGCCCATGCCCCAGGCGCAGCCCCAGCCCCAGCCCCGGCCGCAACCGCCCGCGCCCGCCGCGCCCGTCGCGCCGCGGGCGTCCGTGGAGGGGCCGGTCGGTGCGGGGACCCTCGCGGGGCAGCCCGCCGCCGTACCGCTGCCGCCGCCCGATCCGCGCAGCGGGCCCCTCGTGCCGGACGCGGCGGCGGCGCGGCGGCCCGGGGAGCGGACGGACCGGCCGCAGCCCGTGACCGGGTTCTTCGACGTCGGCGCGGAGCAGCCCGCCGCCGAGGCCGCGCGGCTGCCGGACCGGCCGTGCCCGACCTGCGGGACCGCCAACCCGGCGAACCGTCACCTGTGCGCGCGGTGCGGCGCGGTGCTCGACCCGCAGGCCCCGCCCCCGGCCGCGCCCGTCCCCGAGGCGCCGACGCCCTGGTGGCGGCGGCTGCTGCGGCGACCGGAACGCGCGGTCGCCGCGGGGTACCGGCCGCCGACCCGCACCCGCCGCAGGCTGCCCCCGCGTGCGGTGTGGCCCGCGGTGGCGGTGGTGCTGGCCCTCGTGGGCTGGCTGGTCCGCGGTCAGATCTCCGACCTGGTCTCGAACGTCCGGGACCGCTCGGCGAAGCCCGCCCCGCTGCACCCGAACACCGCGACGGCGTCCTCCGCGGATCCCGCGCACCCGGCGGGCATGGCCTTCGACGGCTACGCCAACCACTACTGGGCGCCCTCCGCCCCCGGCGCGGGTGTCGGCCAGTACGTGGAGGCCGGGTTCCCGCACCCCGTGCACCTGGTGACGATCCTGGTCACCCCGGGCTGCTCGACGGACGACGGCACCTTCCTCACGCAGGCCCGCCCCGCCAGGATCACCCTGACCTTCTACGACACCGCGGGCCACCCGACCGCGCACACCGTCACGCTGCACGACCAGGCGGGCCCGCAGACCTTCGACGTCCACGCGTCCGACGTCGCACGCGTCCGGCTCACCACCGACGCCAGCTACGGCGCGACCGACGGCCACCGGCTGGCCGTCGCGGAGGTGGAGTTCTTCGGACGCCAGTGAGCGGACGGGCCGCGGGCCGCCAGGCCCGCGGCTCCGCGGGCTCATCCGCGCGCGTCCGCCCGCGGGCTGATGACGATCCGGCCGCGTACCCCGCCCTCGGCCATGCGGCGGTGGGCGTCGGCGGCCCGGTCGAGGCCGACGACGTCGTGGACGCGGACGGGGAGTTCGCCGCTCGCGGCGCGGGCGAGCAGCCCGGCCAGCCGGGGACCGTCGGCCACCGTCTCCACCGCGGTCATGGTGATCCCGCGCTCGGCGGGCGGCGCGAGGTTCGGCCGCACACCGACGAACGCCCCGCCGTCGCGGACCAGCGGTACGGCCTTGTCCTGGAGCGCGGCGGCGTCGGCGACCGCGTCCCATCCGGAGCCGGGCTCCGCGGTGAAGGCGGCGCCCAGGCCGCGGACGAACTCCTCGTCGCCCTCGCGCGCCAGCCCGGTCACCTGCCAGCCGCGCTCCTGGGCGAGCACGCTGACGTACGCGCCGACGATGCCCGCCGCGCCGGTCACCAGCAGGCGCGCGCGGCCCGCGGGGGCGTCCCCGAGCAGGTCGACGACCTGCGCCGCGGCCAGGGCGTTGAGCGGCACCGCGGCGGCCGCGGTCAGGTCGAGCGTGTCGGGGACGACGGCGACGTCGGCGGCCGCGACGACGATCTCCTCCGCGTAGGTGCCGTAGTCGCGGTCGAAGCCGGTGACGAGGCCGGCCACCCGGGCGCCGACGGCCGGTCCGTCCACGGGATCGACGTCCGGGCCCACGGCGGTGACCGTGCCGGAGAAGTCCCAGCCGAGGCCGGTGTGTTCGGGCTGGTGGATCAGGCCGAGCGAGTGGAAGAAGCCGCCCGCGACGCCCAGGTCCACGGGGTTGACGGTCGCCCCCGCGACGGCGACCCGCACCTGGCCGGGGCCGGGTTCGGCCCGCGGTACCTCGATGATCTCGATCGAGTCGGGCCCTGCGGGCTCGCGGACGACGGCGGTGCGGAAAGTGGTCACGCTCATGGTGCGGCTCCTCGGACGTGGTGCGATCAGCTCGTGCTTCATCCTGGGTGGGTTACTCTCCACGGGGAAGTGGGCACTTCAAAGTGCGTACCGAGGCAGGAAGGAGCCGCCGATGCCGTCGCGGACCACACTGGAGGAAAGGACCCACGCCAGGGCCTCCTACGACGCCTTTCTCGCGGCGTGCCCGAGCCGCCGGCTGCTCGACCGGCTCTCCGACAAGTGGGTCGCGCTCGTCCTGGCCGCCCTCGGCAGCGACGGCCCGCACCAGCCGGGGGTCGAGCACGGCGACGGGCCGCGGGCCATGCGGTATTCCGAGCTGTCGCGCCGACTCTCCGGCGTCAGCCAGAAGATGCTCACCCAGACGCTGCGCTCGCTGGAGCGCGACGGCCTGATCACCCGCACGGTCACCCCGTCGGTCCCGGTCGCGGTCAGCTACGAACTGACGGCGCTCGGCCTCTCGCTGCACCATGTCGTGGGCGCGCTCAAGAACTGGGCGGAAATGCACATGGACGAGGTCCAGGCGAACCGCGACGCATATGACGAGGCGCCGGACGGGCGGTGATCCGCAACGGTGATCGTTTTTCCGTGACCGGTCACGGAAAAACGATCACCGGCGCCCGGAGCATATGTCGCGGGCTTTCAGATCAAGCCCTGCCGCATCGCGTACGCGACCGCCTGCGAACGGGTCCGCAGATTCAGCCGGGTCATCACCGAGTGCAGAATGTTCTTGATCGTGCGGTCGGAATATGCGAGCTTCAGGGCGATATCCGCGGTGCTGCACCCCTCGGCGACGAGCCGCAGCACCTCGATCTCCCGTTCGTTGAGCCGGCTGAGATTCAGCCCATGCACATTTGTTCGGTCTCCCTGGAAGCGGCCGACCTGTACCAGCAGTCCGCCCAGCAGGTCCGCGGGCACGTACCCCTCGCCGCGGGCGACCGCGCCGATGACCTCGACGAGTTTCGCGGGCGAGGCCTCGGAACGGCGGATGACCCCGATGAATCCGCACTCCGCGGCCTTGACCAGCTGGTTCTCGTCGATGAGGGTCACCACGAGCACTCCGCGCGGGCTCCCCGCCCGGTGGATCTGCCGCAGCATGCCGAGCACCTCGTCGTCCACCGCGTCGACGACCGCCACGACGACGGACGCGGCCTCCGGATCCCGGTCGAGCAGGCGGACCTCCGGCCGCAGCCGCAATTGGCTCGCCACTCCGGCCTGCGAGATCGGATCCCAGGCCCGAAGATCGACCGCGATGCGGTCGACACTCATTTCCTTCACAGTCCCTCCCCCTTTCGTGCACAGGTCTCAAACCCCTGACGTGCACTGTCGGCGTCTGGAGTTCCCGTTCTGTCATCCCGCTATTCCCCGGAGCAACACACGATGACTCAAAGCGAACCCATTCCTGCCCGAAAGACTTCCTGCACGGCCCCTCCGGAAGGAAAACTTCCGCTCCTACGGTGACGCGTATGAGTATTTCGGCGAGCTTCGACGAGGGTGCCGTCGCCGTGGAGCCCGGCGGCGACGTGGCGCTGCTGGTACAGGTGGCCAATTCCGGCACCACCGTCGAGGAACTGCGCCTCGAACCCGTCGGCCCGTGCGCCGCGTGGACCACGGTGGAGCCCGAGCGGCTGTCGCTCTACCCGGGCGCCTCGGGCAGCGCGCAGGTGCACGTCCGTCCGCCGCGGGCGCCCGGCACCGCCCCCGGCACCACGACGCTGGGCCTGCGGCTGGTGCCGACGAGCGACGCGAACCTGCCGGTCGTGGCCGAACGTCCGCTGGACGTGCTGCCGTTCACCGACGTCTCCGCCGAACTGGTGCCGCGTGCCTCGCAGAGCGCGTGGCGCGGCCGCCACGAGGCCGCGATCGACAACCGCGGCAACACTCCGCTGACCGTCGCGCTGGCCGCCCAGGGCATGGGCGAGCGCGTGAAGTTCGCGCTGGAGCCCGCCGAACTCACCATCCCCTGCGGCGAGACGAAGCTGTCGCGGCTGGGCGCCCGCCCCGTACGGCGGATCTGGCGCGGCGCGCCCGCGACGCACTCCTTCCAGGTCCTGATCACGCCCGAGCCCGACCCGGACGGCACCCCGCGCCCGCCCGCCGTCCTGGACGGCACCTACGAGCAGCAGGCGATCCTGCCGCGCTGGCTGCCGCGCGCGATCATCACCACGGTGCTCCTCGCGGGCGTCCTCGTGGGCCTCTGGTACGGGCTGCTGCGCCCGACCGTACGGTCCGCGGCGCGCGACGCCATCACGCCCGAGTCGATCGCGAGCGCCGCGTCCGTCTCCCCGGGGACGACCGCGGGCAGCACCTCGGGGACGACGGCCGGGGCCGCCGCGGGCAGCACCTCCGGGACGACGGCGGGCACCGGCGCGACGGCCGGCACCGGCACCACCGCCCCCGCGGCGACCGCGGGCGGCACGTCCGCGGGCGCCGGCGGCACGGCGGGCAGCTCGGGCGGCCCCGGCACCGGCACCGGCACCGGGTCGGGCATCGCGGCCGGGACGCCGACCACCGCCCACATCAGCGTCAAGGACGCGGTCGGCGGGGGCACCAAGTCCGCCTCGTACACCGTCCCGGGCGGCAAGAACTTCAACGTCACCGACGTCGTGGTGCAGAACCCGCAGGGCGACGCGGGCACCCTCGTGGTCGCCACCCCGGACGGGCAGCTGCTCAGCCTGGCGCTGGAGGACTTCCGGGCCCCCGACTACCACTTCGTCACACCGATCGTCGTACCGGCGGGCGGCAAGATCACCCTGACCGTCGACTGCCGCGAGGTCGGCCGCCCGGTCAAGGCGCCCGCCCCGTCGCAGTGCGCGGAATCCCTGCTGCTGGGCGGCACCCTCCAGACCCTCACCGGCTGACCGTCCGCCCAGGACCCGCACCACCCCGTACGACACCCTCCGGGAGGAGCCCGGCATGCGAGCGCACGACCACGGCCCGGACCACGACCACGATCACGACGGCGGCCACGACGGCGGCCACCGGCAGGACGCGGACGCCGACGCCCGGCAGGACGCCCTGCCCCATCTGCTCCGGGCCGCGGCGACGGGCCGTACCGACGTGGTCGGCGCCGCGGGATTCGGCGTGCTCCAGCGGCTCGTCGGCAACAGCGGGGTGGGCGCGGTGCTGCAACGCGAGCGGCGGCACGACGACGAGGACCACGCGGAGGCGCCCGCGGCCGAGGCCCCGCCCCGGTCGTCCGTGCACGACGTCGTCGGCGGCGGGGGCGGCGAGCCGCTGGACGCCGGGACGCGCACCGACATGGAGTCCCGGCTCGGCGCGGACTTCGGCGACGTCCGCGTGCACACCGGCTCCGACGCGCACAGCTCGGCGTCCGAGGTCGGCGCCCGCGCCTACACCGTCGGCAACGACATCGTCTTCCAGCGCGACGCCTACGACACCGCCTCCGACACCGGCCGCACCACGCTCGCCCACGAGCTGACGCACGTCATGCAGCAGCGACAGGGCCCCGTGGACGGCACCGAGACCGCGGGCGGGATCCGCGTCAGCGACCCCTCCGACCGCTTCGAGCGGGAGGCCTCGGCCAACGCCGAACGCGTCATGGCCGCGCCCTCCCCCGCCGCGCCCTCCGCCGCCGCCGCCGAGCCCGCACCGGCCGCGGCCCCCGCCGTGCCCGCGGGCGCGGCCGTCCAGCGCGAGGAGGAGGACGCGGGAGCGGCCGTCCAGCGGGCGCCGGAGAAGGACAAGGAGGACGACGAGGAAGAGGCGCCGCCCGAAAGCTGACGCCTCTCCCTCCGCCGTCCGCGCCCCCTCCCCAGGGGGGCCGCCCTGCCGGGCTCAGCCCTTGACGCAGACGACCTGCTTGAGCTTGGCCACCACCTCGACCAGGTCCCGCTGCTGGTCGATGACCTTCTCGATCGGCTTGTACGCGCCCGGGATCTCGTCGACGACCCCGGAGTCCTTGCGGCACTCCACCCCGCGCGTCTGCTCCTCCAGATCCCGCGTGGAGAAGCGCTTCTTCGCCGCGCTCCGGCTCATCCGCCGCCCGGCGCCGTGCGAGGCCGAGTTGAACGCGTCGGTGTTGCCGAGGCCCCGCACGATGTACGAGCCCGTGCCCATGGAGCCGGGGATGATGCCGTACTCGCCGCCGCCCGCACGGATCGCGCCCTTGCGGGTGACGAGCAGGTCGACACCGTCGTACCGCTCCTCGGCCACGTAGTTGTGGTGGCAGGAGATCACCTGGTCGAAGGTGACCCGCGCCTTCTTGAACTCCTTGCGCACGACGTCCTGGAGCAGGCCCATCATCAGCGCGCGGTTGCGCTTGGCGTACTCCTGCGCCCAGAACAGGTCGTTGCGGTACGCCGCCATCTGCGGGGTGTCCGCGACGAAGACGGCGAGGTCGCGGTCGACCAGGCCCTTGTTGTGCGGCAGCGACTGGGCCACACCGATGTGGTGCTCGGCCAGCTCCTTGCCGATGTTGCGCGACCCGGAGTGCAGCATCAGCCACACCTCGCCGGACTCGTCCAGGCACACCTCGATGAAGTGGTTGCCGCTGCCCAGCGTGCCGATCTGCTGCGCGGCGCGCTCGGCCCGCCAGTGCACCGACTCGGTGAGCCCGTCGAAACGCGCCCAGAAGTCGTCCCAGCCGGACGTCGGCATGCCGTGCACGTCGCCCGGACTCACCGGGTCGCTGTGCAGACCGCGGCCGACCGGGATGGCCTGCTCGATGCGCGTCCGCAGCCGCGACAGGTCGCCGGGCAGGTCGTTCGCCGTCAGCGACGTCTTCACCGCGCTCATACCGCAGCCGATGTCGACGCCGACCGCCGCCGGGCACACCGCGCCCTGCATCGCGATGACGGAGCCGACCGTGGCGCCCTTGCCGTAGTGGACGTCGGGCATCACGGCGAGGCCCTTGATCCACGGCAGCGACGAGACGTTGCGCAGCTGCTGCATCGCGCCGCTCTCGACAGCGGCGGGATCGGTCCACATACGGATCGGGACCCGGACCCCGGGTACTTCGGTGTACGACATGGCTGCCCCCCGGGACATAGACCGACTGGAACGGACGAACGGACGGACGGACGGACGGAGGCACGAACGGGACGAGAAGGCGGCCGGACCGACAGAACCGACAGACCAGGACATCAGGGAGATCCAGGACCGACCGGGCCGATGGCGCACAACACGCCAGCTTCACACCCATACGGCATGAAACGTCTGATTCGTCGAATAGACCAACGGGTCACCCGATAAACCCACCCCCACGGGTGCTTTCCGCGCCGCGTGCGGTAGACATTGTGTCCAGGGTTCGCTCATGCGCGCCAAGGAATTACCGCCCCGGGACCGTTACGGCACCCGGTTGTGGCACAAGGCCCCGGCAGGGCCACCGCCCCGGGGCGGGCTCCGGGGCACGAGATCGAGAGGCGGCACGTGAGGCAAGGGCTCCGCACAGCGCACTCCAGGCGCAGGCCGCAGGCCGCGCTGGGCGCACTGGCGCTCGCGGTCGCGCTCGGCGGCCTCGGCACGCTCGCCGCGTGCACCGGCGGCGGCTCGGACGGCGCGGACGGCGACAGCAAGTCGTCGCCGGTCACCGACCAGACCGTCTCGCCCGCCCCGCCGGGCAAGTACAAGACGCTGCCGCAGCCGTGCATCGCCGTCGACCTGGACACCCTCAAGGCCCTCGTGCCGGGCGCGCAGACCTACGCGGGCACGGAGTCGCTCACGTACGACACCGACCGCCGGGTCGGCTGCACCTGGCACGCGACGACCAAGGACGGCACGGACCACTCGCTGGTCATCGACATGGAGCGGGTCGTCTCCTACGACCCGGCCGTCAGCGACGAGGTCGAGGCCAAGAACGACTTCGACGCGCAGGCCTCGCACGCGTCGATCCCGCCGCCGCCGCTGCCCGGCAGCACGCCCACCACTCCCCCCTCGGCCACGTCCACGCCCACGCCCTCGGACACCGCGAGCGGCAGCCCGGATACCGGCACGGACGGCGACAGCCAGGACTGGGGGCCGCGGCGGCTGACGGATGTGGGCAACGCCGCATTCATCTACGACACCCTCACCCCGCCCAAGGGCGACAAGGCCGCCACGGGCGGGGCGCGACGCGACGCGACCCTCGTCTTCTGCACCGCGAACGTCGTCGTGAGCATCCACTACGGCGCCACCTCCGCGCCCACCGCCGACGCCGTCCCGCAAAGCTCTGACGTGCAGCAAAGCGCCCAGAAGGTCGCCAAGCAGCTGGAGCGCAAGGTCGAGAGCTGAGCCGCCGGCGGCACGGGGGCGCTCCGTTCACCCCTTAGGGTGGAGGGCCGACCGGCCGCACAGGCACGACTCACGACGACTGGAACCCAGGACCCATGGAACGACGACGACGCACCGCACCGCGCCGGGCCCTGCTGCTGGCGTGCGCCGCGGCCGTGCCCGCGCTGCTGCTCGCCGGCTGCTCCTCCGGCGGCTCCGGCTCGGGCTCGGACTCGGGCTCGGGCTCCGGCGGCAAGGGCAGCACCGCGTCCGCGGGCAAGGACACCGCGGGCGGCACCACGACGGCCGCGGCGCCCGCGCCGGAGAAGTTCGCCACGCTGCCGAACGCCTGCCTGTCGGTCGGCAACGCCACCGTGACCGCGATCGTGCCCAAGGCCAAGTCCCCGGCCGGCACACCCGCCACCTCCGACGACGCGAAGGACCGCGCGGGCTGCTCCTGGACCGGCAACGGCCCGGACGGCTACCAGTACCGCTGGCTGTCCGTCACCCTCCAGCGCTTCAGCTCCACCCCGGCCACGCCCGCCGAGACGCAGGCCCAGCAGCGCTACACCGACCAGGCCGCCGACCTCGGCAAGACGTCGGGCGCGACCGCGTCGGCCGTCACCGGCCTCGGCGACCAGGCGACCTCGGTCGCGGGCAAGGCCACCGTCGCGAAGGTCACCTCGCAGGACGACACGCTGCTGGTGCGGACCGGCAACGTCCTGGTGATCGTCGAGTACAACGGCGCGGGCCTGGAGGGCAAGAAGAACCCGAGCGCCTCCACCGTCAACGCCAACGCGCTGCGGGCGGCCAAGGAAGCCGTCGCGGCGGTCGCGGCGGCGAACGCGTAACAAACACCGCCCCGCCCGTCCGCAATCCAGCGGCAATCCGTACGTTTGTCCGGGCCGCGGAGCGCCGGACCGCCACCGCGGTATGGCAGTCTGGGGCGGCCCAGTCGCCGAGTCGCAGTCGCAGGAGGGGTCGCGGGTGGCCGCGATACGTTTGACCCGCACGCACCGCATATTGGTCGGGGTCGTCGTCACCGGAGCCGTCGTCATCGCCGGCATAGGCTTCGCCGGGTCCTACGCGGCCGTGCGCTCACTCGCGCTCGACAAGGGCTTCGGCTGGTTCGCGAACGTCTTCCCCATCGGCGTGGACGCCGGCATCGTCGTCCTGCTGGCCCTCGACCTGCTGCT
>NZ_JBSGHL010000090.1:0-21293 GCF_053604375.1 Streptomyces sp. NPDC004031 | reverse complement strand
ACCCTCAGCCAGATCGACGCCCGTATCCCGCAGGCGCACGTGCTCAAGCGGGACGTGCCGACCGGCTGGGCGGTCAAGGGCTCGGTCATGCGGCGCCTCCCCGGTCACGGCGTCGGCCAGCGCGCCCAGCACGGCGACGAGCCCGAGCCCCCCGGCGTCCACGACCCCGGCCTCGCGCAGCACGCCGAGTTGTTCCGGCGTCGTGGCCAGCGCCTCCCGCGCCCCGCGGTGCGCGGCCCGCACGACCCGGCCGAGGTCCGCGGCGGCGCCCTGTGCCGGGCCGGCCTCGGTCGCCTCCAGAGCCGTCGCCGCCGCGGTCGCCGCCGCCGCGGCGACCGTGAGCATGGTGCCCTCCGCCGGGTGGGCGACCGCCTCGTAGGCCGAGTCGGCGGCCGTGCGCAGAGCCCGGCACAGGGCGGCGGCGTCCGGCTGGGGCGCCGGGTCGGCGGCGAGGGACTCGTTCATGCCGCGCAGCAGTTGCGCCAGGATCGTGCCGGAGTTGCCGCGGGCGCCGATGAGGGCGCCGTGCGACATCGCGCGGAAGGCCTCCGGCAGGGACGGCCGGGCCGCCGGGTCCGCCGCGGCGTGGGCGTCGCACACCGCGTCCACGGACTGGGCGGCGGATTCCACGGTGAGGTAGAGGTTCGTCCCGGTGTCGCCGTCGGCGACGGGGTAGACGTTGATCGCGTCGATCTCCTCGCGGGCGCGGCCCAGGGCCGCGAGGGCGAGCCGGCACCAAGTGCGCACCGTGGGTGCGTCGAGCGAGGGCGGCACGGATCCTCCAGCGAGCGCGACAACTGCGTCCGAGCCTATCCGGCCCCGCTCGGGCGGGGGTTCGCGGCGCCGCCGCCCGCCCGGGGAGCGGGCCGGGACGCAGGTCGCGGCGGGGGGCCGGAGGGCGCGGGGCGGGGGCACCGGGCGGGGCATGGTAATTTCGTAGGAGCCGCGCAGGCGTTGTATGCTGCTCCGGTTGCCTGGGGTCTCTCCGGGCTTTTCCTCGTAAATGCATCTGAAGTCTTTGGAGTGTCCCGTGGCTGCCAACTGCGACGTCTGCGGCAAGGGGCCGGGCTTCGGCAACAGCATTTCCCACTCGCACCGCCGTACCCCGCGTCGTTGGAACCCCAACATCCAGCGGGTGCGCGCGGTCGTGGGGAAGACGCCGAAGCGGCTCAATGTCTGCACCTCGTGCATCAAGGCCGGCAAGGTCTCGCGCTAGCGAGTGGCCCGTTGCCGCGTGGAAACACGCGGCAGTCGTACCGCAGCGGCGCGGCCTTCCGGCTTCGCGAAGCCGGCTCACCGATGGTGGGCCGGCTTTTTGCGTGCCCTGATAAGTTTTGGTGCCCGGGTGTGAAGGTGCCACTGCGCCCCGCTACCCGCGGAACGCCGGGTCGACCGGACCCGTGCCCGTGCCGAGCGGGTAGCCGGCGGTGATCGCGGCGGTCACGAAGGCCTTGGCGAGCGCGGCCGCCTCGGGGACCGGGCGGCCGTGGGCGAGGTGGGTGGCCAGGGCTGTGGCGAGGGTGCAGCCGGTGCCGTGGGTGTGGGCGGATGGGTGGCGCGGGGCGCGGAACCAGTGCTCGGTGCGGCCGTCGCTGAGCAGGTCGGGGGCGTCGGCGGCGGGCAGGTGGCCGCCCTTGACGAGGACCCAGCGCGGGCCGAGGGCGAGGACGGCCCGAGCGGCGGCGCGCATGCCGTCCTCGTCGGTGACGGTGACGCCGGTGAGCCGGGCGACCTCGTCGAGGTTGGGGGTGACGACGGTCGCGAGCGGCAGCAGCCGGTCGCGTACGACAGCGGTGGCGTCCTCGTGCAGCAGCGCCTGGCCATGGCTGGAGACCCCGACCGGGTCGACGACGACCGGTACGCGGACGTCGCGCAGCAGGTCGGCGACGGTGCCGGCCGTCCGCGCCGAGCCGAGCATGCCGGTCTTGACGGCCTGCACCCCGATGTCGTCCACGACCGCGCGGAACTGCGCGCGCACCGCGTCCGGCGGCAGCTCCCAGGTGCCGTGCACGCCGTGCGAGTTCTGCGCGGTGACCGCGGTGACGACGGTCGTGCCGTGGGCGCCGAGCGCGGTCGCCGTCTTGAGGTCGGCCTGGACGCCGGCCCCGCCGCCGGAGTCGGATCCGGCGACGGAGAGCACCCGTACGGGCGTGGGCGCGGTCACGCCCGTCACGCGTCCGGGCCGAAATGGTCCCAGCCGCCCGCCTTCTCCCAGGGCGCGCCGTCCACGGTGACCTGCGGGGCGCGTCCGGAGGGGGCGCTGACCGCGCCGATGACGCGCCAGCGGGCGGGGAGCTTCACGTCGGGCGGGAAGGTCGCGACGATGGCGTGGTCCTCGCCGCCGGTGAGCACCCAGTGCAGCGGGTCGACGCCGACGGCCTGCCCGATGTCGGTCATCTGGGCGGGCACGTCGATGTCGGCGGAGCGCAGGTCGATGTCGGCGCCGCTGGCGGCGGCGATGTGCCCGAGGTCGGCGACCAGGCCGTCGCTGACGTCGGTCATGGCGGTGGCGCCCAGCTCGGCGGCGGCCGGTCCGGCGTGGTACGGCGGCTCGGGACGGCGGTGGGCCTCGACGAAGGCGCGCGGGGAGCGGAAGCCGCGGGAGAGGACGGCGAGCCCGGCGGCGGACCAGCCGAGCCATCCGGTGACGGCGACGACGTCGCCGGGACGCGCCCCCGAACGGGTGACGGCGGAGCGGTTGCGCAGGTCACCCAGCGCGGTGACGGCGACCGTGATGGTGTCGCCGCGGACGACGTCCCCGCCGACGACGGCCGCGCCGGCCACCTGGCACTCGTCGCGGATGCCGTCCATCAGCTCGACCGGCCAGGTGGCGGGCAGCTCGACGGGCACGACGAGGCCGAGCAGCACCGCGGTGGGGACGGCGCCCATGGCGGCGATGTCCGCGAGGTTCTGCGCGGCGGCCTTGCGGCCGACGTCGTAGGCGGTGGACCAGTCGCGGCGGAAGTGCCGGCCCTCGATGAGCAGGTCGGTGGTGGCCACCACCCGCCGGTCGGGGGCGGCGACGACGGCGGCGTCGTCACCCGGGCCGATCTTCACGGCCGGGGTCGAGGTGAGGCGCGAGGTCAGCTCCCTGATGAGCCCGAACTCCCCCAGCTCCCCCACAGTGCCCTTCATCTGTTCCGTCCCCTCTGGTTTTCCGCTCGCGTGCTACCGCGCGCATCGGCGTCAATCGGCGTTTCTCGGCGTCAATACGGGGGTCAGGTACCGCGCGGGTCTCCCCGCCGTGCGCGACGACGCGATAACGTGGCGTCCCCCTTCCCACATGATCCTCGTAGCCGCCCTGGAGGTTCCGTGGTACAGGCCTACATCCTGATCCAGACCGAGGTCGGAAAGGCCTCGGCAGTCGCGGAGGTGATCTCCAAGATCGACGGCGTCATCCAGGCCGAAGACGTCACCGGACCCTATGACGTGATCGTCCGGGCCCAGGCGGACACGGTCGATGAACTGGGCCGCATGGTGGTGGCCAGAGTCCAGCAGGTGGACGGCATCACCCGGACCCTCACCTGCCCCGTGGTCCATATCTAGCCCCCGATATGCTCGCCCGGTGGCACTCTTCCACCGGGTCGTCCTCGTCAACATCGCTGCCGTCTCCTGCCTCGCGGCGGTGGCGGCGTACGGCTTCGCCGTCTCCGGTAACGGTGACGGTACGGTCGCTGTGCCGGTTCCTGATCCCCTGACGTCGAGCTACTGCCGCGCGCTGCACGAAGCTCTGCCGCAGCGCGTCGGCGGGCTCCCCCGGCATGATCTCAAGCCGGAGTCCGATCTGACCGCCGGGTGGGGTGATCCGGCGATCGTGCTGCGCTGCGGGGTGCCACGGCCCGCGGTGGACGACGACCCGGAGGCCGACGGCGTCGACGTGGACGAGGTGGGGTGGTCCGTGGAGCACGTCGAGAACGGCGCGCTGCGCCTGACCACGACGTACCGCAAGGCGTACGTCGAGGTGACGCTGCCGGAGAAGTACGCGGGGGACGTCGGTCCGCTGACCGACCTGGCCGGCGCGGTGCAGCGGACCGTCCCCTCCACGGTGTGACGTCCCCGCGGTGCCTCCCGTACCGCGGGCGGTACCGCAGGGACGTTTCCGCGGGGGCGGCGGTTCAGCGCAGGCCGGTGGAGCGGCGCAGCGCCGCCTCGATGAGCCGGTCGACCAGCTCCGGGTACTCCACACCGCTCTCCTGCCACATCCGCGGGTACATCGAGATGGGGGTGAAGCCCGGCATGGTGTTGATCTCGTTGATCACGAACTCGCCGTCCTCCCGCAGGAAGAAGTCGGCGCGCACCAGCCCCTCGCACGACGCGGCCTCGAACGCCGCGACCGCGAGCCGCTGCACCCGCGCGGTCTCCTCGGGGGTGAGCGGCGCGGGCACGATGCCCTCGGCGGAGTCGATGTACTTCGCCTCGAAGTCGTAGAAGGCGTGCTCGGTGACCGGCGGGATCTCGGCGGGCACCGACGCGCGCGGCCCGTCCTCGAACTCCAGCACCCCGCACTCGATCTCCCGGCCGCGCACCAGCGCCTCCACCACGACCTTCGGGTCGTGCCGGCGGGCCTCGGCGATGGCGGCGTCCAGCCCCTCGGGGCCGTCGACCTTGCTGATGCCGAAGGAGGAGCCGCCGCGGGCGGGCTTCACGAACAGCGGCCAGCCGTGCTCGGCGGCGAAGGCCAGCACGCCGTCGCGGGCGGCGGCCCGGTCGCGCTCCCAGTCGCGCGGGCGGATCACCGTGTACGGGCCGACGGTCAGCCCGAACGAGGTGAAGATCCGCTTCATGTACTCCTTGTCCATGCCGATGGCCGAGGACAGGACGCCCGCGCCGACGTAGGGCACGCCGGACAGTTCCAGCAGGCCCTGGAGCGTGCCGTCCTCGCCGTACGGGCCGTGCAGCAGCGGGAAGACGACGTCCACCTCGCCGAGCGCCTTGGGTACCGCGCCCGCCTCGGTGTAGACGACCTCGCGGTTGCCCGGGTCGACGGGCAGGACGACGGCGCCCTCGTGGTCGGTGACCTGCTCCACGGTGGGCATGGTGCGGTCGGCGATGGCCATCCGCTCGGGCTCGTCGGCGGTGAGGGCCCAGCGGCCCTCGCCGGTGATGCCGATCGGCAGGACGTCGTACTTGGTGCGGTCGATGGCGCGCAGCAGGCTCGCCGCGGTCACCACCGAGACACCGTGCTCGGAGCTGCGGCCGCCGAAGACGACGGCGACCCGCGGTTTGCGGACGTACCCGCCCGGGGACGGGGCCGCGGGGGCGGCGGCGTCCGGGCTCTGGCTGTGGGGTGAAGGCAGGTTGGTCATGTCGCGTCGACCTTACCTTTCGGACTTCGCGGACCGTGACATCAATTCCCGCACGGCCACGACCGGCGGCTTTCCGTTGTGCACGATATCGACCACGGTCTCCGTGATCGGCATGTCCACGCCGTGGCGACGCGCGAGTTCGGCCACCGACTCGCAGGACTTGACGCCCTCCGCCGTCTGCCGGGTGACGGCGATGGTCTCGGCCAGGCCCATGCCGCGGCCGAGGTTGGTGCCGAAGGTGTGGTTGCGGGACAGCGGCGAGGAGCACGTGGCCACCAGGTCCCCCATCCCCGCGAGCCCGGCGAAGGTGTACGCGTCGGCGCCCATCGCCAGGCCCAGCCGGGTGGTCTCGGCCAGGCCCCGGGTGATGAGCGAGGCCTTGGTGTTGTCGCCGAGCCCCATGCCGTCCGCGATGCCGACCGCGAGCCCGATGACGTTCTTGACGGCGCCGCCCAGTTCGCAGCCGACCACGTCGGTGTTGGTGTACGGGCGGAAGTAGCCGGTGTGGCACACGGTCTGGATGCGCCGGGCCACGGCGTCGTCCGCGCACGCGACGACGGCGGCGGCGGGCTGCCGCTGGACGATCTCCGGGGCCAGGTTGGGACCGGAGAGCACCGCGACGCGCTCCGGACCCGCCTTGGCGACCTCCTCGATGACCTCGCTCATCCGCTTGGCGGTGCCGAGTTCGATGCCCTTCATCAGGCTGACCAGCACCGCGTCGGGGCGCAGCAGCGGCGCCCACACGGCCAGGTTGCCGCGCAGCGTCTGCGACGGCACGGTGAGGAAGACCATCTCGGCGTCCCGCGCCGCCTCGGCGGCGTCGGCGGTGGCGGTGACGGCGGCGGGCAGTTCGAGCCCGGGGTGGCAGTCGGGGTTGCGCCGCGTGGTGTTGATGGCCTCGGCGACGGACGCCCGGCGGCCCCACAGCGACACCTCGCACCCCGCGTCGGCCAGGATCATGGCGAAGGCCGTGCCCCACGACCCGGTGCCGAAGACCGCGCAGCGTGCCGTCACTTGCCCTCCCGTGCCGCGCGCGGGTCGAACAGCCCCTCGGGGGCGGGTTCGCCGCGCACCTCGGCGAGCAGCTCGGTCACCGCGCGCATGATGACCGCGGTGACCTCGCGCAGCACCTCGGCGGTGGGCTCCTGGTCGTAGTAGGCCGACAGGTCGACAGGCGGTCCGGCCAGCACCCGCAGCGTCTTGCGCGGGAAGAGCCGGACGCGCTTCTCCTTGGCGTACGGCGGCACGGCCTCGTTGGCGCCCCACTGGGCGACCGGGACGACCGGGGCCCGGGTCATGAGCGCGACGCGGGCGATGCCGGTCTTGGCGATCATGGGCCACTGGTCCGGGTCGCGGGTGAGGGTGCCCTCGGGGTAGAAGGCGACGCATTCGCCCTTCTCGATGGCCGCGACGGCGGCGCGGAAGGCGTTGGCGGCGTCGGCGCTGTCCCGGAAGACCGGGATCTGGCCGGTGCCGCGCAGCACCGACCCGACGAACTTCGGCTTGAACAGCGCGGCCTTGGCCAGGAAGCGCGGGACCCGCCCGGTGTTGTACTGGTAATGCGCGTACGACAGCGGGTCGAGATACGAGTTGTGGTTGACGGCCGTGATGAATCCGCCGTCGGCCGGAATGTGCTCCATTCCGCGCCAATCCCGCTTGAACAGCGCAATGAGCGGCGGTTTCACGATGACGGCCGCCAGGCGGTACCAGAAACCGATTCTGCGGCCAGACACCCGGACTCCTCTACGTTGCGGTGGCGCTGCCGCTCAGCATCGCGGCTACCAGAGACTAACGCCAGGGCCGCGGCCGCCGCGGGGCACCTCTGGCACTCGGTGACAATGGAGCGGTGGATGGTCCGGTGGATGTGACGCTGCGGTGGTCGCTGGTCGTGCCGCTCAAGCCGCTCGCGCTGGCCAAGAGCCGGCTCGCGGACGCGGCGGGGCCCGGACGTCCGGCGCTCGCGCTGGCCTTCGTCCTCGACACGGTCGCGGCGGCGCTGGCCTGCCCGCGCGTGGCGGACGTCACGCTGGTCACCGACGACCCGCTGGCCGGGGCGGAGGCGGCCGCGCTGGGCGCGCTGCTGCTGCCCGACCTGCCGGCGGCGGGGCTGAACGCGGCGCTGCGGCACGGCGCGCGGCGGGTGCGCGACCGGCGGCCCGGTGCGGCGGTCGGGGCGCTCAACGGCGATCTCCCGGCCTTGCGGCCCGCGGAGCTGGACGAGGTGCTGGCGCAGGCCGCGGGGGCGCCGGGGCGGGCTTTCCTGGCCGACGCGGCCGGTGTGGGGACAACCTTGCTGACCGCGTCGCCGGGCGTGCCGCTCTCCCCCGGCTTCGGCGGCGCCTCCCGGGCCCGCCACCTGGCGTCCGGGGCGCGGGAGATCACCCTGCCCGCGGTGCCCTCGGTGCGCCAGGACGTGGACACCGGCGCCGACCTGGACGCGGCCCGCGCGCTGGGCCTGGGCCCGCGCACCGCGGCGCTCTTCCCGGCCCGTACGGCGTGAGCGGGCGCCCTCCCGGGCCTGCGGGCACCCCGTAGGCTTGGGGCCATGCAAGCCACCGCGTTCACCTTTGACCCCGGCACCCGCGAGGGCAGCGTGCTGCTGGACGACGGGACGCCGGTGCCCTTCGACGCGGCGGCCTTCGACGCGGGCGGCCTGCGGCTGCTGCGCGCGGGCCAGCGGGTGCGGATCCGCACCGAGGGCGAGGGGGCCGCGCGGCGGGTGGTCTTCGTGACGCTCCAGACGTATCCGGACCCGGGCGCGTAACCCGAGCGCGTAACCCGGGCACGGCGCGGGCCGGGTCACCCTGCGGGTGCCCGGCCCGGTGCGGTTGTCCGGCGGGGGTCTTCCGGGAGCCCCCGGGTCCTGCGGGGCCGGCCGTGGCGGCCGCGCGGCCCGGACGGCGCCCCGGCGGCGGTGGAGGCGGCCTACCTGGCGGCCGCGCGCTTGGCGGTCGTCTTGCGGGCCGCGGTCTTCTTGCCCGGGGTCTTCTTGGCGGTCGCCTTCTTCGCCGGGGCCTTCTTGGCGGCGGTCTTCTTGGCCGCGGTGGTCTTCTTCGCCGCGGTCTTCTTGGCCGCCGTGGTCTTCTTGGCGGCGGTCTTCTTCGCGGTGGTGGCCTTCTTCGCCGCGGTCTTCTTCGCCGCCGTGGCCTTCTTCGCGGCCGCCTTCTTGGTGGTGGTCCGCGCGGTGGTGGAGGCGCCGCCGGTCAGGCTGCCCTTGGGGGCCTTCTTGACCGAGACCTCGCCGCTGCGCGGGAGCTTCTTCGCGCCGCTGACCAGGTCCTTGAAGCCCTGCCCAGCGCGGAAGCGCGGCACGGAGGTCTTCTTGACCCGGACCCGCTCCCCGGTCTGGGGGTTGCGGGCGTAGCGGGCGGGACGTTCGACCTTCTCGAACGAGCCGAAGCCGGTGACCGACACCCGGTCGCCGGCCACCACCGCGCGGACGACCGCGTCGAGAACCGCGTCAACCGCGTCCGCGGCGTTCTGCCGCCCGCCCACCTTGTCGGCAATCGCTTCTACGAGCTGCGCCTTGTTCACGTCTTCCCCTTCGGAAACTTGCCCGGCGAATGAGTGCGGGCCTTTTCGCACGCTAGGGGGATATATACCGCAAATCAAATACGAAACGGGCGAATCACCCTTGTGCCGCAACACGATCAGGGTTTGGACGATCACCTGTCGGGGATTTTGAGGGCGTCCAACTCGGCGGTCAGCACGTCGAGACGCCGGGCCGCGTCGGCGAGGTCGTGCTTGGCCGCGGCGGTCACCGCGAGCAGCCTGCGGGTCAACTCCCGCCTGGTCTCATCAGGGACTTCGGGATTGGCGACGCGAGTGTGCGCCTGCTTCAGCCGCGCGGCGAGAACCCCGTAGAGCTGGAGTTGGCCGTCGGGTTCCATGCGTCGATTGTGCCATCTGCGGCGAGTTGTCAGGCCTGACAGGGCCAACCGGGTGTTCCGGGACCCGCGGACCGGTCTTTTGGACGAGCGCGCGCACCGCCGCGGGGCGCGCGGGAACGGCAGAGCGCCCCCCGCGGGATCGCGGAGGGCGCTCGGATGGTGCCTGGTGCCGGGGACCGGCAGGTGCTCAGACCCGGACGGTGCTGGGCTTGAAGGACGGCCGGCCGGCCTCGTAGGCGGCGATGTCCGACTCGTTGGCCAGCGTCAGGCTGATGTCGTCCAGCCCTTCCAGCAGCCGCCAGCGGGCGTTGTCGTCCAGCTCGAAGGACGCGGTCACGCCCTCGGCGCGGACCTCGCGGGCGACCAGGTCGACGGTGATCTCCGCCGCCGGGTCGGCCTCGGTCAGCTTCCACAGCGTGTCGATGGTCTCCTGCGGCAGCACGACCGTGAGCAGGCCGTTCTTGAGCGAGTTGCCGCGGAAGATGTCGGCGAAGCGGGACGAGAGCACGGTCTTGAAACCGTAGTTCTGCAGCGCCCACACGGCGTGCTCGCGGGACGAGCCGGTGCCGAAGTCGGGGCCTGCCACCAGCACGGTGGCGCCCTGCCGCTCGGGGCGGTTCAGGACGAACTCCGGGTCCTTGCGCCAGGCCTCGAACAGGCCGTCCTCGAAGCCGTTGCGGGTGACCTTCTTGAGCCAGTGCGCGGGGATGATCTGGTCGGTGTCGACATTGCCGCGGCGCAGCGGCACGGCCCGGCCGGTGTGGGTGGTGAAGGCTTCCATCGGGGCTCAGACCTCCGTCAGTACGGGCGCGTCGGACAGGTCGGCGGGCGACGCGAGGTGGCCCAGCACCGCGGTCGCGGCGGCGACCTGCGGGGAGACCAGGTGCGTGCGGCCGCCCTTGCCCTGCCGCCCCTCGAAGTTGCGGTTGGACGTGGACGCGCTGCGCTCGCCGGGCGCCAGTTGGTCGGGGTTCATGCCCAGGCACATCGAGCAGCCCGCGTGCCGCCACTCGGCGCCGGCCGCGGTGAAGACCTTGTCCAGGCCCTCCTCGACGGCCTGCAGCGCGACCCGTACCGAACCCGGCACGACCAGCATGCGGACACCGTCGGCGACCTTGCGGCCCTGCACGACGGAGGCCGCGGCCCGCAGGTCCTCGATCCGGCCGTTGGTGCAGGAGCCGACGAAGACGGTGTCCACGGCGACCTCGCGCAGCGGCTGCCCGGCGTTCAGGCCCATGTACTCCAGCGCCTTCTCCGCCGACAGCCGGTCGCCGGGGTCGGCGAACGAGGCCGGGTCGGGCACCGACGCGCTCAGCGGCGCGCCCTGGCCGGGGTTGGTGCCCCAGGTGACGAACGGCGACAGGGTCGCCGCGTCGATCCGCACCTCGTGGTCGAAGACCGCGTCCTCGTCGGTGCGCAGCGTCTTCCAGTACGCGACCGCCGCGTCCCAGTCCTCGCCCTGGGGAGCGTGGACACGGCCCTCCAGGTAGTCGAAGGTGGTCTGGTCCGGGGCGATCATGCCGGCCCTGGCGCCCGCCTCGATCGACATGTTGCACACGGTCATCCGGGACTCCATCGACAGCTTCTCGATGGCCGAGCCGCGGTACTCGATGACGTAGCCCTGGCCGCCGCCGGTGCCGATCTGCGTGATCACGGCGAGGATCAGGTCCTTGGCCGTGACGCCCTCGGGCAGCTCCCCGTCGACGGTGACCGCCATGGTCCGGAACGGTGCCAGCGGCAGCGTCTGGGTCGCCAGCACGTGCTCGACCTGCGAGGTGCCGATGCCGAACGCCAGCGCGCCGAAGGCGCCGTGCGTGGAGGTGTGGCTGTCACCGCACACCACCGTCGTGCCCGGCTGGGTCAGGCCCAGCTGCGGGCCGACCACGTGCACCACGCCCTGCTCGACGTCGCCCAGCGGGTGCAGCCGCACGCCGAACTCGGCGCAGTTCTTGCGCAGCGTCTCCAGCTGCGTGCGGGAGACCGGGTCGGCGATCGGCTTGTCGATGTCGAGGGTCGGGGTGTTGTGGTCCTCGGTGGCGATGGTGAGGTCGGTGCGGCGCACCTGCCTGCCGTTCATCCGCAGCCCGTCGAACGCCTGCGGGCTGGTCACCTCGTGCAGGAGGTGGAGATCGATGAAGAGCAGATCGGGCTCGCCTTCGGCGCGGCGGACGACATGGTCGTCCCAGACTTTTTCCGCGAGTGTCCTACCCATCGCTGTCCCTCCGGCCTGGAGCGTCGTCGACCCCGGCCAACTCGGTGTGGTGTTCCTGCGCTGTCCTCCCAGCCTGCCGGGTTCCGGGAGAAATTGAACTTGCGTTTCAGAGTGTGAGACGCGAATATCGTTGCATGGACAACTCTAGCGGCGTCGGCGTTCTCGACAAGGCCGCTCTGGTGCTCAGCGCACTGGAGTCAGGACCGGCCACCCTGGCCGGGCTTGTCGGCGCCACGGGTCTCGCCCGCCCCACCGCGCACCGGCTGGCGGTCGCGCTCGAACACCATCGCATGGTGGCCCGCGACATGCAGGGCCGCTTCATCCTCGGCCCGCGGCTCTCCGAGCTGGCCGCCGCCGCCGGCGAGGACCGGCTGCTCGCCACGGCGGGCCCCGTCCTCACGCATCTGCGGGACGTGACCGGCGAGAGCGCCCAGCTCTACCGCCGGCAGGGCGACATGCGCATCTGCGTCGCCGCCGCCGAGCGGCTGTCCGGACTGCGGGACACGGTGCCGGTCGGCTCCACGCTGCCGATGAAGGCCGGCTCGGCCGCGCAGGTCCTGATGGCCTGGGAGGAGCCCGAGCGGCTGCACCGCGGGCTGCAGGGCGCGCGCTTCACCGCGACCGCACTGTCCGGCGTACGGCGCCGCGGCTGGGCGCAGTCGATCGGCGAGCGGGAGCCGGGTGTGGCGTCCGTCTCGGCCCCGGTGCGCGGGCCCTCGAACCGGGTGGTGGCCGCCGTGTCGGTCTCCGGCCCGATCGAGCGGCTGACCCGGCACCCGGGCCGTATGCACGCGCAGGCCGTCGTGGACGCCGCCGCGCGGCTCTCCGAGGCCCTGCGCCGCTCCGGCTGACCCCTCCCCCGTCCTTCCGCCCGCCCGGTCCGCGCCGACGACGCCGTGGACCGGGGGGACGCGTGACGCGGATCACCGCGCGCGGGACGGATCCGCGGACGCCCGTACCCGGCCCGGAAAACACCGGAGCCCGCCGCGACTGGCGCGACGGGCTCGGTTTCGCATGTTCTGCGGATGCGTACCCCCGACCGGATTCGAACCGGCGCTACTGCCTTGAGAGGGCAGCGTGCTAGGCCGCTACACAACGGGGGCAGGCCTGGCGATCCTGTCATCGTCCCGACCGGGAGCGACCCGATGAGAACGGAGTGAAGGATCAGTACCCCCGACCGGATTCGAACCGGCGCTACTGCCTTGAGAGGGCAGCGTGCTAGGCCGCTACACAACGGGGGCTCGCACGAAACGCGCTGGGGTACCAGGACTCGAACCTAGAACAACTGAACCAGAATCAGCCGTGTTGCCAATTACACCATACCCCACCAAAACGCAACCCCTGCGGGTCTTGTTCGGCTTGCGCTTCCGGTCCGGGCCTTTCGGCCTCTCCGGCGGCGCAGGAAGAACATTACCCGATCAGGGACACCGCACCAAAACGAGTATCGGGACGGAGCATCGCGGCCAGCTCGCCGAGCCCGGTGATGCGGGTCAGGTCGGGGCGGCCGCCGCTGCCGCGACGGTCCAGCCAGATGCCCAGCAGGCCCGCGTCCATGGCCCCGCGGGCGTCGATGTCCGGCTCGTTGCCCACGTACGCGACCTCCTCCGGCGCCAGTCCCAGGGCGTCGCAGGCGGCGTGGAAGGCGCCGGGGTCGGGCTTGTGCAGGCCCAGCTCGGCGGCGCACAGCAGCACCTCGAAGCGGTCGCGTACGCCCAGGGCGCGCAGCTTGCGGTCCTGGTGCGCGAAGGCGGAGTTGGAGAGCACCGCGTGCCGGTAGCCGGCCGCCAGGCCGTCCAGCGCGGGCAGCGCGTCCGGGAAGAGCGCCCAGGCGGCCTCGTAGTGCAGCCGGTGCCGCTCGAACCACTCCTCGGCCTCGTCGTCGGGCAGCGGGACGCCCAGGAAGTCCCGTACCCGGTCCCAGCGCTGCCCGTCGAAGCCGGTCTCACCGGCGGCGAACCGCTCCCAGTGCAGCACGGTCAGGTCCCGCCAACGGTCGAGGGCCTGCCCGACGTCGTCGTAACCGTCGGGCAGGCCCTCGTGTGCCAGGTGCTGCCGCATGCCGGCGCGCTCGGCACCGGCGTAGTCGAAAAGCGTGTCGTCTATGTCCCACAGCACCGCACGTATCGCCATACCGGCCAATCTAACCGGGCCTGGCGGCGGACGCCGGTGCTGCGCCCGCTGTGCGCCGGTGGCGTGCACCCGGACCGGCCGGGGCACGCCCCCGGTCAGCCCGCGAGCCGGGCCAGGGCGCGGTCGATGCGGGCCAGCGAGCGCTCCCGGCCGAGCACCTGGAGGGACTCGAACAGCGGCAGCCCCACCGTGCGCCCGGTCACCGCGACCCGCACCGGCGCCTGCGCCTTGCCGAGCTTCAGCCCGTGCGCCTCGCCGGCGGCCAGCACGGCCTCCTTGAGCGCCTCGGGGCTCGACCAGTCGGCGTCCGCCAGCTTCTCGCGTGCGGTGGCCAGCAGGGCGTCGGAGCCCTCCTTCATCGCCTTGGCCCAGGACGCCTCGTCGTCGGCGGGCTCGGGCAGGAAGAGGAAGTCGACGTTGGCGGTGATGTCGGACAGCACCGTCAGCCGGGTCTGCGCGTAGGGCGCGATGACCTGCCAGGCGGCCTCGTCGAAGTCCTCGGGGGCCCAGGGCGCGTACGGGGCTCGCAGCCACGGGCCGCAGGCCTCGGCGAAGGCGGCCGGCTCCAGCAGCCGGATGTGGTCGGCGTTGATCGCCTCGGCCTTCTTCAGGTCGAAGCGCGCCGGGTTGGCGTTGACGTCCCCGATGTCGAACTTCGCGACCATCTCGTCCTTGGAGAAGACGTCGCGGTCGGCGGAGAAGGACCAGCCGAGCAGCGAGAGGTAGTTCAGCAGCCCCTCGGGCAGGAAGCCGCGCTCGCGGTAGAGGTTGAGCGAGGACTCCGGGTCGCGCTTGGACAGCTTCTTGTTGCCCTCGCCCATCACGTACGGCAGGTGCCCGAAGCTCGGGGTGTACTTCGCCACGCCCAGCTCGGTGAGCGCCTCGTACAGGGCGATCTGCCGCGGGGTGGAGGACAGCAGGTCCTCGCCGCGCAGCACGTGGGTGATGCCCATCGCGGCGTCGTCGACCGGGTTGACCAGGGTGTAGAGCGGGGCGCCGTTCGCCCGCACGATGCCGTAGTCGGGGACGTTCTCCGGGCTGAAGGACAGCTCGCCGCGCACCAGGTCGGTGAAGGTGATCGTCTTGTCCGGCATCCGGAAGCGGACGACGGCGCTGCGGCCCTCGGCGGTGTAGGCGGCCACCTGCTCGGCGGTCAGGTCGCGGCAGTGGCCGTCGTAGCCGGAGGGGCGGCCGGCGGCGCGGGCGGCGTCACGGCGGGCGTCCAGCTCCTCGGCGGAGCAGTAGCAGTCGTACGCGTGGCCGGCCTCCTTCAGCCGCCGGACGACGTCGGCGTACAGGTCCATCCGCTGGGACTGCCGGTAGGGCGCGTGCGGGCCGCCGACCTCGGGGCCCTCGTCCCAGTCGAGGCCGAGCCAGCGCAGCGAGTCCAGCAGCGCGGTGTAGGACTCCTCGGAGTCGCGCGCGGCGTCGGTGTCCTCGATGCGCAGCACCAGGGTGCCCTGGTGGTGGCGGGCGAAGGCCCAGTTGAACAGGGCCGTGCGGACCAGCCCGACGTGCGGGTTGCCGGTCGGCGAGGGACAGAAGCGGACCCGGATGCCGGAGTCCGCGGGAACGGGGGTGGGGGCGCTAGCCACGCGAGATCACCTTGTTGGTGAGAGTGCCGATGCCTTCGATGGTGACGGCGACCTCGTCGCCGGGGGTCAGCGGGCCGACCCCGGCGGGAGTGCCGGTGAGGATGACGTCGCCGGGCAGCAAGGTCATGGCCTCGCTGACGTTGACGACCAGGTCCTCGATGCGGTGGATCATCTGACTGGTGCGGCCGGCCTGCCGCAGCTCGCCGTTGACGGTCGCGGTGATCGCGAGGTCTCCGGCGCCCGCCAGGTCGATGCCGGTCTCGATCCACGGGCCGAGCGGGCAGGAGGAGTCGAAGCCCTTGGCCCGCGCCCACTGCTTCTCGGTCCGCTGGGTGTCCCGCGCCGTGACGTCGTTGGCGCAGGTGTAACCGAGGATGACGTCCTTGACCCGTTCGCGCGGCACCTCGCGGCACAGCCGGCCGATGACGACCGCCAGCTCCGCCTCGTGGTGCACCTCGTGCGAGAAGGACGGGTAGACGATGCTGTCGCCGGGCCCGATCACCGAGGTGGAGGGCTTGAAGAAGGCCCAGGGCGCGTCCGGCACCTCGTTGCCCAGCTCGGCCGCGTGGGCGGCGTAGTTGCGGCCGATCGCGACGACCTTGCTGGGGAGCACGGGGGGCAGCAGCCGTACCGAGTCGGACTGGCCCAGCGGCACCTTGGTGCCGGACAGCTCGAAGTCCGCGAAGGGGACGCCTTTGATGATGTCGACGACGAGGCCGTCCAGGCTGCCGGGACCACCCGGGCCGGACGCCGGGTCGCCTTCGACCGCGCCGAAGGCGACATTGCCGTCGATGGAGAACCTGGCGATGCGCATGAGCGCAAGCCTATCGTCCGGGGCCTTCTCGCCGGACGGAGCGTCGCCGCAGGTCAGCCCCGGGGTGCGGGGTTCAGGCGACGGGCGGCTTGGGCAGCTCGTTGAGGATGGTGCGCCGCGGGTTGGCCGTGGTGACGGGCAGCGGGCGCGCGGCGGCGGGGACCTCGGCAGCGACGGAGGTCACAGCCGAGGTGAGTTCCGAGGCGTCCTTCAGGTGCGCGAGAGTGGTACGCCGAGGGTTGGCGATCCGGCGGAACATCTGGGTGGTCTTCATCGGCGCTCGGGACCTCGCGGACTCGGGGACCCGCCGGGCGGGCCGCGGTTGACATACGGACGACTCGTGTAAACCACAACGTTAGCCGCGCCCATTCCCCGCGCCCGAGGCCGCAGTCATCTGACGGGCTGTGATTTTGCTCACGAAGTGCGTACGTTTCCCGGCATCACGGACACTCCGGCCACGTACCGGAATCCGGCAAGCGGCACCAATAGTCGCAAACCACCCGCACAAGGGGATCATCGGGGGTGGTGCACCACCTGAGTGATCTTGTCCGGAATGCCCGCAACGAGCGGAATCCACAAGATCATCGGTATACGCACGGTGGGAGCGCTGCCACCGACGGTCACGGATTCCAACAGGTCGGCTACGGGCCTTGTTGGGGGATCCGGCACTGTGCTGGAATCTCCCGGACCGCCGCATCACATCGAGCCGGCGCGCGCAGGGGGCGTGCACGAGTGCCGAGCGGCGGTGAAGGGCCCGCACGGCCTCCTCGACAGTCAGAGCGGGGTGGCCAGGGCCCCCATGACTCGACACCGTCCCTTCTGCCTCACCGCGGGGGACGCCTGGTCCAGAGGTTGCGACGCTAGTGCAGGGACGTTTCAAGAGGGACAGCGGCGCGGCGGGCGACCCGGAGCAGCAGCCCGGCGGGACCGGCAACGGTCCCGCGCAGGCGGCGAGCGACTCCGGGACGGCCACGCCGGGCACGGCCGCGGCCGGCGGACGGACGAGCACGCCCAGCGGTATCGAGGCGGGCCGGATCACCGGTCTGAACGGCAAACCCGGCACCCGAATAGCCATGCGCAACTGGCGCATCAGCACCCGGCTGGTCTCACTGCTGGCCCTGCCGGTGGTCACCGCCGGCGCGCTCGGCGGTATGCGCGTCAACACCACGCTGCAGAACATCGACCAGCTCAAGCGCCTGGACTCGCTCACCGAGATCGCCGAGAAGGCGACCGTGCTGGCCGACGCGCTGGCCGAGGAGCGCGACAGCTCCGCCGGACCGCTGTCCTCCGGTCACACCACGGACGCCGTGGCGCAGACCCGGGCCGCCACCAACCGCGCGGAGAAGGCGTACCGCACCGCGAGCGACAGCCTCAACCTCGCGTCGTCCGACGACCTCCACAGCGGTATCCGCTCCAGCCTCATCGCCATCGACGTCCAGCTCTCCGGCCTCGCGGCGCTGCGCGACAGCGCCTACGACTCCGAGACCTCGTCGATCGCCCAGACCGTCACCACGTACGACAGCTTCATCCAGTCCCTGCTGGGCCTGTCGGTCGACATGGCGCAGGCGACGCAGAACTCCGACATGGTGACCAGCACCCGTGCCCTGGCGGCCTTCTCGTCCGCCAAGGAGTACGAGTCCATCCAGCGCGCGGTGGTCAGCGCGGCGCTCGCCCAGACCAAGACCGGCTCCAAGCCGACCCTGCTGCCTGGTGACTACCAGGAGATGAAGCTGGCGTCGTCGCAGGAGGACCTCAACCTCCAGCGCTTCATGACCATCTACGGCGCCCGCAGCTCCGATCTGCTCAAGCCCATCCAGGGCGACAACGCCACGATCAACCAGCACGACAGCGACGCCGTACGCGTCGCGCGCTCCCCCGACGGCATCGCCGGCCTGACCGAGTCGTACCTGGACTGGGACGACGCCGCCAAGGCGAAGATCGACGCGATGAAGCGCATCGAGCAGTCGCTGCTGGAGGAGATGCGGCAGAAGTCCCTGGAGCTCCAGGACTCCGCCAAGCAGGACGCGCTCATCTCCGGCGCGCTCATCCTGCTGGTCCTCGGCATCGCCGTGGTCGGCGCCTTCGTCGTTGCCCGCTCGATGATCCGCTCGCTGCGCCGGCTGCAGCAGACCGCCCAGGAAGTCGCCCAGAAGCGGCTGCCCGAGCTGGTCAAGCAGCTGTCCGAGAGCGACCCGCAGGACGTCGACACCTCGGTCGCCTCGATCGGCATCAACAGCCGCGACGAGATCGGCCAGGTGGCCCGCGCCTTCGACGAGGTCCACAGCGAGGCCGTCCGGCTCGCCGCCGAGCAGGCCCTGCTGCGGGGCAACGTCAACGCGATGTTCACCAACCTCTCGCGCCGCAGCCAGGGCCTCATCCAGCGCCAGCTGTCGCTCATCTCCGAGCTGGAGTCGCGCGAGGCCGACCCGGACCAGCTCTCGTCGCTGTTCAAGCTGGACCACCTCGCGACCCGTATGCGCCGCAACGGTGAGAACCTGCTGGTCCTCGCCGGTGAGGAGCCGGGCCGCCGGTGGACCCGGCCGGTCCCGCTGGTCGACGTGCTGCGCGCCGCGGCCTCCGAGGTGGAGCAGTACGAGCGCATCGAGCTGACGTCGGTGCCGTCCGCCGAGGTCACCGGCCGCGTCGTCAACGACCTCGTGCACCTGCTCGCCGAGCTGCTGGAGAACGCCACGTCGTTCTCCTCCCCGCAGACCAAGGTGCGGGTCACCGGTCACGCGCTGCCCGACGGGCGGGTGCTGATCGAGATCCACGACACCGGTATCGGCCTGTCCCCGGAGGACCTGGCCGACATCAACGAGCGGCTCGCCAACCCGCCGACGGTGGACGTCTCCGTCTCCCGCCGCATGGGCCTGTTCGTGGTCGGCCGGCTGTCCCTGCGGCACGGCATCCGCATCCAGCTCCGGCCGTCCGACTCGGGCGGTACGACCGCGCTGGTCATGCTGCCGGTCGACGTCACGCAGGGCGCGGCCAAGGCGAACGCCGCGGCCGGCGGCGGTCAGCGGCCCGGCGCCGCGGCCCCGGCGGGCGGCCAGTCCGCGGCGGGCGCGGTCCCGTCCGGCTCCGGCGGCCCCGGCCTCACCAGCGCGTTCGGCAACTCGCCCCAGGTCGGCCGGTCCGCGCAGCGCGGCCAGGTCGCGGGCGGCGGGCAGCGTCCGGCGCTCAGCCCCGGCAACGCGCCGGGCGGCCCGGCGGGCGGCGCCCCCGGCCGCAGCGGCGGCCCGCAGCAGCCCCCGGCGCCCCGCTGGGCGGCACAGGACGGGTCGCAGAGCCAGGGCCAGGGCTTCGGCGACGAGCGCGGCCTGCCGGACGCCCCGCGCGGCCACGAGGACGTCGAGCAGGCGCCCGGCACCGGGGCCCGCGCGGACTTCCGGCAGGGCGGCGCCGACGACCCGTTCGGTGCCCGCGAGGACGGCCGCACCGGGCAGTTCCCGGCCCCGCAGCCGCAGGACACCGGCCCGAGCGGCTTCCGCTCCGACGTCTTCGGCGGCCGTTCCGGCCCGCGCCAGGGCCCCTCGGCCACCCCGAACACCCAGCCCGGCCAGGGTCAGGGCCAGGGCGGCCGCCCCGGTCAGGGCGGTCCGGGCGACACCGCGCAGTTCCCGGCGATCCGCGCCGAGGACGACTTCGCGCCCGAGGGCTTCGGCCGCGACGGCTTCGGCCAGGACGCGCCGCGGCGCGAGGACACCGGACAGTTCCCGGTCCGGCGGCAGGGCGGCAACGACCGCGACGACCGGAACGCCCCCCGCGGCCGCACGCCGCAGGAGACGTACGGCACCGGGCAGTTCCCCGTCCAGGGCCGCCCCGGCGACACCGGCCAGTTCCCGGCGCCGAACGCCCCCGACGGCACCGGCCAGTTCCCGGTCCAGGGCCGCCCCGACGGCACCGGGCAGTTCCCCGTCCAGGGCCGCCCCGACGACACCGGCCAGTTCCCGGCGCCGAACGCCCCCGACGGCACCGGCCAGTTCCCCGTCCAGGGCCGTCCCGACGGCACCGGGCAGTTCCCCGTCCAGGGCCGTCCCGACGGCACCGGGCAGTTCCCCGTCCAGGGCCGCCCCGGCGACACCGGCCAGTTCCCGGCGCCGGGCGCTCCCGGCGACGGCGGGCAGTTCGCCCGCCCCGGCCACGAGCAGTCCGACGGCACCGGGCAGTACCGGCTTCCCGCCGGTCCCGGCGCCCCCGCGGACACCGGCGGCTTCCGGGCCCCGGCGGGTCCGGGCGACACCGCGCAGTTCCCGCCGGTCCCCGCCCCGCCGCGGCCCGTGCAGCCCGGCCAGGGCGGTCCCGGTGACACCTCGCAGTTCCCGGCGGTCCGCGCCGAGGACGGCTTCGGCGGCGCCACCGGCCAGTTCGCGACCCCCGCCGCACGCCCGCAGGGCGGCCCGGCCGGGCGCGGACTGCCCCCGCAGCAGCCGTACGAGGTGCCGGGGCTCGACGGGCCGGACGGCCGTGACGCCGCCGGGCCGCAGCGCGGTCCGTTCCAGCCGCACCCGGGCCAGCCGCGCCAGGAGCCGCAGCACGCGGAGCCGATGGCGCTGCCGCCGGCGCCGACGCGCGGGGACGAGCCGACGCCGATCTTCTCGGCGATCGAGTCCGACTGGTTCCGCACGGGCCAGGCCGAGCGGATGCAGCAGATCCACGTCGAGCAGAGCGCCCAGGGCCGGCAGGCCCCCGCGCCGCGCCCGGTGGGCCGCACCGCACCGCCGCAGCGGCCCCGCACCACCGAACGCCCGGGTACGCCGGGACCGCAGGCGCGGCCCGCCGCCCCCCAGCAGGCCGCTCCCCCGCAGGTGCAGGCCGCGCCCGCGGGGCCGGTGGCGCAGCCGCTGCCGCGGGAGACGCCGAACTGGCGGACCTCGCCCAACGACGCGCTGCGCCAGCGCGCGGAGTCGGTGCGCGAGCCGTCCGCGGGCGGGGTCACCCCGTCCGGGCTGCCGCGCCGGGTGCCGCGGGCGAACCTCGTGGCCGGCGGCGCCGCCCAGGCGCAGCCGCAGCAGGGCGGTCCGCAGGTCTCCCGTGCCCCGGACGACGTCCGCGGCCGGCTGACCAACCTCCGGCGGGGTATCCAGCAGGGCCGGCAGGCCGGTGGCGGGACCACCGACGGCCGTGGTTTCGGTACGAATCATCAGGAGCGTTAGTTGAGTGCGATGAGCCAGGCGGCACAGAACCTGAACTGGTTGATCACCAACTTCGTGGACAACACCCCCGGGGTGTCCCACACCGTGGTGGTCTCCGCCGACGGCCTGCTGCTCGCGATGTCCGACGGATTCCCGCGTGACCGCGCCGACCAGCTCGCCGCCGTCGCCTCAGGACTGACCTCGCTGACCG
>NZ_JBSGHL010000089.1:0-22467 GCF_053604375.1 Streptomyces sp. NPDC004031 | reverse complement strand
CTGCGCGGCCCGCCCCCACCGGCCGGTGGTCCGGATCGGACCGAACTGCCCCTTCGGGTCGGTGACGACCCGCGCCCCGGTGGGGGCTGAGCGCGCAGTTCCCCGCGCCCCTGAAAACGGGTGCCCTGCGGCCCAGCCGCGTCCCAAAAACGGGTGCCCGGCGGCGCAGGCGGGGGCTCAGGAGTCGAAGGGGCGGGCCGGCCAGGGGGAGTCGGCGGGGCGGAGTGCGGCGGAACCGCCGGAGGCGAGCGCAGCCTGCGCGGCGAGGACACCCACCACGAGGCAGTTGTTGTGGAGGTCCCCCGCGAGCACGCCGGCGAGGAGTTCCGCCAGCGGGACGCGGGCGAGCTCCATGTCGGCCTCCTCCTCCGAGACCGCGAAGCGCTCCCCCTCCGCCTCGGAGACGCCTCGCGCGAGGAAGATGCGCACGGCCTCGTCGCAGCCGCCCGGCGTCGTGTAGACGTCGGCGAGCACGTGCCACTCCTCCGCCTTGACGTGCGCCTCCTCGTACAGCTCGCGCTGCGCCGCGTGGAGCGGGTTCTCGCCGGGGATGTCGAGCAGGCCGGCCGGGATCTCCCAGAGGCGGTGGCGCACCGGGTGCCGGTACTGGCGCAGCACCAGCACCCGGTCGTCGTCGTCGAGGGCGAGGACGGCCACCGAGCCGGGGTGGACCTGGTAGTCGCGGGTCGCCGTGCTGCCGTCCGGCATGACGACCTGGTCGCTGCGGACGCTGGTCTTCTTGCCGGTGAAGGGCGTGGCGGTGGCCGTGACCCGCCATTCCTCCGGGGTGTCCTTGAGCATGCTGCGCCTTCCGGGAAGGGAAATGTGCTCGGTCAGCCGGACTTGCGGGCGACGGCCGCCTTGACCAGGCCCGCGAAGAGCGGGTGCGGCCGGGTCGGGCGGGACTTCAGCTCGGGGTGCGCCTGCGTCGCCACGAGGTAGGGGTGGACGTCGCGCGGGTACTCGACGTACTCGACGAGCTTGTTGTCCGGGGAGGTGCCGGAGAAGACGATACCGGCGGTCTTCTCCAGGTCGGCGCGGTAGGCGTTGTTGACCTCGTAGCGGTGCCGGTGGCGTTCCTCGACGTACGGCTGGTCGCCGTAGACCTCGCGGACGATGGAGCCCTCGGCGAGCTTGGCGGGGTAGGTGCCCAGGCGCATGGTGCCGCCGAGGTCGCCCTTGCCGCCGACGATGTCGAGCTGTTCGGCCATGGTGGAGATCACCGGGTGGGCGGTGGCGGGGTCGAACTCGGTGGAGTTGGCCTCGGCGATGCCGACGAGGTTGCGGGCCGCCTCGATGACGACGCACTGCAGGCCCAGGCACAGGCCGAGCAGCGGGATGCGGTTCTCCCGGGCGTAGGTGATCGCGGCGACCTTGCCCTCGATGCCGCGCTCGCCGAAGCCGCCGGGTACGCAGATGGCGTCGACGTCCCGGAGCTGCTCGGCGGCGCCCGCCGGGCTCTTGCAGGTGTCGGACAGCACCCACTTGATGTGGACCTTGGCGTTGTTGGCGAAGCCGCCGGCCCGCAGCGCCTCGGTGACCGACAGGTAGGCGTCGGGCAGGTCGATGTACTTGCCGACGAGCGCGACGGTGACCTCGTGCGCGGGCTCGTGGACGCGGCGCAGCAGGTCGTCCCACTGCGTCCAGTCGACGTCGCGGAAGGGCAGGTCGAGGCGGCGCACGACGTACGCGTCCAGGCCCTCGGTGTGCAGGACCTTGGGGATGTCGTAGATGGAGGGCGCGTCGATCGCGGCCACCACCGCGTCCTCGTCGACGTCGCACATCAGCGAGACCTTGCGCTTGATCGCGGTCGGCACCTCGCGGTCGGCGCGCAGCACGATCGCGTCGGGCTGGATGCCGATGTTGCGCAGCGCGGCCACCGAGTGCTGGGTGGGCTTGGTCTTCAGTTCGCCGGACGGGCCGATGTAGGGCAGCAGCGAGATGTGCACGACGAAGACGTTGTCGCGGCCGACCTCGTGCCGGACCTGGCGCACGGACTCCAGGAAGGGCAGCGACTCGATATCGCCGACGGTGCCGCCGACCTCGGTGATGACCACGTCGACGTCGTCGGTGGCCATCCGCCGGATGCGGGACTTGATCTCGTTGGTGATGTGCGGGATGACCTGGACGGTGTCGCCGAGGTACTCGCCGCGCCGCTCCTTGGCGATCACCGTGGAGTAGACCTGGCCGGTCGTGACGTTGGCCGAGCCGGCGAGGTTGACGTCGAGGAAGCGCTCGTAGTGGCCGATGTCGAGGTCGGTCTCGGCGCCGTCGTCGGTGACGAAGACCTCACCGTGCTGGAACGGGTTCATGGTGCCGGGGTCGACGTTCAGGTACGGGTCGAGCTTCTGCATCGTGACCCGCAGGCCCCGCGCCTTCAGCAGTGCGCCGAGACTCGACGCCGTGAGCCCCTTGCCGAGCGAGGAGGCCACACCGCCGGTGACGAAGATGTGCTTGGTCATCGTGGATTTCGGCGCAATAGCCAAAGGGGGCTCCCGTGGTCGCGAGGTGAGGTCGGGACGGTGCTCGCTCGCGGAGCGCCGTCGGGCGGTTCAGTGGTTCAGCCCACCGGCCCACGGGCTACCAGGGTATCAGCGGTGCAGGGCAGCGACGGTGCGCGGCACCCCGTCGGGTCACCGTTGCCCCTCGAACACGGCATCGGGTCGGCCCCCGTACGGGCCACCGTTGCCCCGCCGGAAGGGCGCCCGAACCGTATACGACGGCACCGGACCACCGTTGCCCCCCGGCCAGACCACCGCCGGGGTCCGGCCGGACCACCGGCACACCTCGGCCACACAACCGCCACACCCCGGCCATGTGGCCGTTCGCCTGCGCATATGCCGGAGTGCGCCCCGCAGTGCACCCGTGCGGCCCATCGAAGATCGCAAGAGACGCACACCGGCACCCCGCGACGACGTATTCTGCACGGACGCACCTGTGCGAGCCGGCCGGCACACGGCATCATCCCCGCCCGCTCCCGGATCACGAGCTCGTCGAATATCCCCAGACCGCAAGACCGCCCCCAGTCCGTGGGGCGGCGGTGTCGTTTCGACTGGAGAAGCACGTGGCCGGGCGTATCGAGGATTACGCACTCATCGGAGACATGCAGACCGCCGCACTGGTCTGCCATGACGGCACGGTCGACTGGCTGTGCCTGCCGCGCTTCGACTCACCGGCCGTCTTCGCCGGATTGCTGGGCACCGACGAGCACGGCTTCTGGCGGCTCGGCCCCGCCCACCACGGCACCCCGCCGCCGGCCGCGACACGCCGCCGCTACCGCGGCGACTCGCTCGTACTGGAGTCCGAGTGGGACACCCCGCGCGGCACGGTCCGGGTGATCGACTTCATGCCGCCGCGCGACGGCGCGCCACAGGTGATCCGGATCGTGGAGGGCGTCAGCGGCCGTGTCCCGATGGTCTCGGCGCTGCGCATGCGCTTCGCCTACGGCCAGGTGGTGCCGTGGGTGCACAAGGTCGGCGACCGCACGGTGGCGGTGGCCGGACCCGACTCCGTCTGGTACGACGCCGAGGTCGACACCTACGGCAAGGACCTGACGACGTACTCGGAGTTCTCCGTCGGCCCCGGCGACCGGATCGCCTTCAGCATCAGCTGGGAGGCCTCGCACAAGCCGCAGCCGGCGCTGCCGGACCCCGAGGGCTCGCTCACCGCGACCGAGGACTTCTGGCGCGAGTGGGTCGCGCAGTGTACGTACACCGGGCCCTACCGCGAGGCGGTGGTCCGGTCGCTCATCACGCTCAAGGCGCTCACGTACGGCCCCACCGGCGGGATCGTGGCCGCCCCGACGACATCGTTGCCGGAGGACATCGGCGGGGTCCGCAACTGGGACTACCGCTTCACCTGGCTGCGGGACGCCGCGATCACCCTGTCCTCGCTGCTGCGCACCGGCTACCGCGAGGAGGCGCAGGCCTGGCGCGAGTGGCTGCTGCGCGCGGTCGCCGGCGACCCGGAGAACCTGCAGATCATGTACGGCATCGCGGGCGAGCGCGAGCTGGGCGAGAACGAGCTGCACTGGCTGCCCGGCTACGAGGGCTCCACCCCCGTCCGGATCGGCAACGGCGCCGCCCACCAGCTCCAGCTGGACGTCTACGGCGAGGTCACCGAGGCGCTGCACCTGGGCCACATGACGGGCCTGGCCCGCAACGACTACGCCAGCGTGCTCCAGCTCAAGCTCATCCGCTACCTGGAGAAGCACTGGAACGAGCCCGACGAGGGCATCTGGGAGGTGCGCGGCCCGCGCCGGCACTTCGTGCACTCCAAGGTCATGGCGTGGGTCGCCGTCGACCGCACGGTCAAGCTCATCGAGTCCGGCGAGGTCGACGGGCCGCTGGAGCGGCTCAAGGACCTGCGCGACGAGATCCACTACGACGTGTGCGAGAAGGGGTACGACAAGGAGCGCAACACCTTCACGCAGTCCTACGGCTCCAAGGAGCTGGACGCGTCGCTGCTGCTCATCCCGCAGATGGGCTTCCTGCCGCCGGACGACAAGCGGGTCATCGGCACGATCGAGGCGATCCAGCGCGAGCTGTCCACCGAGGACGGCTTCGTGCTGCGCTACCCCACCTCCAGCACCGACACCAGCGGTGACGACAACCTCGACGGCCTGCCCGGCGACGAGGGCGCCTTCCTCGCGTGCTCCTTCTGGCTCGCGGACGACCTCGCGATGATCGGCCGGGTCGAGGAGGCGCGGCGGCTGTTCGAGAAGCTGCTGTCGCTGCGCAACGACCTCGGGCTGCTCGCCGAGGAGTGGGACCCGCGCCGCCAGCGCCAGGTCGGCAACTTCCCGCAGGCCTTCAGCCACGTGCCGCTCATCGACACCGCGCTGCGGCTCACCGCGGTCGGCGCCTTCCGCGCCTGAACGCGGCCGCACCGCCTCTACGCGCGGTGCGGAACCGGTTACGGAAGGGGCCGGGCACGGTCGGAGGGCCCGGTGGGTTCACACCCGCTGGGTCAGCTCGTCGTAGACGCTGAGCACCTGGGCCACCGTGTCGTCCTCGGAGGGCCAGGTCGCCGCCTGCGCGCGGCCCGCCACCGACAGGGCGGTACGGCGCGCCGGGTCCGCCATCAGGTCGGCGACCGCGCGGGCCAGGCCCAGCGGATCCCCGTACGGCACCAGGACGGCCGCGTCGCCGACCAGCTCGCGCACCCCGCCGACATCCGTAGCCACCAGCGGCACCCCGGCGTGCAGCGCCTCCTGCGCCATCAGCGGGCGGGCCTCCCAGCGGCTGGGCAGCACCACGAGATCGGCGGCGGCCAGCAGGTCGGGAACGTCGTCGCGGGCCCCGAGCAGCACGACCGGCAGCCGCTCGGCCTCGATCCGCCGCTCCAGCTCCGCGCGCCGGCCGCCCTCACCGGCGATCGCCACGAGCGGCGCCGGATCCTGCCCCGCCCACAGCCCGGCCGCGTCCAGCAGCAGGTCGTGACCCTGCTGCGGCTCCAGCATGCCGACGGAGAGCAGCAGTGGGCGGTCCACGGCGCCGTGGTCGGCGCGGGTCTTCTGCCGCAGCCGCTCCCCCTCCTCCGGGGGCCGCGGCGGCCTGCCCGGCGGACGCGGCACCGCGGCGGGCGCGAAGCGCGCGTCCTTCGCGCCGAGCGCGCGGGCGCGGTCCACCAGCTCCGAGGACACGCCGAGCACGACCGTCGCCGTCCGCAGCGCCCGGCGCTCCAGCCAGCGCAGCACCACTCCGCGACCGCCCTCCGCGGGGGCGCCGCCGTGCCACGTCACCACCAGCGGGACGCGCCGCCCGCCGAGCGCGAGCGCGGCGAGGAAGCCCGCCCACAGGCCGTGCGCGTGCACCACGCCCGCACCGTGGAAGGCGGCGCGCAGCGCCCCGACCACGGGCGCATCGGCGCGCGCCCGGCGCACGCCCATGTCGACGGGCACAAAACGGGCGCCGGTCGCGCCGAACCCGTAGTCCGCCTCCGCGCCCGCCGGCCCGCACACCGTGACCTCCACCCCGCGCGCGACCAGCCCGCCCACGAGCGAGCTGACATGCGCGCCGGCGCCTGCCCCCGCCGCCGTGCCCAGCACATGCACGGCGTGCAGTTGCCCGGCGAAGGGCTCCGAGGTGCGAGTCACGCGGCCTACCGCTCCTTGAGATGAGGACGACGCCCTCCAGCATGCCAGCCCCCGCAAGAGCGGGCCCTTGCGCGGGCCCCTTTCCCCACGGACCCCCACCCCCCGAACCACCCGTACGGGTGACGCCGGTTGCCGCCGCGCGGGCTGCGCCTGGCACGCGCCCCTGGGGTTGCCCCGCGCGGCAGCGGCAAGCGCCCGCCCGGCGGGGCAACAGCTCCCGCCGGGGGAAGGTCAGAGGGAGGCGCGGGCGGCGGCCAGGAGTTCTTCGGCGTGGGCTCGGGCCAGTTCGGAATCGGACTGGCCCGCGAGCATGCGGGACAGCTCACGGACGCGGGCCTCGCCGTCGAGCGCGGTGACGCCCGACCGTGTGACGGAGCCGTCGTTCGTCTTCTCGACCAGCAGTTGGCGGTCGGCGAACGCGGCCACCTGCGGAAGGTGGGTGACGACCACGACCTGGGCCGTCCGCGCGAGCCGCGCGAGGCGGCGGCCGACCTCGACCGCGGCGGCCCCGCCGACCCCCGCGTCGACCTCGTCGAAGAGGTACGTCGGGACGGGGTCGGACCCGGCGAAGACGACCTCGACGGCGAGCATGACGCGGGACAGCTCACCGCCGGACGCGCCCTTGGCGATGGGCCGCGCGGGGCTGCCGGGGTGCGGGGCGAGCAGCAGCTCGACCTCGTCCGCGCCGCTGGGGCCGTAGCCGACGGCGCGGCCGTCGATCTCGATGCCGGACTCCTCCTCACCGGCGGGCATGTCGTTCTGCCGGATGGCGAAGCTGACGCGGGCGTGCGGCATGGCCAGCGAGGCCAGTTCGGCGGTGACGTCGGTGGCGAACCGCTCGGCGGCCTCGGTGCGCAGGTCGGTGAGGTGCTGGCCGAGTCCGCCGAGTTCGGCCCGCAGGGCGTCGCGCTCGGCGGTCAGCTCGGCGATGCGGTCGTCGTCGCCGTCGAGTTCGGCGAGCCGGGCGGCGCTCTGCCCGGCCCACGCGAGGACGTCGTCGATGTCGGTGCCGTACTTGCGGACGAGGTGGGCGAGGACGGCCCGGCGCTCCTCGACGGCGGCGAGCCGCAGCGGGTCGGCGTCCAGGTTGTCGGCGTATCCGGCGAGTTCACCGGCGACGTCGGCGAGCAGGATGCCCAGTTCGCCGAGCCGTCCGGCGAGCCCGGCGAGGGCCGGGTCGTACGCGGCGACGGCGTCGAGCGCGCGCTGGGCGCCCGCGACGAGGCTGCCGGCCTCGACGCTCTCGGGGTCCTCGGGGTTACCGGCGAGCGCGGCGTGCGCGAGCGTCGCGGCGGAGGCGAGCGCCTCGGCGTGCCCGAGCCGCTCGGCCTCGGCGGCGAGTTCGGCGTCCTCGCCGGGCTGGGGTTCGGCGGCGGAGATCTCCTCGACGCCGAACCGCAGCAGGTCGGCCTCCTGGGCGCGTTCCCTGGCCCGGGTGGTGAGTTCGGTCAGCTCCGCGGCGACCTCCCGCAGCCGCCGGTAGGCGGCCCCGTACTTCTCCAGGGCCGCGCCGAGCGCGGCCCCGGCGTAGCGGTCGAGGGCCTCGCGCTGCCGCGCGGGCCGCAGCAGGCCCTGCTGGTCGGTCTGGCCGTGGACGGCCACGAGGTCGTCGGCGAGGTCGCCGAGCAGCCCCACGGGGACGCTGCGCCCGCCGAGGTGGGCGCGCGAGCGCCCTTCCGCGGACACCGTCCGGCTGATGAGCAGCGCGCCGTCGTCGAGTTCCGCCCCGGCCTCGGCGGCGCGTACGGCGGCGCGGTCGCCCGGCGCCATCGTCACGCGGCCCTCGACGACCGCCGAGCCCGCGCCGATCCGCACGAGGGCGGGGTCGGCGCGCCCGCCGAGCAGCAGGCCGAGGCTCGTGACGACCATGGTCTTGCCCGCACCGGTCTCGCCGGTCACCGCGGTGAAGCCGGGTGAGAGTTCCACCACGGCGTCCTCGATGACACCCAGCGACCGGATCCGCATTTCCTCCAACACGGATACGACCATACGAGGTTTTCCGTGCCCGGCGCGACGCCCGCCGGGCAGCGGGCTCCCCGCCGGTTACGACGGGGCGCCGCGCCAGCCCGCGACGGGCAGCGCGAACTTGGCCACCAGCCGGTCGGTGAAGGACGCGTGGTGCAGCCGCGCGAGCCGCACCGGCACGGCGCCGCGGCGGACCTCGACGCGGGCCCCGGCAGGCAGTTCGACGGTGCGCCGCCCGTCGCACCACAGCACGCCGTTGGGCGTCTCGGGCTGCACCTCGACGGCCAGCACCGACCGCGGGGAGGTGACGAGCGGCTTGGCGAAGAGCGCGTGCGCGCTGATCGGCACCATGAGCAGCGCCTCGACCTCGGGCCACACCACGGGCCCGCCGGCCGAGAAGGCGTAGGCGGTGGAGCCGGTCGGGGTCGCGCAGACCACGCCGTCGCCGCCGAAGCGGGAGACGGGGCGGCCGTCGACCTCGGTGACGACCTCCAGCAGCCGCTCGCGGGAGGCCTTCTCCACCGACGCCTCGTTGAGCGCCCAGTCGGTGTGGACGACCGACCCGTCGTTGCGCACGAGCACGTCGAGGGTCATACGCTCCTCGACCTCGTAGTCGCGGGTGACGACGCGGTCCACGACCTTGTCCAGGTCGTCCCGCTCGGCCTCGGCGAGGAAGCCCACCCGTCCGAGGTTGACGCCGAGCAGCGGCACCCCCGAGGCGCGGGAGAACTCGGCGCCGCGCAGCAGCGTCCCGTCGCCGCCCAGGACGACGATCAGCTCGCAGCCCTCGACGGCCTCCGGCCCCGCCTCCGCGACCAGCTCCACCGCCTCGGGCAGCGGCAGGTCCACGGCCTCGTCGGCGAGCAGCCGCACGCCGATGCCGCAGCGCAGCAGGGCCTGCACGACCCGTTCGGCGCTGCGGATCGCGGCCGCTCTGCCGGTGTGGGTCAGCAGGAAGACGGTTCGGTTCTGTGTCTCGCTCATGATGGTCACGGGTTCGGCCCCTCCGCCACGGCACGGTCGACATCGGCCGGGTCCAGCGCGGGCGCACCGGCGCGCAGCCACAGGAAATACTCCACGTTGCCCGAGGGCCCTGGCAAAGGACTTGCTGTGACGCCGAGCACCCCCAGCCCGAGTGCGGCCGCCTGCCCGGCGACCGTACGCACCGTCTCGGCGCGAAGATGCGGGCTGCGCACCACTCCCCCGCTGCCCAGCCGCTCGCGGCCCACCTCGAACTGCGGCTTGACCATCAGCACCAGGTCGGCGCCGGGCGCGGCGCAGCGCACCAGGGCGGGCAGCACCAGGCCGAGCGGGATGAACGACAGGTCGCCGACGACCAGGTCGACGCCTTTGCCGTCGATGTGGTCGAGCGTCAGTTCCCGTACGTTCGTGCGGTCCTTCACCACCACCCGCGGATCGCTCTGCAACGACCACGCGAGCTGCCCGTAGCCGACGTCGACGGCGACGACCTGCCGGGCACCGGCCCGCAGCAGGACGTCGGTGAAGCCGCCGGTGGACGCGCCCGCGTCCAGCGCCCGGCGGCCCGTGACGGCCAGCCCGCGGGGCTGGAAGGCGGTGAGCGCCCCGGCCAGCTTGTGGCCGCCACGCGAGACGTACTCCGGGTCGTCCGCGTTCTCGGCGACCACCAGCGCGGCCGAGGTCTCCACCTGCGTGGCGGGCTTGGTCGCGGTGGCGCCGCCCACCGTCACCCGGCCCGCGGCGATCAGCTGGCTGGCGTGCTCACGCGAGCGCGCGAGTTTGCGCCGCACCAGCTCGGCGTCCAGGCGGCGTCGTGCCACTGCCACGTACGGTTCAGCTCCTGTTCTCGTCCAGCGCTGCGAGCGCGTCGCGCAGCCCGTGGTGCACATCCTCGTACACCTCGATGTGGGAGTGCGTGGGGAGTTCGTCGGCGTCGGCGAGCCGCGCGAGGGCCGCGTCCACGTCGGCGTTGCCGGTCGGCGGGACGGCCACGCCCAGCGGCTCGGGCCGCGCGGGGGCGTCCTCGTGGGCCGCCGCCCCGTCCTCGTCGGCGGCCCGCTGCTCGGGTACGGCCCCGGGCAGGTCGGCGGGCGGCTCGCCGTGACCGCCGCGCCCGGCGTACGCGCCCGGCTCGACGCCCTGCCCCGGCACACCGACCGGCAGATCCGCCGGGGGCTCGCCGTGACCGCCCCGCCCGGCGTACGCGCCCGGCTCGGCGCCCTGCCCCGGCACACCGAGCGGCAGATCCGCGACCGACTCGCCCTGACCGGCCCGCCCCGCGGACGGGCCCGGCTCGGCGGCGGGCTCACTCATCGCCGGATCCGGCGGAGGGCGCGGACTTCTTGGCGGGGGCGGTCTTCTTCGCCGCGGGGGCGGGCGTGTCGGCGGCGGGCTTCCCGGCCGCCGCCTTCTTCGCCGCGGTCTTCTTCGCCGCCGTCTTCTTGGCCGCGGGCCGGTCGGCCGCGGGCTGGTTGGCGGGCGTGGCGCCGGAGAAGTCCGCGGCGGGAGGCGTCTTCGCGGAGGCCGGGGTCGCCGCCTTCTTCGCCGCGGGAGCCTTCTTCGCCACGGTCTTCTTGGCCGCGGCCTTCTTCGCGGGCGCCGGGCCGCCGGAGGCCGGGGCGGCGGACTTCTTCGCGGCCTGCTTCTTCGCCGGTGCCTTCTTCGCGGGCGCGGCGCCACCGGAAGCCGGGGCGGCGGTCTCCTGCGCGCCGGCCGCGGTCGTACGGCGCGGGTTCGCCGTCGTCTTCGGGGTGGCGGCGACCTTGCGGCCCGCGGCGGCGGAGGCCCGCGCCGCGGTCTTCTTCGCCGCGGTCTTCGTGGCGGCCGTCGTCTGGTGGGCGGCGGCCGACTTGGCCGTGGTGGCCCGCTTGGCGGCGGCGGTCTTGCGGGCCGCGGGCGCGGCCTTCTTCGCGGGGGCGGCGGCCTTCTTCGCCGCCGGTTCCGTCTTCTTGCCCGGCGCGGGCGGCTCGGTCGCGACGGGCACGTGCTCCACCGTGGGCGCGGGGGCGGGCTCGGGCCGGGCGGCGGGCGCGCGGCCGGGCTCCTCCTGCGCGGTGTCCGACTCCAGGTTGCGGATCCGGCGCTCCAGCGTCTCCAGCACGACGCCGACCTTCGTGACCTCGTCGGCGAGCCGGCCGACCCGGCTCATCGTCTTGTCGACCTCCTCGCGGACGATGCCGAGCAGCAGGTCGCGGTTGGCGCGCCCGGCGGCCATCAGCTCGTCGGCGAGGGTCTGCACCTCCGCCGGGATGGCGGAGTTGATCCGCCGCTGCACGGCGTCCACGTCGATGCCGGTCTGGTCCAGCATGTCCCTGGCCGCGTCGACCGCACGGCGGCGGGTGGCCTCGGTCAGGCCGCCCGCGATCTGCAGACAGGTACGCAGCGCGTCCCGCATCGCTCTCACTCCTCGCCTCGCCCGTTGACACATCGTCCGGCCGGGGCCCTCGTGCGGGCACCCGTGGTCAAGACGCTACCGCCTCGGGCCGCGTCGGCCCGCCGACGGTGCCCTGCGGTACGGTCGTGGCGACGTAACCCCGACCGGGAGACACCGCGCCGATGGCCACCCTCGAGGAGTGCCGGGCCGCACTCGACCAGCTGGCGCGGAACATGGCGCGGGCCGAGGGCGACGTCCGCTCGGCCGCCGCCCTGGACCGCTCGCTGAGCTGCCGGATCACCGACCTGGACACGACCTTCACCGGACGGCTCGCGGGCGGCACGATCACCGGTGTGACCGCCGTGCCGGGCGTCCCGGCGGACAAGGCGCAGATCCGGCTGACGACGACCGGGGACGACCTGGTCGCGATGGTCGGCGGCGAGCTGAGCTTCGCCAAGGCGTGGGGCAGCGGCCGGATCAGGGTGCAGGCTTCGCTGCGGGACGTGCTGCGGCTGCGCTCCCTGCTGTGACGGCGGCGGGGGCCGCGGCCGTGCCCGTACGGCGGCGGGCCGCGGGGATCACCAGCGGGGTGCCGCTCTCCGGGTCCTCGATGATCCGGCAGGGCACCCCGAAGACGCGCTCGACCAGCTCGGCGGTGATGATCTCGGCGGGCGGCCCCTGCGCCTCGATCCGCCCGTCGCGCATCGCGATCAGGTGGGTGGCGTAGCGGGCGGCCTGGTTGAGGTCGTGCAGCACGGCGACGAGGGTGCGCCCGCCCTCCTCGTGCAGCCGTGCGCACAGGTCGAGGACGTCGATCTGGTGCTGGATGTCGAGGTACGTGGTGGGCTCGTCGAGCAGCAGCAGCGGTGTCTCCTGCGCCAGGGCCATCGCGATCCACACCCGCTGCCGCTGGCCGCCGGACAGCTCGTCCACCCGGCGTTCGGCGAGCGCGCCGACGCCGGTGGCGGCCATGGACTCCGCGACGATCCGCTCGTCCTCGGCCGACCACTGCCGCAGCAGGCCCTGGTGCGGGTAGCGGCCGCGGGCCACGAGCGAGGCGACGGTGATGCCGTCGGGCGCCACGGAGGTCTGCGGCAGCAGCCCGAGGGCGCGGGCCACGGACTTGGCGGGCAGGCCGCCGATCGCCCGGCCGTCCAGCAGCACCCTGCCCTCGGCGGGCTTGAGCAGCCGGGCGAGCGCGCGCAGCAATGTCGACTTGCCGCACGCGTTGGGACCGACCACCACGGTGAACGAGTGGTCGGGTATGTCGACACTGAGCCCCTCGGTGATGACCCGCCGGTCGTACCGGAGCGTCACCGCGTCGGCCCGCAGCCGCGGCGTCACGCCGCCATCCGTCGATGTGTCGGCATGGCGACTGGTCATACTGCTGCTCCCGTGGCGGTGGTACGGCGGTGTTCGGCGGCGGTCGGTGCGTGCGCCGCGGGGTGCGGCGGGTGTACGGCGGCGGTCCGTGCGCGCGGCGGGCGATGCGGCGGGTGTACGGCCGCGGCCCGTGCGCGCGGCGCGCGGTGCGGCCGGCGGTGGTCGGAGCGGGTCATATCCGGCCCGCCCGGCGCTCCTCGACGAGCAGCCACAGCAGGTACCCGCCGCCGAGTACCCCGGTGGCGACGCCCACCGGCACCTGCCCGGAGCCGAACGCGCGCTGCGCCGCGAGGTCGGCGAGCACCAGCAGCGCGGCGCCCATGAGCGCGGACGGCAGCAGGCTGACGCCGGGGGTGCGGGTGAGCCGCCGGGCGAGCTGGGGCGCGGTGAGCGCGACGAAGGCGATGGGCCCGGCGGCGGCGGTCGCGGCGGCGGTCAGCAGCACCGCGCTGAGCACGGCGGTCAGCCGTACCCGCTCGACCCGCACACCCAGCGCGCGGGCCGCGTCGTCGCCCATCTCGGTGATCCGCAGCGCCGGTCCCTGCGCGAGCAGCAGCGGCATCAGGACGGCGCAGCAGCCCAGCAGCGGCCACACCTGCTCCCAGTCGCGCCCGTCCAGGGAGCCGCTGATCCAGATGACGGCGCGGGCGACGTCCACGAAGTTGGCCTTGACCAGCAGGTAGCTGTTGACGGCGGCGAGGATCGCGGAGCCGCCGATGCCGACGAGGACCAGCCGGTAGCCGTGCACCCCGCGCTGCCAGGCGAGCGCGTAGACGGCGAGGCCGGTGAGCAGGCCGCCGGCGATCGCGCCCGCGGAGACCTCCAGCGAGGAGCCGTGCGCGACCACGATGACCAGCAGCGCACCGGCCGCCGAGCCCTGGCCGAAGCCGATGACGTCGGGGCTGCCCAGCGGGTTGCGCGACACGCTCTGGAAGGCGGCGCCCGCCATCCCGAGCGCGGCGCCCACCAGCAGCGCCACCAGGACGCGCGGCAGCCGCAGCTGACGGACGATGAAGTCCTGTCCCGCGGTGCCGTGTCCGGCCAGGGTGCGCAGGACGTCGGCGGGCGCGATGGCGAAGTCGCCGGTGCCGACCAGCACGACGGCGGCGGCGAGTGCGACGACCAGCAGGCCCGTACCGGCCAGGGCGGCGCGCCGGTCGAGGCGCAGCGACAGTCCGCCGCGTGGGGTGCGCAGCACGCTGCCGCGCCACGCGCGGGCATCGCCGGGGGTACGGCCCCCGGTCCGCGCGCGGCTCACAGCTCCGCCGTCCGGTGGCGCCGGACCAGGGCGATGAAGACGGGTCCGCCGACGACCGCGGTGACGATGCCCACCTGGAGTTCGGCCGGGCGGACGAGCAGTCGTCCCAGCACGTCGGAGCCCAGCAGCAGCACGGGCGACAGGACGGCCGCGTAGGGCAGGGTCCAGCGCATGTCGGGGCCGGTGATGCCGCGCACCATGTGCGGGACCATCAGGCCGATGAAGACGATGGGCCCGCAGGCGGCGGTGGCCGCCCCGCACAGCAGGGTGATCGCCGCCATCACGGCGATCCTGGTGCCGGTGAGCCGGGCGCCGAGGGCCCGCGCGGTGTCGTCGCCGAGCGCGATGGCGTTGAGCGGGCGGGCGGAGGCGAAGGCCAGCACCGCGCCGACGACGAGGAAGGGCGCGATGCGCCGGACGGTCGCCATGTCGGCGGAGGCCAGCGAGCCGACCTGCCAGAAGCGCATGCGGTCCAGGGCGACGCTGTCGGTGAGCTGCACCGCGTTGCTCCAGCCCTGGAGCAACGCGGTCACCGCCGTTCCGGCGAGCGCGAGCCGTACCGGGGTCGCGGAGCGGCTGCCGCCGATCGCGTAGACCAGCACGGACACGGCGGCGGCGCCGACGAGCGCGCACCACACGTACGCGCTCGGCGAGGTGATGCCGAAGAAGCTGATGCCGGTGACGACCGCCGCGGCGGCGCCCGCGTTGACGCCGAGCAGACCGGGGTCGGCGAGCGGGTTGCGGGTGAGGGCCTGCATCGCGGCCCCCGCCAGGCCGAGGGCCGCGCCGACCATCAGGCCCAGCACCGTACGCGGCAGCCGGAGTTTGCGGACGACCACGTCGTCGTCGGTGCCGGCGTAGTGGAAGAGCCCGTGCCAGACCTGGTCGAGCGGGATGTCCTTGGCACCGATCGCGATGCTCGCCGCCGTCACGGCGAGCAGCAGCACGAGGGCCGCGAGCAGCCCGGCGCCGCGGGCGGCCCCGGATCGGGCGGTGGCGCCGGTGCCGGGGGCGGCGGGGGCGCGTGGCGGGGAGTCCTGGTCAACCAACACGTGGCTTAGGTTAGCCTAACCTCGCTAACGTATCCCGAGCAGAGCGGCACCTTCCCATGACCTCGTCCCGTACTCCCTCCCGCATGTCCGGAATGTCCCGCCGGGGTGTGCTCGCCGCCGGTGGCGCGCTGGGCGCCGGTGCGCTGCTGGCCGCCTGCGGCGGATCCGGCTCCGGCGCCGATTCCGGCTCCGGCTCGGGCTCCGGTTCCGGTACGTCGTCGGCGGGCGCCGGCGGTGACGCCAAGGCGTCGGGACCCTTCCGCTTCACCGACGACCGCAAGAAGGCCGTCTCCCTCGGCAAGGTCCCGGCGAACCTGGTGGCGTACGTCGGTTCCGCCGCCGCCCTGCACGACTACGGCGTCGAGTGCACCGGCGTCTTCGGCCCCACCACCCTCAAGGACGGCTCCCCCGACCCGCAGGCCGGCGACCTCGACGTCACGAAGGTCACCGTCATCGGCAACGTCTGGGGCGAGTTCAACATCGAGAAGTACGCCGCCCTCAGCCCCGGCCTGCTCGTCAGCCACACCTACGACGGCAAGACCCTCTGGTACGTGCCCGAGCAGAGCAGCGCCAAGATCCTCGCCCTCGCGCCCAGCGTCGGGATCAACGTCACCGGGGTCCCCCTCACCACCCCGCTCCAGCGCTACGCCGAACTCGCCGCCGCCCTCGGCGCGGACCTCGGCTCCGCCGCCAACGCCGCCGCCAAGACCCGCTTCGAGACCGCCTCGGCGAACCTGCGCGCCGCCGCGAAGGCCGCCGGCGGCATCACCGTCATGGCGTGCTCGGCGAGCGCCGACTCCTTCTACGTCTCCACGCCCTCCTCGGCGGCCGACCTGACCTACTACAAGAGCCTCGGAGTGAACTTCATCGTCCCGAACAAGGTCGAGGGCGGCTTCTTCGAGACGCTCAGCTGGGAGAACGCCGACAAGTACAAGGCCGACATCCTCATGCTCGACAGCCGCTCCGCGACCCTCCAGCCCAAGGACCTCACCGGCCGCCCCACCTGGCAGCAGATGCCCGCCGTCAAGGCCGGGCAGATCTTCCCCTGGCCCAGCGAGCCGATCTTCTCCTACGCGAAGTGCGCCGACCAGCTGGAAGCCCTGACCAAGGCGGTCACCGGCGCGAAGAAGGTGAGCTGACGCCATGGCCGAACCCCAGCCCACGTACCGCTTCTTCGACGCGCAGGTGCTGCGCACGTATCCGCTCTCGCGGTCGCTGCGGCGGGTCGTGCTCGGCGCGTCCGGGCGGGGCCCGGACGCTCGGCTCGGCGCGGACGCCCGGCTCAGCGCGGACGCCGGGCTCAGCGCGGACGCCGGGCTCGGCGACATCGTCAGCGGCGGGCGCGACCAGCGGCTCAAGCTCTTCCTGCCGCAGGCCGGGCAGGACGCGCCCGTCCTCCCCGATGTCCTCGACACCGGCTGGTACGCGCGGTGGCGCGCCCTCGACCCCGGCGTACGCGGCATCATGCGCACGTACACCGTCCGCGACGTACGGCGCGAACCCGACGAGCTGGACATCGACTTCGCCCTCCACGGCGACCTCGGACCCGCCTCCCGGTGGGCCGCCGCAGCGGCACCCGGCGACCGGCTCACGCTCCTCGCGCCCGTCGTCACCGACAACGGCGGGGTCGACTTCCGGCCGCCGGAGGGGACGGACTGGATCCTGCTGTGCGCGGACGAGACCGCGGTGCCGGCTGTCGCCGGGATCCTGGAATGGCTTCCGGCGGGGACGCCGGTCAAGGCGTGGATCTCGGTGGGCGATCCGGCCGATCGCGTCGAGCTGCCGACGAAGTGTGAGGCCGAGATCAGCTGGCTGACCCGGCCCGCGTCGGTGGCCGAGGCCGTCGCGGCCTCGGCGCTCCCCGCCGGACGCCCGTACGCCTGGCTCGCCGGCGAGTCCTCCCTCGTCCGCGAACTCCGCCGACACCTCGTGGGCCCGCGCGCCTTCCCGCGCGCGGACGTGACGTTCACGGGTTACTGGCGTGCGGGCACGACGGAGGACGCGCTGCTGGAGGAGTCGGCGTAGGCGCGGCGGGGGTGGTTGTTGCGGTTCGCCGCGCGACCTTGCTGTGGGTGGGGGGTTGCTCGCGCAGTTCCTCGCGCCCCTTTGCGCGGCGCCGCCGCTGGTGGGTCGGGGGCCGCCACGGGGCACCTCCTCGGAATGCGCCTTCACCCTCCCCCGTAGCCGCTGAGCCCCTCCCAGCGCATTCCTGCGGGGGCACCCCGCACCGTCCCCCTCCAGCCCGGTTCAGCGGCTGCCTGCCGGTGGTGGGTTCTCGTTTTTGGGCGCGGCTGCGCGCGCCAGCACCCGTTTTTCCGGGGCCCGAGGCAAGGCCGCGTGGGAGAGCACCCGCTTTCCCGGGGCCCGGGGCACAACCGCGTGGGAGAGCACCCGTTTTTCCGGGCCCGGGGCACAGCTGCGTGGGAGAGCACCCGTTTTTAGGGGCGCGGGGAACTGCGCGCTCAGCCCCCACCGGCGGACGATCGCGACGCCTACCGCGACAGGCAACCCGGAGCGCAACGCACCGCAGGGCGTGAGCGGGCTCTCAGAGGGGAAGCGTGCCCAGCGCAGCGGAAGCGTCGAGGTCGGGGTGGGTCCAGGCGGCGGCGCACAGCGCGCGGAGGCCGTCGAGGGGGTCGCCCTCGCCCGTGAGGGAGAGGGCGGAGGGGGAGGCCGCGGCGGTCCAGCCGCCGCAGTAGGCCTGGTCCGAGGACCACGTGACCTCGGGGTGCGGCACGAGCAGCCCCCGCAGGTCACGAGCGACATACGTCGGACGATGCCTCGGCTCCGCGGCGAGCAGAGCGGAAGCCGTGGTGACGCCCGTGAGGACGAGCAGGGAGTCGACACCCCCCGCGTACGCCCCCTCGATGTCCGTGTCGAGCCGGTCGCCGACGACGAGCGGCCGCCGCGCCCCCGTCCTGATCACCGTCTCCCGGTGCATGGGCGGCAGTGGTTTGCCGGCGACGCGGGGGGTGCTGCCGGTGGCAATGCGGACGACTTCGACGGCCGCGCCGTTGCCGGGGGCGATCCCGCGGGCGCTGGGGATGGTGAGGTCGGTGTTGGAGGCGAACCACGGCACCCCGGCGTTGACCGCGTACGCCATCTCCGCGAGCTGCGACCAGCGCAGCTCGGGCCCGTATCCCTGGACGGCGGCGACCGGGTCATCCGCGGCGGACTCGACGGGTTCCAGCCCGCGTTCGCGCAGAGCGGCGAAGAGTCCTTCGCCGCCGACGGCGAGGACCTTGGAGCCGGCGGGCACCTCGTCGGCGATGAGCCGGGCGACGGCCTGGGCGGAGGTGATGACGTCCTCGGTGGCGGCGGGCACGCCGAGGTCCGTGAGGTGGTCGGCGACCGTCGCGGGTGTGCGGGCGGCGTTGTTGGTGACGTAGGCGAGCCGCATCCCGTCCTTGCGGGCGGCGGTGAGGGATTCGACGGCGTGCGCGATGGCGTCGCCGCCCTTGTAGACGACCCCGTCGAGGTCGAGCAGCGCCGTGTCGTACGCGGTGTCGAGCGGCTGGGTGCTGCCGCTCGGACTGGTCCGGTCAGTCATGGCTGGGCTCGCTCCTCGTCGTCCGGCCGTGCGCGGCCGCGCGTCCGTCGTGTCGTGTCGTGTACCTCGACGATCATCCCCCATGCCGGCCGCGGACGTAGCATGCGCTGATGACCCACCCCGGACCCGACGACGGACCCCACCCCGGTCCCCCTCCTGCGCGGGGCCTCGACCTGGCCCCCTTCCGCGGTCTGCGGTACGCCGCCGCACGTGTCGGCAGCCTCGCCGCGGTCACTTCGCCGCCGTACGACGTGGTCGTCCGCCCGGACGGGCAGCGGCATCTGGAGACGGCCGACCCGTACAACGTCGTCCGCCTCATCCTGCCGGACGCGGAGACGCCCGCGGAGCAGCACCGCCGGGCCGCCCGGACGCTGGCCGCCTGGCGGACGGCGGGTGTGCTCACCGCGGACCCGCTGCCCGCGCTGTACGTCTACGAGCAGCACGACGGCGACCACCTGCAACGCGGTGTCATCGGCGCGCTGCGGCTGACCCCGCCGGAGGCGGGCGTGGTGCTGCCGCACGAGGACGTGATGCCGGGCCCGGTCGCCGACCGCGCCGCGCTCATGCGGGCCACCGGCGCCAATCTGGAACCCCTGCTGCTCGCCTACCGCGACGGCGACGCGACCGCGTCCGTCGTCGACGCGACCGCGGGCGCGCGTGAGCCGCTGCTCGCCACGACGACCGAGGACGGCGTCCGGCACCGCCTGTGGGCGCTCACCGATCCGGCCGAGCACGCGGTGATCCGCGCCGACCTCGGCCTGCGCCAGGCCCTCATCGCCGACGGCCACCACCGCTGGGCCACGTACCGCAGGCTCCAGGCGGACCACCCGCCGGGCACGGCGTGGGACTACGGCCTCGTGCTGCTCGTCGACACCGCCCGCCATCCACTGCGGGTCCGCGCCATCCACCGCGTCCTGCACCGACTGCCGTTGGCGCAGGCGCTGGATGCCGCCCGGCCCTACTTCCGGGTACGCCCGCTGCCGGGGCACGACCTGGACGCGGCGCTCGGCGTCCTCGCGCAGGCCGCGGCGGACCGTACCGCCTTCCTGCTGGCGGGCGAGACGGGCTTCCACCTGCTCGACCGGCCGGACCTCGCGCGGCTGGACCGCTGGGTGCCCGCCGACCGACCCGAGGCCTGGCGCCGACTGGACGCCACCGTGCTGCACTCCGCGCTGCTCGACCACGTCTGGCGGATCCCCGACTCCCCCGAGCGCATCGGCTACCTCCACACCGCGGAGGCCGCCGTACAGCAGGCCCTCCGCCACGCGGGCACCGCCGTGCTCATGCACCCGGTACGGGAGAGCGTCGTCCTGGACCTGGCCCGGCAGGGCGTGATGATGCCGCGCAAGTCCACGTCCTTCGGCCCGAAACCCGCGAGCGGGCTCGTCATGCGGAGCCTGGACCTGGGGTGAGCAGCGGAGGAGGGAGGGGCGGCAGGCCGTGGCCCGCCGCCCCTCCCTCCGGAGGTGCTGTCGCTGCCGGTCAGTCCCGGTCGCTGCCCGGCGCCGGAGCGCGGAAGGGCGAGTCCAGGAAGGACGACGGCTCGTCCTCGTCGGTGGCGTCGGTGGTGTCCGTGACGTCGGCGTCCGTGACGGGAGCGGGTGCGGAGGCGGGGGACTCGGCGGGCGCCTCGTCGTCCTCGTCCTCTTCGTCCTCGTCGTCCTCGTCGCTGACCGCGTCATCGGCCGTGCCGGTGTCGTCGGCCTCGTCGGCGTCCGCGAAACCGTCCTCCGCCGTGTCGGACGACTCGGCCGATTCGTCGGCGTCCGCGCCGTCGAAGGCGTCCACGAACTCGACACCGTCGAGCTGCGCGAGCCGGTCGGAGGCGTCCGTGGTGCCGTTGTGGTCGGCCTCCGCCGCCTTCGCGAACCAGTCGCGGGCCTCGTTCTCCCGGCCGACGGCAAGCAGCGCGTCCGCGTACGCGTAGCGCAGCCGCGCCGTCCACGGGTGCACCGCGTGCGACGCCAGCTCCGAGCTCTGGAGCGTGACGACCGCCGCCTCCGCCTGCCCCATGTCCTGCCGGGCACCGGCGGCGACGAGCCGCATCTCGACCTGCCCGGCCTTGTCGAGCTTCTGCACCTCGGGCGCACCGGCCATCTCCAGTGCCCGCTCCGGACGCCCGAGCCCGCGCTCGCAGTCGGCCATGACCGGCCACAGGTCGACCGTGCCGGTCATCCGCCGCGTGGCACGGAACTCGGCGAGCGCCTCGGCGTACCGCTCACTGGCGTACGACGCGAAGCCCGCCGCCTCCCGTACGGCCGCGACGCGCGACGCCAGCCGCAGCGCGACCCGCGAGTACGCGTAGGCCCGCTCGGGCTCCTCGTCCAGCAACTGGGCCACCATGACCAGGTTGCGGGCGACGTCGTCGGCGAGCGTCTTCGGCAGGCTCATCAGCTCCTGGCGCACGCTCGGGTCGATCTCGTTGCCGGTGACCTCGTCCGGGATCGGCAGCCGGCGTACCGGCTCGCGGTCCTCGCGCCGGTCGTCCCGGCCGCCGCCACGGTTCTCGAACCGGCCGCGCCGCTCGACGGTCGGCCGTCGGGCACCGAAGCCCCGGTCGCGGTCGCCGCTGCCGCCGTCCCGGCGCGGGCCGCGCGGGCGGTCGTCACGCCGGTCGTCGAAGCGGGGACGGTCGTCACGGCCGCGGTCGCGGTCACGGTCGAAGCGCGGACGGTCGTCCCGCCGGTCGTCACGGCGGAAGCCGCCGCGGTCGTCCTCACGGCGCGGGCCACGGGGACGGTCGTCACGAGGGCGGTCGTAGCGCGGACGGTCCTCACGCGGGCCGTCGTGGCGGGGACGGTCGTCACGCCGGTCGTCGTAGCGCGGACGGTCGTCACGGGGACGGTCGTAGCGGGGACGGTCGTCCCTGCGGAAGCCACCGCCGGCGCCACCGGGACGGTCACCGTCACGACGGGGACCGCGGGGGCGGTCGTCATGCCGGCCGTCGAACCGGGGACGGTCGTCACGGGGACGGTCGTCGCGAGGGCGGTCATAGCGGGGCCTGTCGTCACGGGGACGGTCGTCCCTGCGGTCGTCACGGCGGAAACCGCCGCCACCGCCACCGTACGGACGGTCCGAACGCGGACGGTCGTCCCTGCGGAAGCCACCGCCGGCACCACCGGGACGGTCACCGTCACGGCGGGGACCACGGGGGCGGTCGTCACGCCGGTCGTCGAACCGCGGACGGTCGTCACGGGGACGGTCGTCACGAGGGCGGTCATAGCGGGGCCGGTCGTCACGGGGACGGTCGTCCCTGCGGTCGTCACGCCGGTCGTCACGGCGGAAACCGCCGCCACCGCCACCGTACGGACGGTCCGAACGCGGACGGTCGTCCCTGCGGAAGCCACCGCCGGCACCACCGGGACGGTCACCGTCGCGACGCGGGCCGCGCGGGCGGTCGTCGCGGTCACGGGAACGGTCGTCACGGCGGTCGTCGCGGCGGTACCCACCACCGCTCGGGCGGTCGCCGTCCCGCCGCGGGCCGCCGCTGCGGTAACCCCCACGGTCGCCACCGCCGTTCGGGCGCGAGTCCCGGCGTTCGGGACGCTCGGGCCGGTCTTCAGGCGAGTTGGACATCGACGTGACTCCTCGAATCGTGACGCTGTAGTACAAGTCTCCCGTATTCACGGGGACACCGCGCTGCGTGAGTGCATGCAAAAGACCCCTGGTCCCAGCACGTAGGCCAGGACCAGGGGTCTGGAAAGATTGTTCGGCGGTGTCCTACTCTCCCACAGGGTCCCCCCTGCAGTACCATCGGCGCTGAAAGGCTTAGCTTCCGGGTTCGGAATGTAACCGGGCGTTTCCCTAACG
>NZ_JBSGHL010000088.1:0-23659 GCF_053604375.1 Streptomyces sp. NPDC004031 | reverse complement strand
GCCACCCCGCCCGCCCCCGCCGGGGGGGGGGGGGCCCCCCCCCCCCCCCCCCCCCGGGCGCCCCGGGCCCCGGGTGCGGGGGGGGGCCCCCCCGCCGGGTCCTTGACTGGAGCGCGGCGGAGCTGGAGCGGCGGGAACGGCCGGCAGGGAAGACGACGATGCACGAGATGTCCCTCGCGATGGCGGTGATCGGGCAGGTGGAGGAGGCGGCGCGGGCCGCCGGCGCCACCGGCGTGCACAGCGTGCACCTGCGGATCGGCGAGCTGGCCGGGGTGGTGCCCGACGCGCTGTCCTTCGGCTTCGGGCTGGGCTGCGAGGGCACGGTGCTGGCGGGCGCCGAACTGGTCACCGAGACCGTCCCCGGGCGTGCCCGGTGCGGGCGCTGCGCCGGTCAGTGGGCGGTCGGGATGCCGCCCGACCTGTGCTGTCCCGCCTGCGGATCGGCCGCGGCCGAACTGCTGAGCGGCCGTGAACTGCAGATCACCGGGGTGCGGTTCGCCGACGGCGGCACGCCGCCGGTCGCGGCCGGGCCCGGACCGAGCGGCGAGGAGCGCTGAAGCATGTGCCGAGTGGTGGACCTCCAGCAGGCCGTCCTGGCGGGCAACGACACCCGCGCGCAGGCGTTGCGCGCCGAACTCGCCGCCCGCGGCACGACGGTGGTCAACCTGCTGTCCAGCCCCGGCAGCGGCAAGACCGCGCTGCTGGAGCAGGAGCTGCTGCTCGCGACCGGCCGCGGCCTGCGGGTCGCCGCGCTCACCGCGGACCTGGCGACCGAGAACGACGCGCGGCGGCTGGCCCGTTCCGGAGCGCCCGTCAAGCAGGTGCTGACCGACGGGCTGTGCCACCTGGAGGCGCACATGCTCGCGCGCCATCTGGAGGGCTGGCTGCCGGAGGGCACCGGGATCCTCTTCGTGGAGAACGTCGGCAACCTGGTGTGCCCGGCCTCCTACGACCTCGGCGAGACACTGCGGGTGGTGCTCGCGTCCGTCACCGAGGGCGAGGACAAGCCGCTGAAGTACCCGACGGCCTTCGGCCTCGCGCACCTGGTGGTGGTGACGAAGACCGACATCGCCGGGGCGGTGGGCTTCGACGAGGCCGCCTTCCGCGCCAACGTCGCCCAGGTCAACCCGGGGGTGGAGGTGCTGCTGACCTCGGCGCGGGACGGCCTGGGCGCGGGCGCGCTGCTGGACCGCGCCACGGCGGCGGCCGCCGGGGGCCCGCGGCACGAGCCGGTCATGGCCCGCGCGGCAGCGCCCGGCCACACGCACACGCACGACGACGCGCACGCGTACGCCCATGAGCACGGCCTCGCGCACGACCACGGACCCGCCCGCGACGACCTGTCCGCGCCCACCCACGGGCCCGGCGGCGAACCCGCCCGTGCTCACACCGTCGGCGCCGCCGGGCACGACCACGGCCCCGTCGGCGACGGCGAGCCCGCGCACGCGGGCGCCGCGGGTCACGACGGGCCCGCCCCCGGGCGGTCGGACGCCGGGGTGTCCGGGCCGGTGGCACCCGCGTCATGACCGGTCTCGCCGAACCGGCCGCCCTGCGGCCGGTGCTGCGCAGCCGGGTGACCGTGCGGGGCGTGGTGCAGGGCGTCGGCTTCCGGCCGTACGTGCACACCCTCGCGACCGGGCTCGGGCTCACCGGATGGGTCACCAACACCGGTGACGGCGTACTGGCCGAGGTCGAGGGCGAGGCCGCGGCGGTGGCGCTCTTCTGCGAGCGGGTCGGGCCCGGCGCGCCGCCGCTCGCGGCGGTGGAGTCGGTGGAGCGGTGCGACCTGGCCCCGGCGGGCGGCGCCGGTTTCGCGATCGTGCCCTCCCGCGGCGCCGGGCCGGTCCGTACGGCGGTGCCGCCCGACACCGCGACCTGCGCGGACTGCCTCGCCGAGCTGGCCGACCCGGCCGACCGGCGGTACCGCCACCCGTTCGTCAGCTGCACCAACTGCGGGCCGCGGCTGACGATCGTGACCGGGCTGCCGTACGACCGCGTCCACACCACGATGGCGGGCTTCCCGATGTGCCCGGCGTGCGCGGCGGAGTACACCGACCCGGGCGACCGGCGCTTCCACGCCCAGCCGATCGCCTGCCACGACTGCGGCCCCCGGCTGCGGCTGGTGGTGCCCGGCGCCGCGGCCCCGGGCGGCGATCCGGTCGAGGCCGCCCGCGCGCTGCTGGCCGCGGGCGCGGTCGTCGCCGTCAAGGGCCTCGGCGGCTACCACCTGGCGTGCGACGCGGAGAACGAGGCTGCGGTGGCACGGCTGCGGCAGCGCAAGGGGCGTGGCGCAAAGCCCTTCGCGGTGATGGTGCGGGACCTGGCCGGCGCCGAGCGGCTGGCGCGGACCACGCCGCGGGAGCGGGAATTGCTGGCCGGGGCGGTGCGGCCGGTGGTGCTGCTGCGCGGGCGGCGTGCCGGGACGGGCGGCGCGGCCGCGCCGGGTGTGCCCGACATCGGGGTGATGCTGCCGTACACGCCGCTGCACCACCTGCTGCTGGGGCTGCCCGGCGATCCGCCGGGCCCCGCGGCGCTGGTGATGACCAGCGGCAACGTGTCCGGGGAACCGATCGTCACCGACGACGCCGAGGCGGTGGCGAAGCTCGGCCCGCTCGCGGACGCCCTGCTGGTGCACGACCGGCCGATCCGGATCCCCTGCGACGATTCGGTGGTGCGCGTCGTGGACGGCGCCCTCTCGCCGGTGCGCCGCTCGCGCGGCTACGCCCCGCTGCCGGTCGCGCTGCCGGTGGACGTGGCGCCCGCGCTGGCGGTCGGCGGCGACCTGAAGAACGTGCTGTGCCTGGGCGAGGGCCGGCGCGCCTGGCTGTCGGCGCACATCGGCGACATGGACGGCCCGGCGACCGTCGCCGCCTTCGAACGCGCCCGGCAGCAGCTCGCGGACGTCACGGCGGTGCGCCCGCGGCTGCTGGCCGCCGACCGGCACTCGCGCTACCGCTCGGCGCAGTGGGCGCAGGGCCACCGGGACGGCCGCCCGCTGGTGCGCGTCCAGCACCACCACGCGCACGTGGCCGCCGCGATGGCCGAGCACGGGCTGGACGGCGCCCGCCGCGTCATCGGCGTGGCCTTCGACGGCACCGGCTACGGCGACGACGGGGCGGTGTGGGGCGGGGAGTTCCTGCTCGCCGACTACGCCGGTTTCACCCGCTGGTGCCGGCTGGCGTACGTACCGCTGCCGGGCGGTGACGCGGCGGTGCGCCGCCCGTACCGGATGGCGCTGGCGCACCTGCGGGCCGCGGGGCTGGCCTGGGACGCGGACCTGCCGCCGGTCGCGGCCTGCCCGGCGGACGAGCTGCGGGTGCTGGAGCGGCAGCTGGAGCGCGGGCTGAACTGCGTGCCGACCTCCAGCATGGGCCGGCTCTTCGACGCCGTCTCCTCGCTCGCCGGGGTGTGCCACCTCGCGGGTTACGAGGCCCAGGCCGCCGTGGAGCTGGAGGCCGCGGCGGTGGCGGCGCCCGCGCAGGACGGCGACGGCTACGCCTTCGGGCTGGGGCCCGGGACGGGAGCCGAACTCGTGGCCGATCCGGGCCCGGTGCTGGCGGCGGCGCTCGCGGATCTGCGGGCGGGCGCCGGTCCTGGCACGGTGGCGGCGCGCTTCCACGTCGCCGTCGCTGGTCTGGTCCGGCGCGGTTGCGCGGCGGCCCGCGAGCGGCACGGGCTGGAGACCGTGGTGCTGTCCGGCGGGGTGTTCGGCAACGCCCTGCTGGCCGAGGACTGCGCCCGCGGGCTGCGCGCCGACGGCTTCACGGTGCTGGCGCACCGCGTCGTCCCGCCCGGTGACGGCGGCCTCGCGCTCGGCCAGCTGGTGGTCGCCGCCCACCGCGGCGCGGCAGGCACCTGACGACGTATCGCATTCCCCCCCCACCCACGACAGCCCCACAGCAGCGAGGAGAGCCCATGTGCCTGGCGGTGCCCGGCAGAGTGCTGGAGATTGAGGACCGGGACGGCACCCGGATGGCCACCGTCGATTTCGGCGGTGTCGTCAAGGAGGTGTGCCTGGAGTACCTGCCGGACCTGGAGGTCGGTGAGTACGCCATCGTGCACGTGGGCTTCGCGCTGCAGCGGCTCGACGAGGAGTCGGCGCTGCGGACGCTGGAGCTGTTCGCCGAACTCGGCATGCTGCAGGAGGAGTTCGGCGACGCGTGGGAGATCGCGGCGCAGGGCGGGGCAGTGGAGCACGGTACGGGGACGACGCAGGAGGGCCTGCGGTGAAGTACATCGAGGAGTTCCGGGACCCGGACCTGGCCAAGCGGCTGCTGGACCGTATCCACGCGACCGTGACGCGGCCGTGGGCGCTGATGGAGGTGTGCGGCGGGCAGACCCACACCATCATCCGGCACGGCATCGACCAGCTGCTGCCCGACGAGGTCGAGCTGATCCACGGACCCGGCTGCCCGGTGTGCGTGACCCCGCTCGAAGTGATCGACAAGGCGCTGGAGATCGCCTCCCGCCCGGACGTGATCTTCTGCTCGTTCGGCGACATGCTGCGGGTGCCGGGCACCGGGCGCGACCTGTTCGGGGTCCGCGGCGAGGGCGGTGACGTGCGGGTGGTGTACTCCCCGCTGGACGCGCTGCGGATCGCGCAGCAGAACCCGGACCGGCAGGTGGTGTTCTTCGGCATCGGCTTCGAGACCACCGCGCCGCCCAACGCCATGACGGTGTACCAGGCGCGCAAGCTCGGCATCCGCAACTTCAGCCTGCTGGTGTCGCACGTGCGGGTGCCCCCTGCGATCGAGGCGATCATGCGCTCGCCGGACTGCCGGGTGCAGGCGTTCCTGGCGGCGGGGCACGTGTGCAGTGTGATGGGCACGGGCGAGTACCCGGAGCTGGCCGAGCGGCACCGGGTGCCGATCGTGGTCACCGGCTTCGAGCCGCTGGACATCCTGGAGGGCGTGCGGCGCACGGTGGCCCAATTGGAGCGCGGCGAGCACACGGTGGAGAACGCCTACCCGCGGGCGGTGCGCGAGGAGGGCAACCCGGCGGCGCGGGCGATGCTCGACGACGTCTTCGAGGTGACCGACCGGGCGTGGCGCGGTATCGGCGTGATCCCGCAGAGCGGCTGGCGGCTGTCGGAGCGCTACCGGGAGTTCGACGCCGAGCACCGCTTCCGCGTGGACGGCATCCGCACGGTGGAGCCGGCCGCCTGCCGGGCGGGCGAGGTGCTCCAGGGGCTGCTCAAGCCGGACCGGTGCGAGGCGTTCGGCACCGTCTGCACCCCGCGTACGCCGCTGGGCGCCACGATGGTCTCCAGCGAGGGCGCGTGCGCCGCGTACTACCTCTACCGGCGGCTCGGTACCGCCCCGGCGCGCCAGGAGGCGACCTCCGTTGTCTGACACCCTTCCCTCGCCGGCCGGACCCGCGCCGGTGGACATGCTGTCCTGGACCTGCCCCGCGCCGCTGCGCGACCAGCCGCGGGTGGTGATGGGGCACGGCGGCGGCGGGGCGATGTCCGCCGAGCTGGTCGAGCACGTCTTCGCACCGGCGTTCGGCGGCGAGGTGCTGGCGCAGCTCGGCGACGCGGCGGCCGTCACGCTCGGCGGCGCCCGGCTGGCCTTCTCGACCGACTCGTACGTGGTGCGCCCGCTGTTCTTCCCCGGCGGGTCGATCGGCGACCTGGCCGTCAACGGCACCGTCAACGACCTCGCGATGAGCGGCGCCAGGGCGGCGTACCTGTCCTGCGCCGTCATCCTGGAGGAGGGCGTGGAGATGTCGGTGGTCGCCCGGGTCGCCGCGGCGATCGGGGCGGCCGCGCGGGCGGCGGGCGTGGAGGTCGCCACCGGCGACACCAAGGTCGTCGAGTCCGGTCACGGCGACGGCGTCTACCTCAACACCGCGGGCATCGGCCTGATCCCGCCCGGGGTGGACCTGCGCCCGCAGCGGGTGGTGCCGGGCGACGTGGTGATCGTGAGCGGTCCGCTCGGCGCGCACGGGGTGGCGGTGCTGAGCATGCGCGAGGGCCTGGAGTTCGGGGTGGAGGTGGAGAGCGACACCGCGCCGCTCGGCGCCCTGGTCGAGGCGATGCTCGCCGTCACCCCCGATCTGCACGTGCTGCGCGACCCGACCCGCGGCGGGCTCGCCGCGTCGCTCAACGAGATCGCGGCGGCGTCGCGGACCGGCGTGGTGCTCCAGGAGCGCAGCGTGCCCGTGCCGCCGGCCGTCGCCAACGCGTGCGCGGTGCTGGGCCTCGACCCGATGTACGTCGCCAACGAGGGGCGGCTGGTGGCCTTCGTGCCGCGTGAGCACGCCGACGCGGTCCTCGCCGCGATGCGCGCCCACCCGCTGGGCGCGGGCGCGGCGGTGATCGGCGAGGCGGTCGCGGAGCACCCGGGCATGGTCGTGGCCCGCACCGGCCTCGGCGGCACCCGGGTGGTCGACCTGCCGGTCGGCGAGCAACTGCCCCGGATCTGCTGAGCGGTGGACGGTCCGGCGCTCGGCACCGACGGGAGCGCGCCGCACGGGGACGGGGCGGCGCCCGGGAGCGCGGCCGCGTCCGCGCAGGACGCGGATCCCGGGCCCGGCGGCGCGGCCGGGGCCACCACCCGGCGCGGGGTGCTGCTTGCGGCGGGCGCCGGGGCGCTGGCCGCCGGGTGCAGCGCTCCCTCCGCGCCCGCCCCCCGCGCGTCCGCGCGCCCCTCCGCGGGGTGGCGGCTGGGCCCGACGGGGCCGGACGACGCCGTCCAGGGCTACACGGACCGGACCAGCGTGCTGCCGGGCGAGAGCTTCGGGCTGCATGTGTCGACGACGGCCCGCACCTTCCGCGTCACCGCCTTCCGGATCGGCTGGTACGGCGGGGCGCAGGCGGCCCGCGTATGGGCGTCGGGCCCGGTCGCCGGCGGGCGGCAGGGGCGGGCGCGGCTGGCCGTCGCCCGGCGGACCGTCGCGGCCGGGTGGGAGCGCAGCCTGGAGGTGTCGGCGCGGGGCTGGCCCGAAGGGGCGTACCTGCTGCGGCTGGAGGCGGACACCGGCTTCCAGCGGTACGTCCCGCTGGTCGTCCGCTCGGCGCGGGCGGCGGGCCGCACGGTGCTGATGCACGCGGCCGCGACCTGGCAGGCGTACAACGAGTGGGGCGGCTACAGCCTCTACCGCGGGCGGGACGAGACGTACGAGCACCGTTCGCTCGCGGTGACCTTCGACCGGCCCTACGCGGCGACCGGGGCGGAGAAGTTCCTGGCCTACGAGCGCGCGGCCGTGGTGCTCGCGGAACGGTCGGGCATCCCGCTGGCGTACACCACCGGCCTGGACGTGCACCGCGATCCCGGGGTGCTGCACGGCGCGACCACGGCCGTGGCGCTCGGGCACGACGAGTACTGGACGCCGCAGCAGCGCGCGCACGTCACCGCGGCCCGGGACGCGGGCACCAACCTGGTCTTCCTCGGCGCGAACACCTGCTACCGGCGGGTCCGGCTGGAGCCGGGTGCCGACGGCACGGCCGACCGCACGGTGGTCTGCTACAAGACCGCCTACCACGCCGACCCGTACCTGGCCCGGCACCCGGACATGGCGACGACGGACTTCCGCGCCGGGCCGGGCGCGGACCCGGAGTCGTCGCTGACCGGCGTGATGTACGAGGGCTTCCCCGTCGACGCGCCCTACGTGGTGGAGAACGCCGACCACTGGATCTTCCGCGGCACCGGGGTCCGCCGCGGCGAGAGCTTCGACCATCTGGTGGGGGTGGAGTACGACCGGGTCATGCCGCACCACCCCGCCCCCGGGCCCCTGGAGGTCGTCGCGCACTCCCCGCTGACCTGCAAGGGCCGCCCGAGCCACGCCGATTCGGCCTACTACACGACGCCCGGCGGTGCGGGGGTCTTCGCCACCGGCACGATGCGCTGGGTGGAAGCCCTGATGGCGGGCACGAACCTGGACGGCCGCGACCACGGCATGGACGCGCGCACCGGGCGCTTCGTCACCCGCGCCACCGAGAACGTCCTGACGGCCTTCGCCGAGGGTCCCGCGGGTCGCAATCGCCCGGCGCCCCGCGACAACACCGGGCGCCTGTACGGCACCTGACGCGCCACCGGGGCAGGGCGCCCGCCCCTTCTGCTGGACTCCTCTTCTTGTATCCGCCATCCACCGGTCACCGGACGGTGCGGGTGCCGGAGCAGCCTTGCCGTGCCCCTCTCCCCCGCGCGCCCCGGCGGGCGCGCGCCCGCGAAAGGAACGCCGATGCCCGACGCCCCGCACGACCCCGCACCGCAGCAGGACCAGGCCCCCACCCGGCGGCGGCTGCTCGGCGCCGCCGCGGCCGTGGGCGGACTCGCCGCCGCCGCGTCGGTGCTGCCGCCCAACCTCAGCCGGGCGGCGGCCGCCGAGCCCCGGTCCGGCGGGCGGCTGTCCGACATCGCGCACGTGGTGATCCTCATGCAGGAGAACCGCAGCTTCGACCACTACTTCGGCACGCTGTCGGGGGTGCGCGGCTTCGAGGACCCGCACGCCGTCAGGCTGCCGGGCGGCCGCCCGGTGTTCTACCAGCCGGACGCCCAGAACCCCGACGGCTACCTGCTGCCCTACCACATGGACTCCCGGACCACCGCGGCGCTGGCCGTGCCGTCGCTCAGCCACGCCTGGCAGGCGCAGCACGACGCGTGGAACGCCGGCGCGATGGACAGCTGGCTGCCCGCGCACCGCGCCGCGGACGGCAACGCCAAGGGCCCGTACACGATGGGCTACCTGACGCGCGACGACATCCCGTTCCACTACGCGCTGGCCGACGCCTTCACGGTGTGCGACGCCTACCACTGCTCGGTGATGGGCCCGACGCACCCGAACCGCTACATGCACATGACCGGCACGATCGACCCGGACGGCCTGGCGGGCGGCCCGGCGCTGGACAACGGCGCGGCCAAGGGCACGTACTCCTGGACCACCTATCCCGAGCGGCTGGAGGCGGCCGGGGTGAGCTGGCGGATCTACCACGAGCCGTCCTCCGGCCCCGGCGGCGGCCCGACCGGGCTGGCCCCGCTGGCGAACATGGCGCAGTACCAGGCCGCCCGGCCCGGCGACCCGCTGTACGACAAGGCGATCGCCGAGAGCCCCCTCGGGCAGTTCGAGTACGACGCGATGAACGGCACGCTGCCCACGGTGAGCTGGCTGCTGCCGCCGTCGCTCTACGACGAGCACCCCGCGCGTACTCCCGCCGCGGGGGCGAACTGGCTGGCCGGGAAGATCGACGCCATCGCCGCCAACCCGGAGACCTGGGCGAAGACCGTCTTCATCCTCAACTACGACGAGAACGACGGGCTGTTCGACCATGTGGTGCCGCCGACCCCGCCGGCCGGCACCGCGGGCGAGTTCGTCGCCGGGACCTCGCCGACCGGGGTACCCGGCAACGGGCTGCCGGTCGGACTCGGCTTCCGGGTGCCGTGCGTCATCGTCTCGCCCTGGACGGTAGGGGGGTGGGTCGCCTCCGAGACCTTCGACCACACCTCGGTGCTGCGCTTCCTGGAGCGGCTGACCGGGGTGGCCGAGCCCAACATCAGCCAGTGGCGGCGCCGCGTCACCGGCGACCTCACGTCGGCGCTGCGCATGGACGGCCCGCGCCGTCCGGCCCCCGGCCTGCCGCAGACCGGCGCGCGCTACAACCTCGCCCAGTACGGCACCGCGCACCTGCCGCTGCCGTCCGTACCCGCCCAGCAGAAGGCGCCCCGCCAGGAGCGCGGCCACCGGCCCCGCACCTGACCCGCCGTCACCGGCGCGGGACGGCCGCTCAGACCGGCTGCGGAACGGGCCCGGCGGGGTCGGCCGGGGCGGACGCGCGGACGCGGTCGAGCAGTGCGGCGGGGTCGGGCTCGGCCTGGAGCGCCGGGAGCAGCACCTCCCACATGCCGCGCAGCCGCTCCTCGATGCGGGCGCGGCCGTCCACGGCCTCGGAGACGGTGTGCAGGCCGAAGAAGGCGTAGACGACGGTCAGAGCGGCGTCGTCGGGCGCGATGCCCGGGGCCAGTTCGCCGGACTCCCGCGCCTCGCGCAGCAGTCCGGTGACGGTCTCGGTCCACGCGCCGAACGGGCCGGGGACGGGGGCGTCGATGGCCCGGCGCTCCATCCACAGCCGGGAACCGGCCCGCACCACGACGTCGTCGCGGAAGGCACGGGCGACGGCGAAGCTCAGCGACACCAGCTTGTCCAGGACCGGTGCGGGCGAGGCGCGGACCTCGGCGATCATCGCGGGCCAGGTGTCGAGGGTCGCGGTGACGACCGCGAGGGCGAGTTTCTCCTTGTTGCTGAAGTGGAAGTAGATGGCGCCGCTGGTGCGGCCGGACTGCGCGCTGATGTCGCTGATGCTCGTGCCGGCGTATCCGCGTTCCTCGAAAAGCCGCGCCGCGGCTTCCACCAGGTACCTGCGCGTCGCCTCGGCCCGTTCCTGCACGTCCACTCCGCAATTTCCGCCCGCCGCGCGGTGGCGGCGTGTCGCCAATGGTGGCAGCAATCTAGCGCGTGATCGACTTCCCTCCGTTACATCCGCGAAGCAATGCGGGTGCGAATTCTCCGGACGCGGGTTTTTCTTGTCATATGAAGAATCTGGCCGGTCCTTCGTCTGCTTCGGTCCGCGCCCCGGATCTGACCTGGTCCCATCCCGTTCCCCGGGAGCTGGTGCACCGCAGGGCAGTGACCGAGGTGCTGCTGACGGACGTCAGGGAGGGTCCGGCCGGCGGCTTCCGCGCCGCGGCCTGCTGGCCGTATCCGCACACCACCTTCCCTGCCGACGGCACCGGGCGGCACAGCCCGCTGCTGGTGGTGGAGACGCTGCGGCAGCTCGGCATCTACCTGCCGCTGCGGTGGTTCGGCGTGCCGCCCGCGACCCGCATGATCATCGACGACCTGCGCTTCGCCCTGGACCCGGAGCAGGAGCCGGCCGCGCTCGCCGGACATACCGAGATCAGCTGCGCGATACGGGTGACCGACCCGCGCCAGCGGCGCGACGGTTCGCTCGCCGCGCTGCGCCTGGAGGTCGCCTTCCGGGCCGGCGGGCGGCTGTTCGCCCAGGCGGGCGGGGGTGCGCGGTTCCTGCCCGAGGAGAAGTACGCGGCCGTGCGCGGCGACCGGCTCGGCGCCCCGCAGCCGCCGCCGGGGCCCGGTGTACGGCCCGCCCCGGCGCTGCTCGGCGTGGCGCGCCCGGCCGACGTGGTCGTGGCGCACCGGCCGGACGGGCTCACGATCGACCCGGCCGACCCCGCCCACCCGTTCTTCTTCGACCACCCCAGCGACCACGTGCCCGGCATGGTGCTGCTGGAGGCGGCGCGGCAGAGCGCGGCGGAGGCGACCGGCGGACGGCTGCTGCGGCCGGTGAGCGCGGTGATGGCGGCCGTGCGTTTCACCGAGTACGTCCCGGCGCCGCACATCGACGCGGCGGCCCACCACCGCACGTGCGCATTCCGGATCCGGCAGGGCGGGGCGGTCACGGCATACGGAGTTCTCGGTTTCCGGTGATATGAACTGCACGCAGGGGGGCGCGCGGCGCAAGGGACACGATTTTTCACACCGGAGAATTGCTTGACCACTCCTGGTAGGCGTCCATAACGTAACGATCGTTATGTTCCTGGTGACGCCCAGTGGCGCGGGCGACCACCGGGTATCCCTTCGCGCGCCTTTATCCACATCGCGCTGTCGCGTTGTGCGCGGGGCCGCACCTCCCCGCCCGGACAGACGGGCCGAAATCGCCTTCCTGCCCGTGTTCCCGGGCATTCCCGAACGGAATTCTCGCCGATGAACGACCACCGCATTTCCGTTTCCCCGCCGTCCGCGCCGGAGTCCGCCGCCACGTCGACGGCACCGGCGCCCGTCCCGGCGCCCGCGCACGACGCGGTCGCGGCCGCGCGCACCGCGCCGGCCGAGCACGCCCCCGCGACCGACCTACCCGCACCCGCGCGCTCGGCGGAGCGCGCGGCGCTGCTGGCCTGGACGCCGGACGCGGTCGTCTTCGACTGCGACGGCACGCTCATGGACACCGAGCGCAACTGGCAGGACGCCCGCGAACTGACGCTCAGCGACCACGGGCTGCGCGCCGCGCCGGGCTTCGCCGAGCGCGCCAAAGGCGTCCACTACACCGAGTGCGGCCAGCTCATGGCCGACGAGGCGGGCCGGCCGGACCTCGCCGAGGAGCTGACCGGCGCACTGCTCGACCACTTCCGCGCCATGGTCGCCGCGAACGCGGCGACCATGCCCGGCGCGGCGGAACTGGTCCGCCGCGCGGCGGCGTTCGCCCCGCTCGCCGTCGCCAGCAACTGCCCGGCCGACGTCGTCGAGACCTGCCTGTCCGCGGCCGGGCTGCTGTCCTTCTTCGACCATCTGGTGGTGCCCGACACCGCGGTACGCCCCAAGCCCGCACCCGACGTCTACCTCACCGCCGCCCGGCTGTGCGGGGCGGCACCGGAACGCTGCCTGGCCGTCGAGGACTCCGCGTGCGGTGTGCAGGCGGCGCGCCGCGCCGGGCTGCGCATCCTCGGCGTGGGCCCGTGGCCGGGCAACCGCGTCGCGGCGGAGGTGGACCTGTGGGTCGACCGGCTGGACGACCGCGACATCACCGCGTGGGCCGAGCGCCGGTCGGCCCGGACCCATCCGCACTGAGCCGGAAGGCGCACGCCGTTGCCCCGCCGGGCGCCACCACGCCGGGCCGGGCAACGGCCACCGCTCAGGGCAGGAGTGGCGCGAGCACCCTGACCGGACCCGCGGCCGCGGTGAAGAGCAGGGCGACACCGACCGCGCCGGGGTCGGGCACACCAGCCGCGCGGTCGCCGAGGTAGCTCGCCCGGCCGCGCCGGGCGGTCATCCGGGCGGTGCCGTGCACCCCGCGCCACGCCGCGCCCGCCGCCTCGCCGAGGGCCTGCGCCGGATCGGCTCCGGTGGCCGCGGCCAGGGCCGCGGCGGCCGGGGAGAGGGCGTCGACAAGCGTCTTGTCGCCGACCTCCGCCTCGCCGACCCGCTGGATCGCGGCGAGCCCGTCGCGCACCCCCGCCGCGAGCGCGGCGGTGGGCGCGACGGCGGCGCCGTCCTGCACCGCCGCGGCCATCTCCTGGAAGAGCAGCCCGAACAGCGGTCCGCTGGTGCCGCCCACCTCGTCCAGGAAGGCGCTCGCCGCGGCCCCGAGCGGCTGCACGGGTCCGGTCCCGGGTCCGGGCGGGGCGTCCAGCAGGCGCATCGCGGCCTGCAGGCCCGCGACCAGGTTGGTGCCGAAGTCGCCGTCGCCGACCTGCTGGTCGAGGGCGGTCAGCTCGGCCTCGGTCGCCGTGGCCGTCGCCGCGAAGGCGCGCACCCACCGATCGGTGAAGGCGGCGAAGGCGACGGGGCCGGGGCCGGTGTGCTCGGGTCGCATGGTCGTGTCGCTCATGGTGCCTCTCCCGGGATCTGCGGCACCTCGCCCGGCCAGTCGGGCGGCGCCGGGGTGGCGGGCCAGGCCGGGGTGGCGGCCGGCGCGTCGTAGAGCCGCAGCAGCTCGTCGTCGGCGTCGAGGAGCGTGACGGAGAAGCCGCGCATGTCCAACGCGGTGACGAAGTCGCCGACCAGGACACGCACGGTGTCCGCGCCGCGCTTGTCCAGCAGCCGGGCGACCTCCCGCAGCACCGCGTACAGCTCCAGCCGGGTGACCCCGCCGAGGCCGTTGACCAGCACGATCAGCCGCGAGCTGCCGCCCAGGCCTAGCGCTTCCGCGAGCGAGGCGACCATCTCCTCGGCCAGGTCGCGCAGCGAGCGGGCCGGGAGCGTGCGGGCGGCGCGCTCGCCGTGGATGCCGACGCCGTACTCCAGCGTGCCCGGCCGGAGCTCGAAGGCGGGTTTCCCGGTCACCGGCGAGGTGTGCGGGGCCGACGCGACCGCGAGGCTCCGGCACCGCGAGACGACCTTGGCGCCGAGATCCTCCAGTTCGGCCAGCCCGCGGCCGGTGTCGGCGGCGGCTCCGAGGATCTTCTCCACGAGCACCGCGGCGCCGGTGCCGCGGCGCCCGGTGGCGGAGTCCGCGGACTGCGAGGCGACGTCGTCGTCGATCAGCACCCGCCCGCAGCGGATGCCCTCATGGGCGAGCCGCTCGGCGGCGATGCCGAAGTTGATCCGGTCACCGGTGTAGTTCTTGACCAGCAGCAGCACCCCGTCCTCGCGGGCGACCGAGCGGGCCGCTGCGAAGACCTGGCGGTTGTGCGGCGAAGCGAAGACCCGGCCCGGACAGGCCGCGTCCAGCATGCCGGCGCCGACGTATCCGGTGTGCAGCGGCTCGTGCCCGGAACCGCCGCCGGAGACCAGTCCGACGCGGCGTGCCGGGGCGGGCCGCAGCGCACACAGATAGCCGTCCCGCTCGTCCCAGCGGACGGTGTCCGCATGGGCGAGGGCGAAACCGGCCAGCGCGTCGTCCACCAGGTCGGGGAGGGCGTTGGCGAAGTACAGGCTCATGGCGCGACCTCCTGTCCCCACCTCATCGTCAGGGCTGACCCGGTGACCGGCAACCGGGTGCCCGTCCCGACCGCCCCGGCCTGGGACGTCCTGCCTGACCGGTGCCCGTGCCCGGCGCGGGCGCCTCACCCGGACGGCGTAAGGGCGCGCGGCGCGGCGCGCGGGCATCGGGAGCGCTCGCGAGCTCCGGGGGCGCCGCCCCCGGCGGCATGGGCGTGTCGCGGCCCCGTCCGGCGGCGACTCGCCCATGCCGGCCGGGCGGGGGCGCCCTCCCCCGCCCCGGTGCGGCAGCCGCTCCCGGAAGCGTGGGGCCCGGTCGTGACGCCGCGTCAGGAAGCGGGCTCGCGACGTGGATTCGCCCCCGGACCCACCCCCTGCGCCCGAAGCCGGGCGACACCTCGTGGACCTCACCGCGGGGGCGGCGATCTCGGCCCACTTCACTCATTCCACTTCACTGACAGAAGATGTCAGCGGACCTGCGGACAGTGGTGGCATGCACCTGGCTCATCACTCCTCCCGCCGGGCCGAGCGACTGCTCGTGCCCGCCGCCTTCGCCACCGCTCTCGGCAACAACGTCCAGCTCATCGTCGGTGCGCTGCTCATGATCAGGGAGCAGCGCACCATGATGGCCGTCGGCTGGCTCTTCATCGCCGTCGCCGGGCCGCAGGCGCTGCTCTCGCCCTTTTTCGGGCGGATGGCCGACCGCTTCGACCGCCGCGCCCTGTGGATCGGCTGCGACGTCACCAGCGCGGCGCTGGCCCTCGCGCTGCCGCTGTGGCTGGTCTGCGGCGGGGCCGCAGGTCCCGGCATCTACGGCGCGAACCTGGCGCTCGCCGTCGTGGGCGCCCTCTTCCTCCCGGCGAGCTCCGCGCTGATCAAGGAGCGGGTGCCGGCGGAGCTGCTGCGGCGGTTCAACGCCCGCTACGAGATGGGGACCCAGGCGGGGATGCTGCTGTCGGCGACGCTGGGCGGGCTGTGCGTCCAGGCCTTCGGCGCCGTGCCGCTGCTGGTGTTCAACGCCGGGACGTTCGCCGTCTCGGCGCTGTGCGTGGCCGCGGTGGGGCGTCGCCCGGAGGCGACGCCGAAGGCGTCCGCCCCCGCAGGGGCCGCCGCGCCGACGGCCCCGGGCGGAGACCTGCGGATGCGACGCTTCATCCTGCTCTACGCCCAGGGGAGCGTGGTCGTCACGGTCTTCAACGCTCTGATGCCCACCGCCGTCATCGGTGAACTCCACCGCGGCGCCGGGGTGTTCGGAGCGGTGGACGCGCTCGGCTGTCTGGGGTTCCTGGCGGCGGCCGGTGCCTACCGGATCGTGGGCAGGCGCAGCCCGGATCTGCGCATCGCCGTCACGGGCTTCCTGGTCTGCGACGCGGGGCTGGTGCTCCAGAGCCAGTTCGGGCTCGCCGGTTACGTCGTCGCGGTGCCGCTGGGCGCGTTCTTCTTCGGGCAGGCGCGGATCGCCTCCCGGACCATGCTGATGGCCTCGGCGGACGACGCCACCGTGGGCAGGGTGTTCGGGATCGCGAACGGGGGCGGGCTGGCGGCCACGGTCGCCGTGATGCTCCTGGTCGCGGCGGTCACCGACCGCACCGACACGCGCTACGGCTTCGCGGTGCTCGCCGCTCTCGGGGTGCTGGCGACCGTGTCCGCCGGGCTGCTGCTGCGCTCCCCCGCTCCGGACCGGTACCGGCCGAGCACGGCGGCGGCCGCCTCCGTGACGGCGCCGCGCAGCTCCTCGGGTGCCAGCACCTCGACGTCGGGCCCGAGGGACAGCAGCAGCGGCACCGCCAGCTCGACCGACTCCAGGGGGACCGTCGCCGTCACCCAGCCGTCCGCCTCCGGCGGGCCCGCCGAGGCCTCGACGGCGCGGACCAGCGCCGCGTCCAGGCGGTCCGGGAGCGCGGGCAGCAGCCCGGGGGCGAGCCGGACACGGGCCTGAAGCCGCAGCCTGCGCGCGTCGTAGGCGGTGAGGTACTCCTGCCAGTGGGCGGCGAGGTCGAATCCCGCGGGCCGCTCGAAGCCGTCCTCGCCGACGTCGAGACGGAGGATCGACGACACCCGGTAGGTCCGCACCGTGCCGTCCACCGCCGCGACGAGGTACCAGACGCCCGCCTTGAGGACCAGGCCGTAGGGGTCGAGCGTGCGCTCGACCTCCTTCGGCTCGGCCCAGCGGCGGTAGCGCACGCGGATCCGCCGCTGGTCCCACACGGCGCCGGCGAGCGCCACCAGCACCGGCGGGGAGTCCTGCTCGCGGTACCAGCCGAGGGCGTCGAGGTGGAAGCGCTCGCGGACCCGGCCCGCCCGGTCCCGCAGCGGGGGCGGCAGCGCCGCGGTCAGCTTCAGCTGCGCCGCCGCGAGCACCTCGCCCAGCCCCAGGTCGTCGGCCGCGCCGGGCAGCCCGGCGAGGAAGAGGGATTCGGCCTCGTCGGCGTGCAGCCCGGTCAGCCGGGTGCGGTAGCCGCCGAGCAGCTCGTAGCCGCCGTGGTGCCCGGCGTCGCCGTAGACCGGGATACCCGCGCCGCTCAGCGACTCGATGTCACGGTAGACGGTGCGCACGGACACGCCCAGCTCCGCCGCCAGCTCACCGGCTGTCAGCCTGCCGCGGTTCTGCAGCAGGAGGACGAGGGAGAGGAGCCGGGCCGCGCGCATGCACCGATCATCCCAGGCCCGCGGGCGGGCGCCCCCGGACCGGGGGCTCCGCGCCCCCGGACCGGTGACGGCCGGGGACGCGGAGCAGCGGACAGGAGCGGACAGGAACGCCGGGGTCAGGCCAGGGCGTCGTAGGTGTTCCAGCCGCCGCCGACCTTGGTGCGGGCGGCGAACGGCGCCGCGGCGCTCCCCGTACCCGCGTACAGCCACAGCGTGCCGGACGCGTCCCGCGCCACCATGTCCGACCGGCCGTCACCCGTCACGTCGTTCGTCCCGACCAGAGCGGTGTACACACCCCACCCGCCGCCGACCTTCGTACGCGCCGCGAACGGCGCCGCGGCACTCCCCGTACCCGCGTACAACCACAACGTCCCCGACGCGTCCCGCGCCACCATGTCCGACCGGCCGTCACCTGTCACGTCGTTCGTCCCGACCAGAGCGGTGTACACACCCCACCCGCCGCCGACCTTCGTACGCGCCGCGAACGGCGCCGTGACGCTCCCCGTACCCGCGTACAGCCACAGCGTGCCGGACGCGTCCCGCGCCACGAGGTCGGCGAGGCCGTCCCCGGTCACGTCGCCCGCGCCCTCCAGCTCCTGGTAGGTGTTCCAGCCGCCGCCGACCTTCTGGCGGGTGCCCAGCGGGGCCGTGGAGTCGCCGGTGGCGGGGTGGTACCAGAGGATGCCGTTCGCGTCGCGCGCCACGAGGTCGCCGCTCGCGTCGCTGCGCTGGCCGGACAGGGACGTCAGCGCGGTGTACCGGTCCCAGGCGCCGCCGATCTCGGTCCTCGCCAGGTAGGGCGCCGCGGCCTTCCCCGTGGTGCGGTACTGCCACAGCGTGCCCGAGGTGTCGCGGCCGAGCAGGGCGCCGGGGGCGGCGTCGTTGGCGGTCATGGTCACGGTGCCCCGGTCGGAGGCGGACTGCCCGGTGCCGTCGGCGGCCTGCGCCAGCAGCTCGTAGCGGTACGTCCCGCTCGGGAGTATGAGGCCGCCGCCCGTCCGGCCGTCCCAGGAGACGGAGATCGACCGCACCGCGGGGGTGACGGCGGAGCCGCTGTAGAACCGGGCCTCGGCCCCTGTCATCACATTGGTGACCGTCAACTGCCAGGTGGCGACCGGCTTGGAGACCCACCACCGCGGGTGCCATCCGCCGTCCGCCCCGAGCGCGCTGAACGCGGCGGGCACCGACCGGTCGGGGAAGGTCAGCTGGGAGGCGGGCCCGGCGGTCGGGTACGCCTGCACCACGTGCACGGTGTCGGCGGGGTCGACGTAGGCGAGCTTGTTGGACGTCGGATCGACGGTCCAGGTCAGGCCGCGCGTGTCGGTGTCCGCGGCGGGCCTCTTCATGCCGGTGACGTCGTCGAGGGCGGTGCTCGTGCCGCCGGACAGCGCGGTCAGGTGGATCGCGCCGGATGCCGGGTCGTACGCGGCCAGGAAGCCGTCGCCGAGCAGGACGTCGCCGGACGGTGCCGGGTAGGTCCGGCCGGTCGCCGTCTCGATCACTCCCGCGAGGCCCGCGCCGGAGCAGCTCCAGTACAGCAGCGGCCCGTTGGTGCGCAGGTCGTCGGGGGCGCAGTCGGCGCCGGTCGGCAGGGAGCCAGCCGGGGCGCCGGTCCGCAGGTCGGTGGCGGTCAGCGTGCCGGACGAGGCCGTCCACAGCGTGGAGTAGTCCAGGACCTCGGAGGCCGCCGTGTCGTCGCGGACGATGGTGTTCCGCGCGATGTCCACCACGATCTCGTGCGGCGTGTCGCCCGGAGTCCGGTACAGCACGTACCGCGGGGAGGTGCCGAGGATCCGGCCGCCCCTGGCGGGCAGCGCGACCGGTGCCGGGTCGTCCGCGGTGACCAGGGCGTCCGTCGAGGTGGCGGGGTCAACGACCAGGCGGGCCACGCCCTCGTCGCCGCCGTCGGCGAAGCGGCCCGGCGTGCCGGGGAGGTCGCTCACGGGTACGTCCTGGACCGGCAGCTCGGCGCCGGCTCGCGGTTCCGGGCCGAGACCGACGCTCTCGCCGCGCAGGGTCGTCGCGCCGTGGACGGTGTTCTGCACGCGGACGGTGCCCCGGTCCAGCGTCAGCCCCGTCACCTCTCCCCGGTAGTAGAGCTGCGGAACGGTGTGCCGTACATAGGTGACGACCGTTCCGGTGCCGTCGGTGAAGACCTGGTAGATGCCGCGGACGCCTGAGGCGTCGCGGCCCACCACGATCAGCCCGTCACGGCCGGGCAGCACCTGCTCGGCCACGGGCAGCACGTCCTGGGCGGACTCGCCCGGAACGGCCGGCTCCACATGCAGCGGGCCGCCGGGCGTGTCGTTCCAGACCACATGGGTGCCGACGGTGAAAGCGCGCACTACGGCGCCGGACCGCGGCGCGACGGCGACGACGCGCGGGGCCGTGGTGCTCCCGGGCGCCATCATGTGCACCGCGGGGGTGCCCTGCGCGGTGTACCAGCTGACCGCGTCGCGGGTGAGGGCGAAGCTGCTCGCCTCACCCGTCACGGGGAGGACCTGGACCTTCCCGGTGATCTCGTTCACGATGCCGTAGGCCGCCGCGCCGTCCTGCTGCCAGCGCACCACGGCGCTGATGTCGAGGGCGGCCAGGACCGCCGGAGCCTCGTCCGCGACCGCACCGGCCGGCAGTTGCACCGGGATGTCCGACAAGGTGCCCTCCACGGGCCGGACGATCCGGTACTCGCGCGACCCGTCCTCGGCCGTCCTGGTCGCCAGCGCCGCCCCGCCGCCCAGCACGGGGTGGGCGTCCTCGGCCGGCACGGTGAAGGACGTCCGGGTGCCCGTGGTGACGGTCAGCAAGGTGAACCGCGTCGAGCCGTCGGCGTCGGCGCTGGAGTAGCCGATCCGGTTGTTGCTCTCGTAGCCGGCCGTTATCGCCGACACCGGGACGCCGTCCAGCGCCGGCACGGCCTTGGTCGCGCCGTTGGCGTTGCCGGTCCACTGGTAGCCGGCGGTGCCCTCGACCTGGAACAGCTCCCCGTCGAAGCCCGTCGCGACCAGCGACACGGCGGGATCGCCGGTGGCGTCGACCGCCGGGATCCGGACGTCCGCCGCCCCGGCCGCGTGGGCCTGTCCGCAGACGGCCAGGGCGCTTCCCGCGCCCAGCGAGAACACCGCGGTCACCGCCACGGCGGCGCGCACGAGCTGATGGCGTTTCACAGGAACCACTCCCCCTCGCGGCGCGCGCGGCGGATGCGGTTCACACCGCCACCCACGCCCCCGTTGTGTGCGATCCACGCTAGCACGCAGAGTGTGAACTCGGTCAACACTTTCCATGCCTGTGAATAACCCACCCGAGAACCCGCCCGAGGAGAGGGCCGGCCGGCGTCACTCCGGGGCGGACTCCGGGAGGACACCCTTCACCAGCAGGAAGCAGCCGTAGGGCCGGTCCTCGCCGGTGACGACGACGGCGAAGGCGGCGCGGGCCCGGTCGTAGAACGCCTGGCGTTCCAGCCCCTCGACGGCCACCGGCCTGCCCGCCTCCTTCTCCACGACGGCGAGGAACTGCGTCTGCACCGCCGGCCGGCTGCCGGGATCGCCGACGACCCGCATCCGCGCGACCGGCTCGGGGACGAAGGTGTCGAGCGGCAGGAGACCGAGCACGGCACGGCCCGCCGAGACGACGTCGGTGCCGTCGAGGCGGATCACCCGCTCGTTCAGGGAGTGGGCGGGGAAGTTCCGGTCGACGAGCGCGATCGTGTCCCCGTGGCCCATCAGCGCGAGCGCGTGCAGGAGGTCCGGGGAGAGCAGCGGGTCGATCCCCTTGAGCATGGTCGGCGGCTTTCTGTCGTGGGGTTCGGGCGGGTCAGTGGTCGGCGCCGGGGGCGGGCCGCGGGGCACGGCGGCGCAGCACGGGTGGCGCGAGCAGCCCGCAGGGCTCGGGGGCGGGGCGCAGGCCGGTGCCGGCGTAGTAGCGGTTGGCCGCCGACGGGGTGAGGCGGAGGCGCAGTTCGTTCGGACCCGGCCGCAGGCACCCGGCGGGGACGGTGAACCGGTAGGGGGACCAGCCCCGGTCGCCGGCGCCCGTCCCGTTGACGGACAGCGACGCCCCGCCGGCCACAGCCGGGAGGATCAGCTCCAGCTCGGCCGGCGCGTCGAGCACGAACTGCCGGACGTAGTCGGCGGCGCCCGCGAACGACGGGAGGCCCTGGCCCTCCCAGCCGTGCGTGACGGCGATCGGGCGGCGGGTGCCCGCCTCCTCGTGGGCGTCGTCCGGGATCTCCAGGAACCACCCGGAGGCGAGCTCCTGCGGGGCGGACCAGGCGTCACGGGCCTCCGGCGCGGCAGGCACGGCGGGCGCGGCCTGTCCGGCGGGGCGCACGCGCAGCAGGCGCAGGGCGTTGGGCTCCAGCCGCCAGGCGATCTCGCCCTCGGCCGTTCCCAGGTCGCGCACCGAGCCGTCGGCGGCCGTCCACTCCTCGACGTGCCAGGCTCCCGCGGGCAGCCGCACCTCCACCGCCGACTCGGCACCGGCCCCCGGACCGGCGAAGAAGGCGAACCGGAAGGCGCCGGAGGACCGCGGGCCCGCGGGCTCCCGCTGGACGCCGGACGTTTCCGGGCCTCCGCGCCAGCGCACCGCCGTGCGCACGTCGGGCACGTCCGGGTCGTACGGGACGAGGGCACGCAGCGCGTCCGCGCCGGGGACCGCCGCGCGGATCTCCACCGACGGCGCCAGCGCGGCCCAGTCCGCCGCGGCGGACTGGGGTCCCTCCTGGTAGACGGCCGGTGTGGCCCCGGCGGCGATCACCCGTACGCCCGCCTCGGCCATGCCGCGGATCCGGCGCAGCACCTCGGCCGAGCGCAGGGTGGTCACGGAGGGGAGTACGAGGGTCCGGTAGCGGCGTCCGCCGAAGAGGACCGCGCCCTCCGTCAGGGCGGCGTCCTCGATGTCGCGCTCGTCGACGAGGTGGAAGCCGGCCCCGGCCTCGGTGAGCGCGCGGGCCCAGTCGCCCGTCACCCGGGCCTGCGGACCGAGCTGGCCTTCGGTCCACAGGGTGCGCAGCGGGTAGAGGACGGCGACGTCGGCCCGCGGCGCCACCGGCTCCAGGAATTCGCTCAGCCGCGCGCTCTCGGCCGCGAAGCGCGGGTGGTGGTCGGGGAACCAGGGCTCGAAGTTGATCCCCGGGGGGAAGTCGAAGCGGGGGTTGGCCAGCGATTCGTGGTCCGCGCCGTGGCCGTGGGTCTGGTAGAAGCCGTGGAAGATCATCTGCCGCATGCCGTGCAGGTGGTGGGTGATCGCGGTGGTGCGCAGCTCCTCCAGGCCCAGCCCCCAGTGGCCGGACCACGGGGCGCCGCCCTCGGGCGGGGTGAGGAAGTACTGCTCGACCATGGTGCCGCTGCGGCCGTGGTGGCGGGCGACCGAGTCGCCGAGGACCGGGCTGAGCTGCGCGACGGCGTCCTGGGCGTCCACCGCCGTCAGGTCCCGGTAGGCGTCGACGCCGAAGTGGTCGAGGCCGAAGTTCACCCGCAGGTCCCAGTGGGCGAACGCGGTGTCCAGCCGCCAGCCGCCGACGTGCCCGAGCACCTCGTGGCCGGACTGGAGCAGGCCGTGGGCGTGGCTCCAGTCCCGCAGCCGGCCGAGGAAGGTCCGCGTCGCGTACGCGCTGAAGTGCTCGTAGAACTGGGCGCGCAGGCTCAGCTGCTCCGGTTCCTCACCGTCCAGGACGGCGGCGAGCACCTCGGGGGTGCGCGCTCCCCAGCGTTCGCGGACCGAGGCGGCCAGCCGGGCGTGGAAGGGCATCGCCGAGCGCAGGTCGCCGGTGCGGCCCTCCCAGTCGTAGTACACGGCGTGCGGCTGGTCGAAGAACATGTAGGCGACGGTGCTGCCGAAGAAGTCACCGAGGGCGTCGGCGAACGGCTGGTAGCCGGCCTCCACGAAGCGGTCGACGGCGGCCGGGTCCATGGGGTTGACCAGCCGTGAGGTGGCGCACCGGGCCGAGACCAGGACGATCGTCTCCTCCCCTTCGGCCACCGCCCCGGTGAGGTGGACGCGGCACCCGTCGGCGGCGCCGCGCACGCGCTCGACGGCGTCCGGCCGCTCGGCGACCGCGCCGCCCGGCCCGCGGCGGACGAGGACGTACTCGGTCCGCCAGTCGGCCCAGGCGACCGCGCCGCCCTCGTAGTGCCAGCGCATCGCGGCCGGGCCCAGGTCCTCGGTCGCCGAGCGGATCCCCCGGAGCGTCCCCTCGCTCTCCCCGGGGCCGATCCGCACCCAGAACAGGTGCCGCTCGCGCAGTTCGTCGTGCCCGGCCACCGCGCGGCCGCCGGCGTGGCCGGTCTGCCAGTTGTAGTCGTCATAGACGCCGACGACCATGCCGTACCGCGCGGCCTCCTCGACGGCGCAGCGGCAGGCGGCGAGGTAGTCCTCGTCGAGGTAGCCCTCGATCGGGTAGGCCAGGCGCGCCTGCACCTGGAAGCCGCGGATCCCGGCGTCGTGCATCTGCCGCACCTGGGTGCGGATCGTGTCCCGGTCGGGCAGGTGGTGCCAGAACCAGTACGTCGCGGGTGAGTGCCACGGGTCGGGGTCGCGGAAGCGCTCCTGCGCGGTGCTGTGTGCGGGCAACGGATGTCAGCAGAACTGCCACAGCAGCCGGGTGAAGGTCGCGAAGGCG
>NZ_JBSGHL010000087.1:0-25561 GCF_053604375.1 Streptomyces sp. NPDC004031 | reverse complement strand
GCCTTCTCCTGCGCGGCCGAACGCTCCGCCGCCCGCGCGATGTTGCGTGCCATGCCGCCGAACACGGCGGCGTGGAAGGGTGCGACCCCCCACCATGCGGACGTCCCGCTCGGCGACGCGCACACCGCCCGCGCGGACAGCACCGCGGCCACCGGTCCGGCAGGCGGCTCCGGAGCCGGCACCGCGTCCCCGGTGGCGGACGGATCCGCGTCCACCGGCCCGGCCGCGGCAGGCTCGCGGGGCGGGGACGGCGGCGCGCGTGGATGACGGCGGCGAGGTGCGGCGCGGGGCGGAGGAGGTCGTCCTCAGCGGGGTGGGGGTGCTCAGTGCGTTCGGGGTCGGGACGGAGCCGCTCATGGCGGCCGTGCTCGCCGGGCGGCCGGGCTTCACGCCCGTGGAGCGCTTCGGCGTCGGCGGGCAGCGGGCCGGGCACGCCGCCGTGCATCCCGGATCGCCCGTGCTCGCCGACGAGTTGCCGCGGATGATCGCTCTCGCGTGCGAGCAGGCCGGGCTGTCGGCCGCGCTGCGCGCCCGCTGCCCGCTGCACCTCGCCGTGCACGGCGACCCCGCGCTGCCGCGGGTGGCCGCGAGTGAGCGGGCGGCGCACGGCGCGGGCCGCTTCGCCGAGGGCGTCGCCCGGCGGGCGGGGCTGTCCGGTGCGGCGCGCGCGTACACCTCGGCCTGTGTCGCGTCGAGCACCGCCGTCGCGGACGCCGCCGCGCTCGTCGCCCGGGGACGGGCCGAGCGCGTCGTGGTGGCGGCCGGATACCTGGTCGACGCCGACCAGTTCGCCCTCTTCGACGCGGGGCGGGCGCTCGCCCGGGACGGGCGGGTGCGGCCCTTCAGCGCGGGACGCAGCGGGCTGCTGCTCGGCGACGCGGTGGTGGCAGCGGTGGTCGAGTCCGCGGCGGCGGCGCGCGACCGCGGGGCCCGGCCGCTGGCGCGGCTGGCGGGGTGGGGGCGCGCGGGGGACGCCCATCACGTCGTCCGTCCCCGGCCGGACGGCGCGGGCCTGGCCCGCGCGGTCACCGCCGCGCTGCGCCGGGCGGCCCTCGCGCCGGAGCGGATCGGCTACGTCAACGCGCACGGCTCCGGCTCGCCCGCGGGCGACGCGGCCGAAGCGGCGGCGCTGCACCGGGTGTTCGGCCCGGGGGCCGCGACGCTGCCGGTGAGCTCCACCAAAGCCGTGCACGGGCAGGCCCTGGAGGCGGGCGCGCTGCTCGAACTCGTCGTCACCGTCTCGGCGTTGACGGCGGGCCGGCTGCCGGTCAACGCAGGCTGGCTCGGCCCCGACCCCGACTGCCGTCTGGGGCTCGTCCTCGACGCCCCGGCACCGGCCACGTCCCCGTACGCGCTGAGCCTGACAACGGCGTTCGGCGGCGCGAACACCGCGCTCCTGGTGGCCGCCGCATGACGCCCACCACGCGCGATACGGCCCGCCCGCCGCACCCACAGGCCTCCCCGACGCCCCCCGCAGCCCCGGCCGCTCCCAACGGCGACCGCCGGACCCCGGCGGACCGGGTGGTGCCCGACCCTCCGACGCGAGAGCCGGAGCAGGACCCCGGGCGCCACGCCGGACCCGCCGCGTCGCCGCACCCACAGGCCTCCCCGACGCCCCCCGCGGCCCCGGCCTCCCCCGCGTCCACCGGCCACGCACCAGCCCTGACCTCCGTCCCCGACGGCGACCGCCGGACCCCGGCGACCGCGTACCCGGCGGACCGGGTGGTGCCCGACCCTCCGGCGCGAGGGCCGGAGCAGGACCCCGGACCCCACGCCGGATCCCCCGCTCCCCCACGGGAGAACGGACCGCACGCTCCCGTCACGGCAAGCTCCGGCGTGCCCGGCGGCGACAGCGGCCAGGCGTCGTCCGCTCCTGCGGAAGGTTCCGGGCACGACGCGGAAGTCGTCGCGCTCGCCCGCGCGTTCGGGCTGCGCGTGCCGGCCGCCGCGCGCTGGCCGGAGGGCGCGGAGGAAGGGGAGGTCCCGTTGCTGCCCGGCTTTGTCGGGTCGTCGTTCAGCCCGCTCGCCGCGGAGGTCGCGCGGCGGTGTCTGGGGCGGCGGGCCGGGGGGCCGGTCGCGTCCACCGGCGTGGTCGTGGTCAGCGCGCTGGGGGATCTGGAGCAGGCCGTGGGTGTGGCGGAGACGGTCGACGGCGGGGGGCGGCCGGGGCCGCTGGCGTTCTTCCAGGCCGTGCCGAACGCCGTGGCCGGTCATGTGGCGGCCCGCTGGGGGCTGTTGGGGCCCGTGGTGTGCGTCGCCGACGCCGCCTCGGGTGTGGAGGTGGCCGCGCTGCTGATCGAGGACGGCGACGCGGACGAGGTGCTGCTGATCCGGGTGGAGCAGGCGGCGACCGCCGGGGCGCGGGACCGCGCCGCGGCCGTACTGCTGAGTGGAGGGGATGTCCCGTGACAGGTGCGCGAGGCACGGGCGGCGAGGTCGTCGTGACCGGGATGGGCATGGTCACCCCGGTGGGCACGAGCGCCGCCGAGGTCGTGGCGGCGATGTGCGAGGGGCGGTCGGGGCTGGTGCGGCCGCCCGCCGGGAGTGCGCTGGAGGGGAGCGTGGACGTCGCCGCGTTCGGCCCGCCGGTCGATCCGGCGTCCGTGCTGCCCGCGCCCGAGACCCGGGTGGTGGACCGCTACATCGTGATGGCGCTGCGGGCCGCGGCCGACGCGCTGGCGGACGCGGGCATCGAGGTGGGACGGGACGTCGACCCGTACCGCATCGGGGTGATCCTGTCCGGCACCGGGGGCCTGGCGACGCTGGAGGCGCAGGTCGTGACGCGCACGCAGCGCGGACGGCTGGGCGTCAGCCCGTACCTGCTGCCGGGGATGCTGCCGAACATGGGCGCCGCCCGGGTGGCGATCCGGCACGGCATCCGCGGCTACAGCTCGTCGATCGGGACGGCGTGCGCGGCGGGCGCGCAGTCCGTGGGCGAGGGGCTGCGGCTGCTGCGCGCGGGTGAGGCGGACGTCGTGGTGTGCGGGTGCAGCGAGGCGCCGCTCTTCCCGACGCTGGCCGACACCTTCTCCAACGCCCGCGCCCTGGCGCGTGGTTGGGCCGCCGACCCGGCGGGGGCGAGCCGTCCCTTCGACCGCCGCCGCAACGGCCTGGTGCTCGGCGAGGGCGCCGGGGTGCTGGTCCTGGAGCGCGCGGAGCACGCGGACGCGCGCGGCGCGGCGGCCTACGCGGGCCTGGCGGGCTGGGGCGCCACCAACGACGCCCACCACCCGACGACCCCGCATCCGGAGGGCGAGGGCGCCGCCGCGTGCATGCGCCGGGCGCTCGCGGACGCGGACCTCGCGCCCGCCGACATCGGCTACGTCAACGCGCACGGCACGAGCACGAAGATCGGCGACCGGGCCGAAGCCCTGGCGATCCGCCGGGTGTTCGGCGCGGACGGCTGCCCGCCGGTGAGTGCCACCAAGGCCGTCACCGGGCACATGCTGGGCGCGTCCGGCGTGGTCGAGGCGGCGGTGAGCGTGCTCGCGCTGCGCCGCGGGGTGCTGCCGCCGACGCACAACCTGGACGACCCGGACCCCGACTGCGACCTCGACCACGTCCGCAAGGCCCCCCGCCCGGCCCCGGGGATCGGCCACGTGATGTCGAACTCCTTCGGGTTCGGCGGCCACAACGTCAGCCTCGTCATCGGCCCGCCGGGCACCCGGCTCGCCCGCACCGTCTGAACGGCGCGCGGCGGTCCGCTCACGGCACCGCCCCGCGCCCGCACCGCACGTCATCGACCAAGGAGCGGCAATGGACTACCTCGGCATCGACCATGTCGAGTTCTACGTGGGCGACGCGCGCCAGGCCGCGTTCGTCCTGTGCTCGGCCTTCGGCTTCCGGGTGCACGGGCACGGCGGCCCCGAGACGGGCCTGCCGGACCAGCGCAGCCTGCTGCTCGTCCAGGGGGACTGCCGGGTGCTGCTGACCTCGGGCCTGCGCCCCGACCACCCGGCGGTGGACTACGTGGCCCGGCACGGCGACGGGGTGGCCGTGGTCGCCTTCGGCACCCGGGACGCCGGCGCCGCCTTCGCTGCGGCGGTGGCGGGCGGTGCGACCCCGGTCGGGCCGCCGCGCACGTACGAGGGCCCGGACGCGTCGGTGCGCACCGCGACCGTCTCCGGTTTCGGCGACGTGGTGCACCGCCTGGTCGAACGGCACGGCGCCGCCGGGGACTTCCTGCCCGGCGCGATCGTGCCCGTGGACGAGGAGCCCGCCGCGCCGGAAGGTCCCGGCCTGCTCCGGACGATCGACCACGCCGCGGTGTGCCTGGAGGCGGGCACGCTGGAGGCCACCGTCGCCTTCTACCGGGCGGCCTTCGGCTTCGACCTGATCTTCGAGGAGTACATCGAGGTCGGCGGCCAGGGCATGTTCTCGCAGGTGGTGCAGAGCCCCGGCGGCAACGCGACGCTGACGCTCATCCAGCCGGACCTGAGCCGTACCCCCGGCCAGATCGACGACTTCCTGGCCTGGCACGGCGGTCCGGGCGTGCAGCACCTGGCGCTGACCACCGACGACATCGTCGAGGCCGTGGACGCGCTCGGCGGCCGGGGCGTCGGCTTCGCGCCCACCCCGGCGAGCTACTACAGCTCGCTCGGCAGCCGGCTCGGCGCCGTGGACCTGCCGGTGGACCGGCTGCGGCCGCGCGGCATCCTCGTCGACCGCGACCACTGGGGGCAGATGTACCAGATCTTCGCCCGGTCGATGCACGTACGCCGCACGTACTTCTGGGAGCTGATCGAGCGGCACGGCGCCCGCACCTTCGGGACCAGCAACATCCCGGCCCTCTACGAGGCGAAGGAGCGCGAGCTCGCCGCCGTCCGCGCGACCACGAAGGCAGGCCTGTGATGACCGTCGACCAGGACCGTACGACCGCCCTCGCGGCAGCGGACTTCACCCTCACCGAGGCGGAGGCGGCGCTGCTGCCGGACGACGCCGACGTGGCCTTCTACGCCGAGCACGGCTGGTACCTGACGAAGAAGCTGCTCGACGACGCCGAGGTGGACGAGCTGGTGGCGGCGAGCGAGCGCTACTACGCGGGCGAGCGCAGCCGTACGCTGCCGGTCCGCCCGCCGCGGCTCGCGGCCTGGCAGCCGTCCGACGGGCCGGTGCAGCGGCACAACGACTACGTGCACGTCGAGAGCGACCCGATCGCCCGTATCCTGCGCAAGCCGCTGATCGGCGCGGTCGCCGCCCGGCTGGCGGGGGCCGCCGAGATCCGGGTCTTCCAATCGACGCTCATCCTCAAGCCGCCGGTCGCGGGCGAGCCCAGCAACATCGTGCCCTGGCACATCGACAAGCACTACTGGTCCACCTGCACCTCGGAGCGGATGCTCACCGCCTTCGTCCCCCTGCACGACTGCGGTGAGGAGATGGGCACCCTCACCGTCGTCGACGGCAGCCACCGGTGGCGGGAGACCGGCCGCGAGGACTCGATGACCCGGCACTTCGCCGACCGCGACCGCGACCAGCTGGAGGCGGTGCTCGCCGCCAACGCCGCCCACAACGGCGCGGAGATCCGCAAGGTGCCGCTGGTCATCCCCAAGGGCCACATGAGCTTCCACCACTGCCGGACCTACCACGGCAGCGGCCCCAACATCAGCGGCCGGCCGCGCCGCGCGGTCTCCTTCCACCTCCAGGACGGCGACAACGCCTACCGCCGCTTCCCGCTGGAGGGCGGCGGCGAGGCCGTCTACAACCACGACGTGCTGGTACGGCGGCTGCCGGACGGCCGCCCCGACTACGCCGACCCCGCGTACTGCCCGGTGCTGTGGCGCGGCGAAGGGCCGCGGGAGCGTGGCTGACGCGGACGGGGCCGCGGGCCTCTACCGGACGATGGCGCTGATCCGCGGCTTCGAGCAGCGGGCGGTCGAGCTGGTACGGGCCGGTGTCGTGGCCGGCGGCATCCACCCCTGCACCGGGCAGGAGGCGGTCGCCGCCGGGACGTGCGCGGCGCTGCGGACCGACGACCTGATCACCAGCACCCACCGCGGGCACGGCCATGTGCTGGCCAAGGGCGCCGACCCGGCCCGCATGATGGCCGAACTCGCCGGGCGGGACACCGGGCTCAACCGGGGCCGGGGCGGCTCGATGCATGCCGCCGACTTCGCCGCGGGCGTGCTGGGCGCCAACGCGATCGTCGGCGCGGCGGTGCCGATCGCGGCGGGCGCGGCCTGGGCGCTGCGGCAGCGCGGCTCGGACCGGGTGGTGCTCAGCTACTTCGGCGACGGGGCCGTCAGCCAGGGCGTGGTACTGGAGGCGTGCAACCTGGCGGCGCTGTGGCGTGTCCCGCTCGTGCTGGTCTGCGAGAACAACGGCTGGGCCACCTCGATGCGCCCCGCGGACACCATGGCCGGCACCGTGACGGGCCGCGCGGCGGCCTTCGGCATCCCCGCGGTCACCGTGGACGGCATGGACGCCGAGGCCGTGCGCGACGCCACCGCCGAGGCCGTCGTTCGGGCCCGGTCGGGCGCGGGCCCGGCGCTGCTGGAGTGCACCACCTACCGCTTCGACGCGCACCACACGTGGGAGCACACCGCGCGCCCCCGCTACCGCAGCGAGGAGGAGGCCGCGGCGGGCCGGGCCCGCGACCCGCTGGAGATCCAGGGCGCCCGGCTGCCCGCCGCCGTACGCGCCGCGGCCGACGCCGAGACCGCGCGGGTGCTGGACGACGCCGTGCGGTACGCGCTCGAAGCACCGCACCCGGACCCGGCGACCGCGCTGGACCACCTGTACGCGACCGGGCTGCGGCCCAGGGCGGGGGCGCTGTGATGCCGCGGCTCTCCTACCTCAAGGCCCTCAACCGGGCGATCGGCGACGAGATGGAGCGCGACCCGGACGTGGTCGTGCTGGGCGAGGACGTCGGGGTGGCCGTCACCAATGTGACGGCGGGGCTGCTGCGGAGGTTCGGCCGCGACCGGGTGCTGGACACTCCGATCTCCGAGCAGGCGTTCACCGGTTTCGCGACCGGGGCGGCGATGGCGGGGATGCGCCCGCTCATCGAGTTCCAGATCCCGGCGCTGCTCTTCCTCGCCTTCGAGCAGATCGCCAACCAGGCACACAAGTTCTCGCTCATGACGGGCGGCCAGACCCGGGTGCCGGTGACGTACCTGCTGCCCGGCTCCGGGTCGCGCGACAGCTGGGCGGGCCAGCACTCCGACCACCCCTACAGCCTCTTCGCGCACGTCGGGGTGAAGACGGCGGTGCCGGCCACGCCGGCGGACGCCTACGGGCTGCTGGTGACGGCGATCCGGGACGACGACCCGGTGGTGGTCTTCGCGCCCTCGGCCGCGCTGGGGGTGCGCGAGGACGCCGACTTCGGCGCGCTCGGCCCCGTACCGCTGGGCTCGGGGCGGGTGCACCGCGCGGGCACCGACGTAACCGTCGTGGCGGTGGGGCACCTGGTGCACGACGCGCTCGCGGTCGCCGAGGAGCTGGCCGGGACGGTGTCGGTCGAGGTCTTCGACCCGCGCTCGCTGCACCCCTTCGACTGGGCGGGACTCGCCGCGTCGCTGGAGCGGACCGGGCGGCTGGTCGTCGTCGACGACTCCAACCGCTCGTGCGGCATCGGCGCGGAGATCGTCGCGACCGCCGCGGAGGAGATGCGGCTGACGGCCCCGCCCCGCCGGGTCACCCGCCCTGACGGGGCGGTGCTCCCCTTCGCGCGCGAGCTGGACCTGGCGTGCCAGCCGACCCGGGCGCAGCTGCGGACCGCGGTGGAGAAGGCGGTGCGCGGCGGATGAGCGGCACCACCACCGCCGCCCGCGCGGCAGCGGGACGACAAGGCGACATGACGACGAGGCGACACTCAGGAGGAACACCGTGACCGGCAGCGACATCCGGGCCAGGCTCGCCGCCGACCCGGAACTGGGCGCGGGCAACGTCCTGCCCAAACTCTTCGAGCACGGCGCCGACCCCGGGGGTCCGGGCGCCGCCTTCGACCAGCCCGTGGACGGGCTCCCGGCCGGGACCGAGCTGACGCTCGGCGCGCTGCGGGAGCGGGTCGCCGCACGGGCCGCCTGGTGGCACGAGCGGGGCGTCGGCCCGCGCGACCCCGTCGCGGTGTACGTGTCCGGCTCGGCCGACACGCTGCTGACCTTCCTGGCCCTCACCTGGCTGGGCGCGATCCCGGCGCTGATGAACCAGTACCTGACCGGCGACACCGCCGCCGCCTACCTGCGCAAGCTCGGCGCCGGCGCGCTGGTGACCGACCCCGCGCACCGCGAGCGGCTCGCCGGGCACGACCTGCCCGGCCTCACCCTGCACGCCGACGCGGCGGACACCGGAACCGGCGACCCGGGACGCGCGCCCGCGCCGTACCGGCACCACGCCGACGACCCGATCGCCGTCACGCACTCCTCCGGCACCACCCGGATGCCCGCCGCCGTGGTGCACTCGCACGCGAGCCTGTTCGCCGCCATGCGGCTCTTCCGGCTGACCGCGCCGCGCGCCCGGGGGGCCGCGCGCATCCTCAGCGCGCTCCCCGCCGCGCACGCGGCGGGGATCTCGGCGCTGAACATGGCACTGTGCCTGCGCAGCGACCTGCTGTTCCTGTCCACGCAGAACGACGGGGCGGCGGTCGTCGACGCGATCGAGCGCTGGCGGCCCACCGGGGTCCTCGGCTTCGCCGCCACCTGGGCGCAGCTGGCCCGGCAGGATCTGGCGGCGCGCGACCTGGAGTCGGTGTCGCTGTGGTTCAACACCGGGGACTGCGCGCACGAGCCGCACATCCGGCGGCTGGTCGCCGCGGGCTCGCGCGAGACCGCGACCCGCGGCGGGGTGCGCCGGATGCCCGGCTCCAGCTTCGTCGACGGCCTCGGCTCGACGGAGATGGGCCACTCCGCCTTCCACATCACCCACACCCGCACGACCGAGCGCTACGGCCGCTGCGTCGGTGTACCGCACGGCTTCGCCGAGGTCGCGCTGCTGGACACCGCGACCGGCCGTGAGGTCCCGCCGGGCGAGGTCGGCCAACTGGGGCTCAGGGCCCCGACGCTGGCGCCGGGCTACTGGAACGACTCCGCGGCCACCTACCGCAACCGGCTGGGCGGCTACTACCTGACCGGCGACCTGATGTACCGCGACGAGGAGGGCTACTACTTCCACGTCGACCGGGCGGTGGACGCGGTCGATCTCGGCGGCGGCGAGCGCCTCTACACGGCCATGTCGGAGGAGCGGATCCTCGCCGCGTGCCCGGACGTGCACGACTGCACTGTGGTCTCCGACCGGGTCGGCGGGCAGGTCGTCACCGACGTCCTGCTGGCCCTGCACGAGGGCGCCGACCCGGACGCCGACCGCGCCCCGGCCGTCCGCGCCGCCCTGACCCCGGCCGCCGCGGCGACGCTGCGCCGCGTCGTCGTCATCTCGGACGCCGACCTCATCACGGGCCCGACGGGCAAGGTCCGCAAGTTCCTGATGCGCGAGCAGCACCGGGCCCGTACGGCGGAGGTGGGGGCATGACGGACGAGCAGCGGGCCGGGGCACCGGTCCCGGAGACCGGGTCGGCTCCGGTCGTCGCCGAGCGGATCGTGGTGGGCTTCGCCGGGGAGGGCGAGGGCGAGGACGAGATGTCCTGGGGCATGTGGGAGATCTGGCAGGCCATGGGGCGGCAGCGCAACCCGCTGCCCATCGGGGGCCGCGCCCCGCTGGCGCCGGGCACCACACTCGCCGACCTCGCCGCCGAGCTGCGCTACCTGCTGGAGCGCTTCCCCTCGATGCGCACCCGGCTGCGGCTCGCCCCGGGCGGCCGGGCCATGCAACGGCTCTTCGCCACCGGGCAGATCACGCTGGAGGTGTACGACGCCGCTCCCGGCGCGGACGCCGACGAGGTCGCGGCGGCCGTCGAACAGGCCTACCGCGACCGGGAGTTCGACTTCTGCGCGGAGTGGCCGGTACGGATGGGCGCGGTGCGGCAGGGCGGCCGGCCCGTCCACCTGGTCACCGTCATGCACCACCTGGCCACCGACGCCCTCGGCGGCGCGATCATGCTGGGCCAGGTGGGCACCCGGGACACCGCCCCGGTCGGCGGCATGCAACAGCTGGAGCAGGCCCGCTGGCAGCGCTCGCCCGCGGGGCAGCGGCAGAACGCCCGAGCGATGCGGCACTTCGAGAACGTCCTGCGGACCATGCCGGACCGGCAGCTCCCCGGCCCCACCGATCCGCGCGAACCCCGGCACTGGGGGGCCGAGTTCCACTCCCCGGCGCTCACGGCGGCACTGCCGCACATCGCCGCGCGGACCGGCGCCGCGGTCCCCGGCATCCTGCTGGGACTGTTCGCGATCGGACTGCACCGGGCCACCGGGATCAGCCCGGTGGTGGTCCGGCCGGTGGTCGGCAACCGCTTCCGGGCGGCGCTGTCCGACGTGGTCTGCATGGTCGCGCAGGCCGGGGTGTGCGCGATCGACGTGGCCGGCGCGGACGCCGCGGACGCCGTGCGGCGCGCCGGGCAGGGCGCCATGACGGCCTACAAGCACGCCTACTTCGACCCGGAGGCGCTGGACGAGCTGGTCGCGCGGATCTCGGTCGAGCGCGGCACGGACGCGAACATCAGGACGTACCTCAACGACCGCAGCAGCTACGCCCTGCCGCCCGAGGGCAGCACGGCGCCGACGGACGCGCGCGAGCTGCGCGACGCCCGCCGCGACACCGTCTTCCGCTGGTACGAGCAGAAGGAGGACCAGACGGAGCGGTTCTTCGTGCACGTGGACGACGCCCCGCAGGGCGGGTTGCGCTTCGAGATCCACATGGACACGCACTACGTCTCGCCCGCCCAGGCCGAGGCCTTCGCGTATGCCATGGAGGCGGCGGCGATCGAGGCGGCGCTGCCGGACGGCGGCGCGGACGCGTCCGTGGACGCGCCTGTGGACGTGCCCGCGGACGCGGGCGAGCCGGTCGGGGCAGCGGAGTCCCCCCGGTGACGGCGCTCAGCGCGGTGGCCGCCTACGTGCCGGAGGGCCGGCTGCCCGTCGAGGACGTCGCCGGGCCGCTCGGGCTCACCCGGATGCAGGTCAAGGTCTTCCGCCGCTACCACCGGCTCGGCGAGGTCGCCCGCGATCCGGACGGCACGCTGGAGGACCTGCTGCGCGGCGCGCTCGCCCGGCTGCTCCCGGCGCTGCGCGGACGCGAGCGGGACGTGCGGTACGTGCTGCACGCGCGGACCTTCCCGACCGTCGCGCCCTACCCGTACGACCCCGTGCGCGCGGTCTGCGCGGAGTACGGCCTCGGCCACGCCGCCGTCTTCTCCGTCGGCCACCACGCGTGCGCCTCCGGGCTGCTCGCGGTCGACGCCGCGGGGCGGCTGCTCGCCGCGGACGGCGACCCGGACGGGCTCGCCCTCGTCCTCAGCGGCGAGAAGGCGTTCACCCCCGAGGCCCAACTGGTCCCCGCCACCTCCTTCTTCGGCGAGGGCGCCGCGGCCTGCCTGGTGACCGCGGCCGGACCGCGCGACCGGGTGCTCGGCTACGCGGTCGAGCAGCGCGGCGAGTTCGACGGCGACGCCCCCGAACTCGCCGCGGAATTCCAGCGGGTGTACGCCGACGCGCTCGCCGCGGCGATCACCGCCGCGCTCACCGGTGCCGGACTCACCGCCGAGGACGTGACGCTCTTCCTGCCGCACAACGTCAACCGCGTGGCCTGGCACCAGGTGTGCCGCATCCTCGGCGTGCCGCGCGAGCGCGTGCTGCTCGACAACGTCGCCGACACCGGCCATGTCTTCTGCGCCGACGCCTTCGTCAACTACCGCACCGCGCTGGACCGCGGGCTGCTGCGGCCGGGCGAACCGTACGTGATGGCGGCCGCGGGCGCCGGGCTCGGCGCCGCCTTCTCGGCGATGGTCCTCGTCCACTGACCCCGCCCCCTCCCCCGGGCACGACCCCGAACCCCCCTGAGAGGCCTGACCGATGACGGAGCAGCACCCCGCCCCGACCGCGACCGACCCCGAGCTGCGCGACCGGCTCGTCGACGGCATCCGCGGCCTCCTGCCGCGCGTCCTCAAGCGCGAGGTCGACGCCGTGACCGCCGACACCGCGCTGCTCGACGCGCTCGGGCTGACCTCCACCACCGGCCTCGAACTCGTCCTCGAACTGGAGGAACAGCTGGACCTGGAGATCAGCGTCGAGGAGCTGGGCCGCGAGGACTTCGGCACGGTCGGCTCGCTCGCCGACTACGTCGCGGGCAACCTGCTGACGGACGCGGACGCGTGAGCGTGCGCACCCTGGCGGCGGCGACGGCCGCCGGCGCCGCCCCCGCGGGCTGGGGCGTGCGCCGGGCCGTCCGCCTCGCCTTCCCGGAGCCCGCGCCCCCCGCGCCGGACCCGGAGCGCACCGAACGGCTGCGCGTCTACCTCACCGACCTGCTGCGCCCGTACGGGCTCGCCCTCGGCACGGAGCCGCCCGACCGCGGCGGCCACGCCTACGGCGACCTGGCCGCGGAGCTGATCCGCCGGGCGGTGCCCGCGGGCGAGCAGATCGATCTGCTCGTCCTCGCGTACGCCGTCCCGGACGTCACCCCGGGCCGCGCCACGGCGACCTGGCTGAGCCACGTCTGCCCCGGCAACCCGCTGGCCTTCGCCGTCGCCGACCAGGGCCCGGCCGCCGCCTTCACCGCCCTGCGGCTGATCCACGCCTACGCAACGACCGCCGCCCTCCCCCGCGCGCTCCTCCTCGTCGTCGAACAACCCGCCCTGCCGTACCCCCCGTTGACCTCACCCGGGCCGGGCGGCACCGCGGCGGCACCGTACCCGCCGCCGGAACCGGCCGCGGCGGACGGCTCCCCCGCGCCGCCGCCCCCGGACGCCCGCGCGGCCGTGCCCGGTCCGCCGCTGCTCCCCGACGCCGCCTACGGAGTCGCCCTGCTCCTCGGCCCGCCCGCGCCCGGCGAACAGCCCGCCGGGCTCGGCGCCCTGCGCACGGGCGACGCGACCGCCGCGGACGTGCACGACGCGCTCGGCGCGGGCGCGGGCGACGCGGTCGCGGTGCTCGGACCGGGCCTCGGCGCGCGGGACCTCGGCGCCGGGACGCGGCTGCGCCACGCCGCCGCGTCCCGCCCCGGCACGGGCGTGTGGTGGGAACTGGCCGACGCGCTCGCGCAGCCGTCCCCCACCCCCCGCCGTCTGGTCCTGGCCGACCGCGCCCCCGCCTCCGAAGGCCTCGCCCTGGCCGCGCTGGACCTCCCACCCGTCACCACACGGGAACCCGCGGGAGCCACCCGATGACGACGCCCCTCGCCGGGCCTGGCCACCGGCTCAACACCCCGCCATGTAAAGCCCCCAGCCTCCCCGGCCCGCACCACGGAGCCGCACCAGTACCCGCCGGGCCCGGCCTCAACACCCCGCCACGTAAAGCCCCCGGCCTCCCCGGCCCGGACCACGGAAACGTGCCAGCACCCGCCGGGCCCGGCCTCAACACCCCGCCCCGTAAAGCCCCCAGCCTCCCCGGCCCGCACCACGGAAACGTGCCAGCGCCCGCCGGGCCCGGCCGCCACCGGCTCAACACCCCGCCCCGGAAAACCCCCGACCTCCCAGGCCTGGACCACGGAGCGGCACCAGTACCCGCCGGGCCCGGCCGCCACCGGCTGGCCAGGCGGGAACGGAGCGCCCCGGCCGCCCGCGGCCTCCTGGACGCGGACCGCGCGAGCCCACCGGCGCCCGCCGGACACGGGTGCCGCCGGGCCGGCGGCCGGGCGTGGGAAGCCGTGGGAGCGCGCCGGTGACCGCCCCGACGCTCGCCGGGTACGAGCGGGCGGCGCGGCAGCGGCTGGACGGGCCGGTGTGGGACTACATCGACGGCGGGGCCGAGCGCGAGCGGACCCTCGCCGCCAACCGGCGGGCCTTCGAGCGCGTGTCGCTGCGGCCACGCGTCCTCGTCGACGTCTCGCGCTGCGACACCGGTGTCGAGCTGCTCGGGACGCGGCTGCGGACGCCGGTCGGTGTCGCGCCCACCGCGTACCACCAACTCGCGCACCCGGAGGGCGAGATCGCGACCGCGCGCGGTGCGGAGGCGGCCGGGGCGCTGTTCGTGGTGAGCATCTACGCGAGCCGCTCGGTGGAGGAGATCGCCGCGAGCGCGCGCGGGCCGCTGTGGATGCAGCTGTACTGGCTGCGCCGCCGCGAGGCCCTCGCCGACCTGGTCGAGCGCGCGGCGGCCGCGGGCTGCCGCGCGATCGTGCTGACGGTGGACGCGCCGCGGCTGGGCCGCAGGCACCGTGACGCGCGCAACGGCTTCGCGCTCGGGCCCGGCATCCGCGCCGCCAATCTCGACGCGGCGCTGACGGCCACCGCCCATGTGGCCGCCGCCGGGCGCTCCGCGCTCGCCGTGCACGCGGCCGAGGCGGTCGATCCGGCGGTGACGTGGGCCGATCTCGGCTGGCTGCGCGGGCGCAGCGCGCTGCCGCTGGTGCTCAAGGGCATCCTCACGGCGGAGGACGCGCGGCTCGCCGTCGAGCACGGCGCCGACGCCGTGATCGTCTCGAACCACGGCGGGCGGCAGCTGGACGGCGCTCCCGCGAGCCTGGACGTGCTCGCGGAGGTCGCGGGTGCGGTGGGCGGGGCCTGCCCCGTCCTGCTCGACGGCGGGGTGCGCGGCGGCACCGACGCCTTCGCCGCGCTGGCGCTCGGCGCGCGTGCCGTCCTGCTGGGCCGCCCGGTGCTGTGGGGCCTCGCGGCGGCCGGCGCCGCGGGTGTGTCGGGCGTGCTGGACCTGGTGACCGAGGAGCTGGCGCACACCATGGCGCTGGCGGGCCGCCCGGACCTGGCGTCGCTGGACGCCTCGGCGGTCGCGACTGGAGGAGGAGCCCGATGACGGTGGAGCTGTCGCGCGACGACCTGCACATGTCCGTGTCCGACCCGGAGTCGGCGTCGATGAACTTCCTCAACGAGGTCGCCGCCCGCTTCCCCGACGCCGTCTCGCTCGCGGCCGGCCGCCCGTACGACGGTTTCCACGCCACCGACGACCTGCACCGCTACCTGCGCGGCTACCTCGCCCACCTGGAGGCGCTGGGCCTGACCCGCGAGCAGCGCGAGCGGCAGTTGCTCCAGTACGGCAGGACCAACGGATACCTGGGCGACCTGATCGCCCGGATGCTCGCGGTGGACGAGGGCGTGGAGGTGCCGCCGGAGGCGGTGATGGTCACGGCGGGGTGCCAGGAGGCGATGGTCATCGCGCTGCGCGGACTGTGCGCGCGGCCCGGTGACGTCGTGCTGGCCGTCGAGCCCTGCTACGTCGGGCTGACCGGCGCGGCCCGGGTGCTCGGCGTCGAGGTCGTCCCGGTGCCCGAGTCGGCGGACGGCCTGGACCCGGAGACGGTGCGCGAGGTCGCCGCCGCGGTACGCGCGTCGGGCCGGCGGCCGCGTGCCTTCTACGTGGTGCCGAGCTTCGCCAACCCCTCGGGCGCGTCCATGCCCGTACCCGCCCGGCGGCGGCTGCTGGAGGTGGCCGAGGAGGCGGATCTGCTGGTCCTGGAGGACGACCCGTACGGGCTGTTCGGGATCGACGACGCGCCGCGGCCGACCCTCAAGGCGCTCGACCCGGGCGGCCGGGTGGTCTACCTCGGCTCGTTCGCGAAGTCGTGCTTCCCCGGTGTGCGGGTGGGCTTCCTGGTCGCCGACCAGGTGGTGGTGGGCGCGGACGGGCGGCGCACACTGCTCGCCGAGGAGCTCTCGACCGTCAAGAGCCTGCTGACGGTCAACACCTCGCCGGTCGCGCAGGCCGTCGTCGGCGGCTTCCTCGTCGAGTCGGGGTGCAGCGTGCGGGCGGCGGGCAAGGCGAAGACGGCCTTCTACCGCGCCAATCTGCGCACCCTGCTGGCCGCGCTGGAGCGGGAGTTCGCGGACGAGCCGCGGGTGCGGTGGAACGCGCCCGCGGGCGGCTTCTTCGCCGTCGTGGACGTACCCCTGACCGCGGACGAGGCGATGCTGGAGGTCTCGGCCCGCGAGTACGGCGTGCTGTGGACGCCCATGAGCTTCTTCTACTCCGCCGGATCGGGCGGCGGCCGCCACCGCATCCGCCTGTCGTGCAGCGCGCTGCCGCCCGACCGCGTCGAGGAGGGGGTCCGCCGCCTCGCCGCCCTGGTCCGCGCCCACGCGGACGCGCCGGGGGCGCGGAGGTGACGGCGGTCCAGGTGTGGGTGGTGGCCGACCGGCGGTCGGAGCGGCTCGTCACGGAGCTGCTCGGCGTCCTCGACGACGAGGAGCGGCAGCGCGCCGCGGCGTACCGCTCGGCCGACGACCGGCGCCGCTTCGTCCTCGCGCACGGCGCGCTGCGGCACATCGTCGCCGGGTCGCTGGGCGCGCCGCCCCACGAGATCCGCTGGACGCGCGGCCCGCACGGCAAGCCCGAGCCCGCCGGGCGCTGGAGCGGGGTGCACGTCAACCTCTCGCACTCCGGCGAGGTCGCCATGGTCGCCCTGTGCGCTTCCCGCCCCGTCGGTGTGGACGTCCAGCAGGTGCTGCCGCGGCTGGACGCGGTGGCGATGGCCCGCCGCTACTTCCCCGCGCAGGAGTCGGCCGCGGTCGCGGCGGTCGCCGATCCGGACGGCCGCGCCCGCCGGTTCGCCCGGCTGTGGGCCCGCAAGGAGGCGCTGACGAAGGCGCACGGGGGCCGCCTGACCGAGGGCCTGCGCGTCCCGGTGCCGGCCGGCGGACCGCCGCCGGACACCCCCGCACGGGACGCGTGGGCCCGGGGCTACCGGGTCCACGACATCCCGGCGCCCGCGGGCTACCGGGCTGCGGTGGCGCTGTCCGGCAGCGCGGACTTCGCCGTCACCCACCACACCTGGCCGCCCCAGTCCCCCGCACCCTGACCACCCGCGCCCGGCCCCGACGCACCGCAGCCCGACCCACCCCAGCGCGACACACCGCACCGTGACCCGCCGCACCCCGGCCCACCGGAAGGCACGCGATCCCATGCCCCTCGACCCGCAGCTCCAGGACCTGCGCGACCAGCGCGCCCGCAGCGGAGCGACACCGCTCTACGCGCTCTCGGTGGAGCAGGCCCGCGCCGCCGACCTCGCCGCGGTCCGCGCGTCCGGCGGCAGCCCGCGCGAACTCCACGAGATCACCGAGCGGACCGTCCCCGGTCCCGGCGGACCGCTGCCGCTGCGGATCTACCGGCCCGGACCGGGACGCGAACTGCCCGCGCTGCTCTACTACTTCGGCGGCGGCTGGACGCTCGGCAGCCTGGACACCGCCGATCTGCTGTGCCGCACGCTCGCCGCGGAGGCCGGCTGCCTGGTCGTCGGCGTCGGCTACCGGCTCGCACCCGAGCACCCCTTCCCGGCGGCGGTGCACGACTGCCACGCGGGCCTGCGCTGGGTCGCGGAGCACGCCGCCGAGATCGGCGCGGACCGTGCCCGGCTGGCCGTCGGCGGCGACAGCGCGGGCGGCAACCTGGCGGCCGCGGTGACGCTGCTGGCGCGGGCCGACGGTGATCTCCCGCTGGCCGCCCAGGTCCTGGTCTACCCCAACACCGACCAGCTCGCCGACGACGGCTCGATGCGCGAGAACGCCGACCCGTACCTCTTCAACCACCACTCGGTGGCCTGGTACACCCGCCACTACCTGACCGGCGCGGCCGACGCCGCCGATCCGCTGGCCTCGCCGCTGCGCGCCACCGACCTGCGCGGCCTGCCGCCCGCGCTGGTCGTCACGGCGGAGTACGACCCGCTGCGCGACCAGGGCGAGGCCTACGCGCGGCGGCTCGCCGAGGCGGGTGTGCCGGTGGAGGCGACCCGCTACCCGGGCATGGCGCACGGCTTCTTCGCGATGGCCGGGGCCGTGGACGCGGCCGCCGAGGCCACCGCCCAGGCGGCCCGGCACCTGCGGCGCTGCTTCGGGCTGCCGCCGGAAAAGGGGTGACCCCGCGGCGCGCCGGGGGGCGGCGCGCCGCGGGGCCGTCACGGGAACCCGCCGGGGATCAGCCGCGCGACCACTTCTGGTTCGCGCCGCCGTTGCAGGACCAGATCTCCAGCTGGGTGCCGTTCGCCGTGCCGTTGGCGGTGGCGTCCAGGCACTTGCCGGAGCCGGGGTTGAGCACTGTGCCGTCGGAGCGGAGCGTCCACACCTGCGCCGAGGTGCCGTTGCACGTCCACAGCTGCACGGCGGTGCCGTCGGCCGTACCGGCGCCGTTGACGTCCAGGCACTTGGCGCCGCCATAGACCGTCAGCTGCCCGGCGGCGGTGGCCGTCCACTGCTGGTTGGCCTGGCCGTTGCAGTCCCACAGCGCGATCCGGGTGCCGTCGGTCTGCGACGCGCCGGGTACGTCGGCGCAGCGGCCGGAGCCCTGGCCGCGCAGCACGCCCGCTCCGGTGGGCGTGGTGGTGGCCCCGGCGGCGGTGAGGGTCGCCGCGGCGGCGGCCTGGGTGGTGGGCGACCAGAGGGCGAAGGGGCCGACGAAGGAGTTGCCCTGCCGGCCGGAGCTGTCGGTGTCGTTGGCGAGGATGGAGTCGGCGGTGGTGGTCAGGAAGCTGTCGTAGCGGGTGGTGCGGGTGGCGGTGGCGAGGGCGCGCAGGTAGCGGGCGAAGATGCCCTTGAACGCCTGCCCGTCGCCGGAGCAGTTGGGCTCGCAGCCCTCGTAGAGCACGCCGTTCCGGCTGAAGTGCTGGGTGGCGGCGGTGGCGACGGACTGCGCCGTGTCCAGCAGCGAGCTGTCGCCGGTGGCGCGGTCGAGTTCGACGAGGCCTTGCAGGATGACGCCCTGGTTGTAGGTGTAGTCGGCGGTGTGGAAGCCGCAGCCGGACGCGTCGAGGCCGTCGCGGACGAGGTTGCCGTCGATGAGGCCCGTGTTCTTGAACCAGTTCCACTCGGCGGTGGCCCAGCCCAGGTAGGTGGTGTCGCCGGGGATGCGGTTGTGCAGCCCGGCGGTCGCGGCGAGGAACAACTCGTTGGCGATGGAGGCCTTGTACGTCTTGGCGGTGCTCCAGTAGACGCCGCCGCCGCAGGTGCCGTCCCAGTAGCTGTGCATGTAGTCGGCCGTGGTCCTGGCCATGTTCAGGTAGGCGGTGTTGCCGGTGATGTCGTACGCCTGCAGCCACACCAGGCTCCACCAGCCGGTGTCGTCGATGTAGTCGTTGGTGAAGCTGCCGTTCTTGGCGAAGGCGCCGGAGATCGCGTAGTCGTAGCTGCTGTCGCCGGTGGCCTGCCGGTAGGTCATCACGGTGCTCAGCGACACCGCGGAGGTCCACCAGTCGCTGCCGATGCGGCCGGTGCCGGGGTCGTAGGACTGCATGAGGACGGCGACGCTGCTGCCTGCCGGGCCGCCGCCCGCGGCCTGGGCGCCCCCGGCGCCGGGCAGGAGCAGCAGGGCCCAGCCCAGCAGGACGACGAGGGCGCGCCCGACCAGGCGGCGGGGTGCGGACGGGGTCATGACCGCCTCCAGATCTGGTTGTTCTGCCCGTTGCAGTCCCACAGCTCCAGCTGGGTGCCGTTGGCGGTGCCGTTGTCGTAGGCGTCCAGGCACCTGCCGGAGCCGGTGTTGACGATCGTGCCGTCCGAGCGGACCTTCCACTGCTGGCCCGCGGTGCCGTCGCAGTCGTGGATCTGGACGGCGGTGCCGTTGGCGGTGGCGCCGCCCGCGGCCTCCAGGCAGCGGTTGGCGAAGACCGTGAACTCGCCGGTCACGGTAGAGGACCAGCGCTGGTTGGTGCCGCCGTTGCAGTCCCACAGCGCCGGGCGGGTGCCGTTGGCCTGGTTGCCGTTCGGCAGGTCGATGCAGCGGCCGGACCCGCCGCCCTTGTAGGGGGCGGTGGTGTTCGCGCGGGCCCAGTTCTGGTTGGCGCCGCCGGTGCAGGTCCAGATCTCCAGCAGGGTGCCGTCGGTCCTGCCGTTGCCGGTGGCGTCCAGGCATTTACCGGAGGCCGGGTTGACGACCGTGCCGTCGGCGGTGACGTTCCACACCTGCGCGGGGGTGTTGTTGCAGGTCCAGATCTGCACGGCGGTGCCGTCCGCGGTGCCGGAGCCGCTGACGTCGAGGCACTTGGCGCCGCCGTAGACGGTCAGCTGCCCGGCGGAGGTGGCGTGCCACTGCTGGTTGGCCTGGCCGTTGCAGTCCCACAGGGCCACCCGGGTGCCGTCGGTCTGCGCCGAGGCGGGCACGTCCACGCACAGCCCGGACTCGGCTCCTTTCAGGGCGCCGGACTGGCCGTGCGGGTCGCACGTGGTCAGGCCCGCGGTGTAGGGGCACAGCGCGGTCACGAAACCGCCGTCGGCGGACTCGGCCACCGACAGGGTGTCGGCGGAGGTGACGACCCTGGTGTCGTGGGTCAGGCCGCCGGAGCCGTCCCGTACGGTCTCGGCGAGCCACTGGCCGGAGCCGAGGAAGGACAGCGGGGTGGAGTGGGTCGTGGCGGCCTGTGCGGAGATGCCGCCGACGAACCAGCGCCCGCCGGCCCGCCGGGCGACGTACACGTCCTTGCCGGGGGTGCCGCCGAGCAGCCGGGTCTCGTCCCACGCGGTGGGCAGCTGGTCGAGGATGCGCAGTGCCTCGGGATGCGCCTCGTAGCTCTCCGGGCTGTCGGCGAAGTGCTGCCAGCCGGACTCGAAGACGACGGCGGTCGCGAGTTCGGCCGCGTCGGTGGTGTCGCGGCCGGTCATGCTGAAGACGACCGGGGTGAAGTCCATGCTGGAGATCACGTTGCGGGTGAAGGGCAGGATCGTGTCGAAGGCCGCCCGGTTGCGGAACTGCTCCGACCCGTACACCGCCTCGGCCGCGACCACCTGCGGCCAGGTGCGCTGCATGCCGCGCGGCATGGCGGTGCCGTGGAAGTTGACCATGAGCTTCAGGCTCGCGGTCTGCGCCAGCACCGCGTCGTACCACTGGAGCGTCGGCTGGGTGTACTCGTCGATGAAGTCGATCTTGACCCCGGCCACGCCCCAGCCCCTGACCTGCGGCAGCCACTGGTCGCGCTGCTGGGCGGTGCGCAGGTCGGAGGAGTTGAACCAGAGGATGAGCTGCACGCCCCGGGCCTTGGCGTACGCGGCCAGGTCCGGCACCCAGGAGGACGACCAGCCCTCGTCGACCAGCACGTAGGGCCAGCCCTGGCGCTGGGCGAAGTCGACATAGCTCTTCTGCCGGGCCTCGCTGGACGGGCTGCCGTGCTCGCTCAGCCAGGACCAGGCGACCGCGCCGGGCTTGATCCACGAGGTGTCGGAGACCTTGGACGGCGGTGCCAGGTCGTCGACGAGCGTGGACGAGGTCACCTCCGCGAGGCTGCCGAGCGCGGCGGTGCGCCAGGGGGTGGACAGCGGCAGCGAGGTCGTCACACCGCTCGCCAGCGCGACGGTGTAGGTGGCCGACCCGGCGGTGTGCGCGAGGGAGGAGGCGGCGTAGCGGCCGTCGAGGTCGGTCTCGGCGACCAGCGCGTAGGCGCCGCCGACCTGGAAGAGCGCGGGCTGCCGGTAGGTGTTGGCGGGGGCGCCGGAGGCCGTGCTGCCGAACCACTGGCCCTGGTCCTCGGGGTCCGGCGGCGCCAGCCAGACGGGCGACGAGCCGGGCACCGTCCAGGACGAGGCCTCGCCGGTGACGGTCACCGAGCCGCTGCCGGGCAGCACGTAGCGGTAGGCGACTCCGGTGTCGGAGGCGCGGACAACGATGTCAAGCCGCGCGCCGCCGGTGCCGGAGAAGGAGAGCGTGCTCTCGGTGTAGCGGGTGGAGCGGCTGCGCTGCTTGCCCGTCGTCATGCTGTACGACTCGGTGACGGTGCGGTCGCTGCGCTGCAGGAAGGTCAGGTTCTTCGTGAGGTCGGCGGCGCTGGTGCGGATGCCGATGGGGGACGGTGACAGCACGCTCTGGCCGCGGCTGGTGGCGGCGAAGGTGAGGCTGCCGTTGTCCAGCGTGACCTGGGCCGCGGTCGGGGAGCCGGCCGAGGGGCCGCTGACGGTCCAGCCGGTGGCCGCGGCCGCGCTGTGCGCCGGGACGGCGAGCACGGCGAGCGGGAGGAGCAGCGCCAGCAGCCAGCGTCGCAGCAGCCGTCTGTGCGGGGTGTGGGGCATGAGGGCTTCCTAGGGTGGGGGGTGCGGACCGGGTGGCGACGGTTCAGGTGAGGGACCACTGCTGGTTGGCGCCGCCGTTGCAGTCCCACAGCACCAGCTGGGTGCCGTCGGTGGTGGACAGCTGCGGGTCGTCCAGACAGCGGCCGGAGACGGGGTTGCGCAGGCCGCCGTTGTAGGGCTGCCACTGCTGGTTGCCGCCGCCGTTGCAGTCCCAGATCTCCACGCGGGTGCCGTCGGCGGTGCCGTTGTCGTAGGCGTCCAGGCACTTCCCGGCCGCGCGCACGGTGCCGTCGGCGGCGGCCGTCCAGCTCTGCGCGGCCGTGCCGTTGCAGCCCCAGATCTGCACGGCGGTGCCGTTCGCGGACGAGCCGCCGTTGACGTCCAGGCACTTGCCCGCGACGCCGGAGTGGTAGGACCCGGTCACCGGCTGCGGGGCGGTGATCCAGCCCGCGGCGTCGGCGGCGGTGAGAGCGGTGTTCCAGGCCGCGGCCATCTTCTGGTAGCCGGTGTCGTTCGGGTGCAGCGAGTCGGCCAGATCGGCGCTGGTGAGGGCGCCCATGTCGGCGAAGCCGACATGCCGTCCCGCGGCCTGCTCGCTCTGCGCGATCTGCCGGACGGCGGCGTTGTAGGCGGGCTCGGCCTGGACGACCGGCGCCGAGGTGGAGGTGATCAGGTCCGCGAGCAGGATCGTCGCCCCGGGGGCGTCGGCGGCGATCCGGTCGACGAGGGCGCGCAGCCGGTCCGGGGCGGTGGCCACCTGGTAGCCCTGGTTGAGGTCGTTGGTGCCGATCATGAGCGTGACGACGTTGGGTTTGTACGTGGCCAGCGCCGAGTCCGTGATCGCGTCGATCTGGTCGATCCGCCAGCCGGAGTGGCCCTCGTTGTCCGGGTCGGACATGGTGCCGCCGCGCCCGGAGCCGACGAAGTCGGGGACGTAGCCCCCTGCGGTGAGGGTGGAGAAGAGCGGGCCGCGGTATCCGTTGCCCGTGCTGCTGCCGACGCCCCAGGTGATGGAGTCGCCCAGCGGCATGAGCCGCAGCGCGCTCTGCCGGGCGGCGTCCGGTACGGGGGCGGCGGCGTGTGCGGGGACGGCGGCCGCGGTGGCGGCGGCCAGTAACGCGACCGCGGGGAGGACGGCGAGGGGGGTGCGTCCGGTCATCTGATCGCTCCTTGTGGGGGGGGTGGGGGGTGCGGTGCGGGGTGGTGCCGGGGTGGGGCCCCGCCGCACCGGCGGGGTGCGGACGTCCGGTGCGGCGGGGTGCCCGTGGGGGGACAGGGAAGGCGGTGAGGCTAGGAGCGCCGCCAGACCTGGTTGGGCTGGCCGTTGCAGGGCCAGATGTCCAGGGCGGTGTTGTTCGCGGTGCCCTGCCCGACCGCGTCCAGGCACTTGCCGGAGGCGACGTTGACGACCGCGCCGTCCGCGCGTACCCGCCACTGCTGGTTCGCGCTGCCGTTGCAGTCCCAGATCTCCACGGGGCTGCCGTCGGCGGTGGCGCCGCCGGTCACCTCCAGGCACTTGGTGTCGTAGGCGGTGAGCTGGTCGGTGACGGTGGAGGTCCAGATCTGGTTGCTGCCGTTGTTGCAGTCCCACAGGGTGGGCCGGGTGCCGTTGGCCGTGGCGAAGGCGGCGAGGTCGACGCAGCGGCCGGACTGCCCGCCCTTGACCGGGCCGGACACCGCGCCGCGGGCCCAGATCTGGTTGGCGCCGCCGTTGCAGGTCCAGATCTCCAGCAGGGTGCCGGGGGTGACACCGTTGCCGGTGGCGTCCAGGCACTTGCCGGAGCCGGTGTTGACCACCGAGCCGTCGGCCCGGACGCTCCAGGACTGCGCCGCGGTGTTGTTGCAGTCCCAGATCTGCACGGCGGTGCCGTCGGCCGTGCCGGAGTTGGCGACGTCCAGGCACTTGGCGCCGCCGTAGACGGTGAGCTGGCCGGACGGGGTCGCCGTCCACCGCTGGTTGTCGCCGTTCGTGCAGTCCCACAGGGCGACCTGGGTGCCGTTGGTGCGGCTCGCGGCCGGTACGTCGGCGCACAGGCCCGAGCCGCTGCCCTTGAGGATGCCGCCGATGCTGCCCGCGGCGTTCGGCGTCACCGAGAGGTTGTCGAACTGGTCGGTCTGGTAGCCCGCCACGCCGAAGCCGATCTGGCCCGCCGCGTAGGTGCTGTCGTGGACGGTGCCGAGGGTGCCGCCGTCCACGCTCGCCGTGATCTGGTCGCCGGAGAAGCCGAGCGCCAGGGTGTGCCAGGAGCCGGTGCCGAGCGCGGCGCGGGTGCCGGAGGCCAGCGTCGTGGAGGTCCCGGCCGCGGAGGTGCGCACGATCGACCAGCGGCCGCCGTCGTCGGCCCGCAGCTCGTACGCCGCCTGGTGGCTCTGCGGGCGGTTCTGCAGGCCTGCGCGGCCCAGTACCTCGGCCGTGCCGGCCTGCCGCAGGTCGACGTCGACGCTGACGGTGTAGTCGGTCCAGGTCGGGTCGCCGGCCAGGGTGAAGGCGTCTGAGTCGTCCTGCCACTCGATGGGCTTGGTGGCCGCCATCTGCTGCACGCACTGCCCGGAGCGGCCGTTGGCGCACGGCTGGGCCTCGAAGGCGCCCTGCATGTCGGACAGGTAGCGCGCCTCGGTGCCGTTGCCGTAGCCGTCGAAGCTGTCGGAGTAGGGCAGCGCGAGGGCGTGCGCGGCCGGGGAGGTCGCGGTGCCCTTGCCCTGGCCGGTGGTCGTGGTGACGGTGTAGATCCAGCCGGGCTGAAGCGTCAGCGCGTAGGAGCCGCCGGACGGGGTGACGTCCTGGCTGTGCACGAAGTCCGTGGCAGCGCTCGGGCTGTTGACCCGGGTGGCCCACACATGCACGGTGCCGGTGGACAGGCCGCCCTGGACGTGGACGTTCACCGTCTGCGCGGCGGTGGCGGTGGTGGTCTCCAGGACGGTCGAGTAGTCCTTGCCGTTGGGCGACTTGAGAGTGACGTAGGCGCCGTTGGTCTCGGCGCCGCCGAGGTAGCCGGAGGCGGAGTCGACGAACTGCCAGCCGGGCTGGGCGAACTGGGTGACCTGCGCGGTGGCCCAGGTGTTCTCGCCGATCGAGTAGCTGCCCGACCAGGGCGAGGGGGCCGTGGCCAGGCCCACGGTGTCGTACGGGAGGTTGGGGTAGAGCGCGGCCACCAGGGGCCAGTTGAGGTACGCGGTCATGCGCGCGTCGGTGTAGCCGCGCACGATGGAGCGGATCAGCGCCGGGGCGCCGGAGTTCATGTCGAGGGAGCCGTTCTCGCTGGCCCACAGCGGCTTGCCGTTGTTCTTCGCGGCCGTCGAGGACGAGCAGGTGTCGGCGTTGCCGCCGTCACCGCCCGCGCAGGGGTAGTGGGCGCCGATGACGGACACGGCGTTGTTGAAGGCGGAGTTCGACGCCATGTCGTCGGCGACCTGCCACCCGGAGTCGTCGGCGACGAGCTGCACGTTGCCGTAGCCCGCGGTGTTGAGCGCGGTGCGCAGTTGGACGTACCAGTTGGCGTCGTGGCCGCGTTCGTTCCAGCCGCCGAGGTAGGTGATGGGCAGTCCGTGCTGTTTGGCGCAGTCGAGCCAGGAGATCAG